>NZ_JARVRT010000012.1:0-289565 GCF_030209605.1 Luteibacter sp. ME-Dv--P-043b
ATTCTATATCGTTTTTCGTTTCCGTCAACACCCTCGTGAAGCTTTTTTTCGAGGTTGTCGCCGAAGCGATATAGCTGCCGTAGCGTTTGCCTTTCGGCGTGGGCCGCTGCGGGAGGCGAATAATACGGTTTTCAGAAAGGGCTGCAACCCCCTTTCGTGAATTATTTTTGAAAGCGCCGTTAAATCAGGCGGATACGGGCGAAATTTCTTTTGCCGACCTGCAGCACACCCTCGAAACCGGCCACGAACGTGCGGGAAGCATCTTCCGCCACCTCGCCGTCGATACGCACGGCGCGCTCCTTGAGCTTGCGGTTCGCCTCGGAATTGCTGGGCGTGACGCCTGCGGCGGTAAGCAGGGAGGCCAGACGGAACCCTTCAGGGGGCACGGCGATCTCTGCGAGCGGAAGCAGGCTGGTATCGCCCTGCCCCGTTACCACGGCGTTCCAGCCGGCGATCGCCTGTTCTGCGGCGCCGGCATCGTGGAAGCGCGTGGCCAGTTCACGGGCCAGGCGGAGCTTGGCTTCCCTGGGATTGAGCGTGCCGGAGGCGACGTCGGCCTTCATGGCGGCCAGCTCATCCAGCGATACGTCGAAACTGAGCAGTTCGAACCAGCGCCACATGAGGTCATCGCCGATCTTCATCGTCTTGGTGACGATGTCGATGGCCGGTTCGTTGATACCTATGTAGTTGCCCAGCGACTTGGACATCTTGTTGACCCCGTCCAGGCCCTCCAGGAGGGGCATGGTCAGGACGATCTGCGGCGGCTGCCCGTGGTGCTCCTGCAGGGCGCGCCCCATCAGCAGGTTGAACCGCTGGTCGGTACCGCCCAGCTCGACGTCCGCCTTGAGGGCCACCGAGTCGTAGCCCTGCACCAGCGGATAGAGGAACTCGTGGATGGCGATGGGCTGCTCCGACTTGTACCGCTTGGCGAAGTCGTCGCGCTCCAGCATGCGCGCCACGGTATGGGTAGCGGCCAGGCGGATCATGTCCGCGGCCCCCATGCTGCCGAACCACTCTGCGTTGAAGCGCAGCTCGGTCTTCTCCCGGTCCAGCACCTTGAAGACCTGCTCGGCGTAGGTCTCGGCATTGGCCAGCACGTCCTCGCGGGTCAGCGGCTTGCGGGTGGCGTTCTTGCCCGTAGGGTCGCCGATCATCCCCGTGAAGTCGCCGATCAGGAAGATGACCTGGTGCCCGAGGTCCTGGAACTGGCGCATCTTGTTGAGCAGCACAGTGTGGCCGATGTGCAGGTCGGGGGCCGTGGGGTCGAATCCGGCCTTGATCCGCAGGGGGCGTCCCGTCTTGAGCCGTGCCTCGAGGTCGTCCTTCTTGATGATCTCGTCCGCGCCACGCGCGATCAGCGCGAGGGCCTGCTCCAGCTCGTTCATGCTTTCTCTCTATAGTCTGTAAGTCAGCGTCCTTCACATTTGTCAGTGAAGACGGCGTGGGGGTTAATTGTGCGTTAACCCCACGATGTGTTGCAAAGCCTTGATGGAAAAGGCGTTGACGGCCTTTACACGCGGCCGTTATGGTACGCGACAACTCGGGGCGAGCGGATAGACAAAGACGATGAGTGACGCAAACCGCAGGGCGCACAGCGCCCGCAAGCAGGCCATCCGGCGCAAGGCACAGCGCAGGCATTCGCACTTCTACGATTCGCGTGCCCATTGGTCGTTCAGTCGTAACGCCTCGGCCGAGCCGCTGAGCTGGAGCCGTGAGCGCTGGATTCTCGCCGGCACGGCGTTCCTCCTGGTCATCCTCTCCGCCCTGGTCATCCCCGCCTGGGCCGGTGCGATGAAGAAGCAGACGACGGTCACCGGTTCCGCGGTCACCGTGCCCATGGCCCTGTCGAAGTCCCACGCGGTCGTTCCGCTGGCCCTGCCGAAGATCGACCCCGCGTCCATCAAGCCGATCGCCCCGATCGAAGAATGGCAGACGGTGCAGGTCAAGCCGGGCCAGACCCTCGCCGACATCTTCCTGGCGCAGGGCCTGACCATGAACGACCTGCAGCACGTGATCGACGGTGCCGGCGGCGCAAAGGTTTTCCACCAGATCAAGCCGGGCCAGGAGTTCCAGTTCCTCGTCGGCGACGACCACACCCTCAAGGGCGTGCGCTTCGACCAGGACGAAGCCAACATCGCCACCCTGCGCATCGACGGCGACAAGCCCCAGCTGACGACGCAGACGCGCGACGTGCAGCATCGCGAGCACATCGTCCACGGCGTCATCGACGGTTCCCTGTTCGGCGCGGCCTCCCAGGCCGGCATGAGCAACGCGATGGTGCTGAAGCTGGCCGAGGTGTTCAAGTTCGACATCGACTTCGTGCAGGACCTGCGCGTCGGCGACAGCTTCACCGTCATCTACGACGACGTGTACAGCGACGGCTCGTTCCTGCGCGACGGCGATATCTCCGCCGCGGAGTTCGTCAACCAGGGCAAGCGCTATACCGCTTACCGCTACAAGAACGGCGACGGCAAATACAGCTACTACAGTGAGGAAGGGCGGCCGCTCACCGGTTCCTTCCTGCGTATCCCGGTCGACTTCACCCGCATCTCCTCGCAGTTCAGCGCCGGACGCATGCATCCGATCCTGGGCAAGATGCGCGCGCACAAGGGCGTGGACTACGCCGCCCCCACCGGCACGCCGATTCATGCCGCGGGCGATGGCGTGGTCAAGTTCCGCGGTTGGATGAACGGCTACGGCAACTTCGTGGTGATCCAGCACAACGCCACCATCAGCACCGCGTACGGCCACATGTCGAAGTTCGCCAACCTGCGCGTAGGTCAGCGGGTCAGCCAGGGCAGCACCATCGGCTTTGTCGGCATGACCGGCCTCGCCACCGGCCCTCACCTGCACTACGAATTCCGCGTCAACAACGTCCAGCGCGATCCGCAGACGGTAACGCTGCCGAAGCCGGAGCCGCTGCCGGCCGCCCAGCTGGCGAAGTTCCGGAAAGACGTGGTCGGACCGCAGCTGGCTCGCCTCAAGCAGATCGACAACAGCACCAAGCTCGCCCGTGTCGAAACCGGCGCGAACGGCACCGACTGATCGATGGCGCGTGCCGACGGCCTGTACATCGGCCTCATTTCAGGGACCAGCGCCGACGGCATCGACGCCGCGCTGGTCCGCTTCAAGAACGAACGCCCGGCCCTCGTCGCCGGGCTCACGTATCCCTGGGATAACGCCCTGCGCCAGCTGATCCTGGCCGTGGCGCAGGATGAGGAACGCCTCGACCTGGACCGCTACGGACGGCTCGATGTGGCCGTGGGCGTGGCCTTCGCCGATGCGGCCCAGGCCGTGCTGGCACGAGCCGGCGTGGCCCGGTCCGACGTTACCGCGATCGGCTCGCACGGCCAGACGATCCGCCACCGCCCCGGCGGTGACCACCCCTTCACCCTGCAGATCGGCGACGCCTCGGTGATTGCGGAACGCACCGGCATCGACACCGTGGCCGATTTCCGCCGCGCGGACGTCGCTGCCGGTGGTCAGGGGGCTCCGCTCGTACCGGCCTTCCACGCCACGGTGCTGCGCCCCGTGTCCGGCGCGCGCGTGGTGCTCAACCTGGGCGGCATCGCCAACATCACCTTGCTGGGCGCCGACGGCGGCGTGACCGGTTTCGACACCGGCCCCGCCAACGGGCTGATGGACGCCTGGTGCCTGCGCCACCGCGGGGAAGCCTTCGACCGTGACGGACGCTTCGCCGCGTCCGGCCGTGTGGACGCGCCGTTGCTGCGCGAACTGCTGGCCGATACGTATTTCGCGCTCGCGCCACCGAAAAGCACGGGACGTGAACACTTCCACCTCGCCTGGCTGGCGGCACACCCCCGCGTGGGCGAACTGCCCCCCGAGGATGTGCAGGCCACGCTGCTGGCACTGAGCGCGGTCAGCGTGGTGGAAGCGATCGAACGGCACGCGCCCGACGCCATCGACGTCGTCGCCTGCGGGGGTGGTGTGCACAATGCAGGCCTGATGCAGGCCATTGCCGATCGACTGGACGGCCCTCGGCTGCGGATGAGCACCGACTTCGGCATCGACCCCGACATGCTGGAAGCCATGGCGTTCGCCTGGCTGGCGTATCGCCGCCTGCGGGGCGAACCGGGCAACCTGCCGGTCGTGACCGGGGCGCGCGGCCCTCGACTACTGGGCGCCCTCTATGCGGCGCCTGCACCCGGACCGCTCGACGGCTAGACCCGCTCGGCGGGGCTTGCTTCGCTACGCGCTGCCGCGTCCGCCAGCGATGACGGCGAGGCCTGGGCCAACGCGGACAGCGCCTCCTGGAAGGCGGCCTGCTCCTGGGCATCCCAGGCACCGGTGAGGTGCGCGATGTCGCCGGGCTCGATCAGCAGTTCACTGAACACGTCGCCCGGACTCAAACCCAGCCCGTAGCGCAATGCGTGGAGGATCACTTCGTTGATCGACCAGCGGCGTTCGCGCGCGAGCGATTTGATCCGCTCGGCCATCTGCTCGTCGATGTGTCTCACGATGATATCTGGCACGTGCGTTTTACTCCTCGCGCATGCCCCCTGTGCCGGAAATCTTACACACATCCGGCCGGTGACCAAAACCGGCCGTGCGGCCTACGTCGCTTCGACAGCCATGGGGCGCGGCATCCGGTGCCACAGCAGCGCCAGCAGGACCAGGGTGGGCACGATGGACACGGTGCTGACGATGAAAAGCGCCGCGTAGCCCGAATCCTTGACCAGGAATCCCGAGAGCCCACCCAGCAGCTTGCCCGGCAGGTTGGCCAGCGCGCTCAGCAGCGCGTACTGCGTCGCGGTGAACCGGCGGTTGACCAGCCCCGACATGAAGGCCACCAGCACGGGCCCGGCAAAGCCCTGGGCAAAGTTGTCGCCGGACAGGGTGGCCACGAACGCCCAGGTCTGCCCGGGGTTCATCGCCATCAGCAGGTAGAGCAGGTTGGACACCGCGACGCCGATGGCGGAGATCACCAGCAGGCGGCGCATGTCGAAGCGGGTGACCGCCCAGCCGCCCAGCAGTGCGCCGACGATGCCGACGATCACGCCGTACACCTTCGACACCTCGGCGATCTGGGTCTTGCTGAAACCGGCGTCCAGGTAGAAGGGATAGGCCATGACCCCGAGCATCTGGTCCGGCAGGCGGAACAGGGCGACGAACAGCAGCAGGGCCAGCGCCAGCCCCAGACCGTAGCGCGAGAGGAAATCGCGGAACGGCCCGACGAAGCCCTCCTGGATCGCTACCCGCATGGGCACACGCTCGCGCACGCGGTGTTCCGGCTCGCGGGCCAGCAGCACGGCGATGACAGGGATGACCAGCAGGCCGCAGATGGCCACGTAGCCGCGTTGCCAACCGAGCGCGTCGGCGACGATCAGGATGCCGGCACCGCCGGCGATCAGCCCCAACCGATAGCCGAGCGTATAGGTGGCGGCCAGCGCGCCCTGGGCCTCGGGGGGCGCGATCTCCACGCGATAGGCATCCACCACGATATCGATGGTGGCGCCGGCGAAGGCGGCCACCAGGGTGACCGCCATGAAGCGCGCCAGGGAGAGCGTCGGTGGGAACGCGGCCATGCCGAGCAGGCCGACACCCAGCAACAGCAGGGCGAACATCAGCCAGCCGCGACGCAGGCCAAGGCGACCGAACAGTGGCAGGCGCCACTTGTCGACCAGCGGCGCCCACAGGAACTTGAAGTTATAGGCAAACGTGACGTAGCTGGCGACGCCGATCGCACCGTAATCGACGCCCGATTCCTTGAGCCACGCCGACAGCGTGTTGCCCACCAGGAGGAACGGCAACCCGGACGCCAGACCGAAGAAAAGCAGGGTGACGGCGCCCGGCTGGGCGAACGCGGCGGCGATACCACGCAAGCCCTTGTAGCGTGGCGCCGCGGCGGTATCGCTCACTCGGCGTAGTCCACGATGAAGGGCGCGTGGTCGGAAAAGCGCTCGTCGCGGTAGATCGAGCAGTCGCGCAGGCGATCGCGCAGGCCCGGGGTAACGATCTGGTAGTCGATCCGCCAACCCACGTTGTTGGCGCGGGCCTGGCCGCGATTGGACCACCAGGTGTACTCGACCGCCTCCGGCTTCAGCGCGCGGAAGCTGTCGACCCAGCCGATCTCCTTGAACAGGAGGTCGAGCCAGGCGCGTTCCTCGGGCAGGCAGCCGGAGTTCTTCTGGTTGGAGGTCCAGTTCTTGATGTCGTTTTTGGTGTGGACAATGTTCCAGTCGCCGCAGAGCACGTAGTCGCGTCCGCTGGCCGCCCATTCGCGGAGGATCGGCGTCAGCCACTCCATCACGCGGAACTTGTACTGCTGGCGCTCGTCGCCCGAGGAACCCGACGGAATGTAGAACGACACCACGCTGAGGTTGCCGTAGCGCGCCTCGATGTAGCGACCTTCGCAGTCGAAATCCTCGCGGCCCAGCGACACGCGCACTTCGTCCGGCTCACGGCGCGAGTAGATCGCAACACCGCTGTAGCCCTTCTTGCTGCGCGCGTCGTGGTAGAAGCAATGGTGCCCGTCGGGCCGGAACATCGGGTCGGTGAGCTGGTATTCCTGGGCCTTGGTTTCCTGCAGGCAGACCACGTCGGCCTCCTGCGTGCGCAACCATTCGAAGACACCCTTGGTGGCGGCGGAACGGATACCGTTGGCGTTGAGCGAGATGATGCGCATGGGACCTTGATCGGGCATTCGATGACCCGTCCATCATACCTGCGCCTACAATGCGCGCATGAGCCCGCCTGTCCGCGTCACGCCCGTCACCGCCGAACTTCGCGCCGCCGTCCTCGCGGTGGCCGTGCATCCCGGGCAGGTGCCGTTTGCCGGGCGCACCGCCGATTCGCTGGCCGATGCCGCGGTGTGCCCGGGCAGCGAGGCACTGGCGCTGCTGGTCGACGAGGCGGTGGTCGGCTACGTCCGCATCGACCGGCGCGCGACGGCCCTGGGCGATCATCCGCTGGCGGATGGCGCGGTGGCGCTGCGCTCTTTCATGATCGACGCGGGCCGGCAGGGACAGGGCCTCGGCCGCCGCGCCTTGGATGCCATCCAGGCCTATGCGGAAGGCCGCCATCCCGACCGCGAGCGCATCGTGTTGACGGTGAACCTGCGCAACGAGGCCGCCGTGCACCTCTACCGCCGCGCGGGCTATCGCGAAGACGACGAGCTGTACCATGGCGGTCCGGCCGGCCCGCAATACGTGATGTGGCGCCCGTTGCACCCCTGGACCCACTGAGAGATCCCCCCGTGTACGACTACCAGCGCGAATTCATCGAACTCACCCTGACCCGCGACGTGCTGCGCTTCGGCGACTTCACGCTGAAATCGGGGCGCAGCAGCCCGTATTTCTTCAACATGGGCCGGATTGATTCCGGTGCCGCCCTGGCCGGTCTCGGCCGGTCGTACGCGGCCGCGGCCACCCGCTCGGGCGTACCGTTCGACATGCTGTTCGGGCCGGCCTACAAGGGCATCGCCCTGGCCGCCGCCACGGCGATCGCGTTGGCCGACACCCAGGGGCGGGATGTGCCGTGGGCGTACAACCGCAAGGAAGCCAAGGATCACGGCGAAGGCGGCCACCTGGTCGGCGCGCCGCTGACCGGCCGCGTGCTCATCGTCGACGACGTGATGACCGCCGGCACGGCTGTGCGCGAATCCCTCGAGCTGATCCGTGCCCAGGGCGCGGAACCCGCCGGCGTGCTGATCGCGCTCGACCGGCAGGAACGCGGGCAAGGCGAGCTGTCGGCGGCGCAGGAAGTGGCCGCCCAGTTCGGCATCCCGGTCGTTGCCATCGCCACACTGGCCGACGTGCTGACCTATGCCGGCGAGCGGCCCGATCTGGCGACGGAACACCAGCGACTGCTGGCCTACCGCGAGCGATACGGCGTCCAGGCCTGAGCGTATCCGGCCAGGATGGCCGTCGGTGTCCAGCCTTGGGGAGGCGGGCGTAGCCTGTCACTCCCGGCTGGCTATACTCCTTGCACAGGAGGGGACACCATGCGAGCAGTGCGTTACATGATGGCGGCGACGGCCCTGTGCTTCGGCACGGCCGCGCTGGCCCAGGCCAACACCACGAACAACAACAACTTCCGCTACAAGTGGAAGGACGCCGGTGGCCATTCGTTCTTCAGCGACAGCCTGACCCCCGAGGCGATGAAGTCGGGCTACGACGTGGTCAACGCGCAGGGCGTGACGGTGCGCCATGTGGATCGCCAGCTGACGGCCGACGAACGCGAGGCCGCACGCAAGGTGGCCGAGCAGCAGGCCGCCGTCCAGGCGGCAGCCGACCAGCGCAAGCGTGACGATGCCCAGTTGCTCAATGCGTATCCCGATGAAACGGCATTCTCGACCGCCAAGCAAGCCGAGCTGGACAACGTCGAGCAGGCCGCCCGCACCACGCGCATGAACCTGCAGGGCCAGGAAAAGGCGCTGGCCGACCTTCTCAACCGCGCCGGTGACCTCGAGCGCAGCAAGCAGCCGGTGCCGCCTTACCTGAACGACCGGATCACCGAGCAGCGCAACACGGTGGCCGGACTGCGCGCGGCGCTACAACGGCAGCAGGCCGCCAAGGATGCCGCCCAGGTGAACATGGATGCGCAGCTGAAGCACTATCGCGAACTGAAGGCCGCGGACTCGTCCGGCCGCTGATCCCGCCCCGACCGGAACCCGCCGGTCAGAACGGCAGGGGCAGATCCGGGGCCACCGCCAGCAGGCGCTGGCGGAAGGCCTGCTTGATGCGCTCCAGCGCCTTCCCACTGTCCGCGTCGAAACGGAAGATCAGTGCGGGCGAGGTGTTGGATGCACGCACCAGTCCCCAGCCGTCGGGCCAGTCCACGCGGACCCCGTCGATCGTCGTCACCCGGGCGTCGTCGAACGTCGCACCGGCGCGGAACGCGTCCATGAAGCGGAACGCCATGCCTTCCTCCGCCACCGGCAACTTCAGCTCGGGGGTGGATACGCTCCGGGGCAAGGTATCGAACAGCTCGGCGACGCTGCGTTCTTCCGGGTCGCCGGCGACGATCTCCAGCAGGCGCGCCGCGGCGTAGATGCCGTCGTCGAAACCGTACCAGCGGTTGTTGTCGGCGAAGAAGAAATGGCCGCTCATCTCGCCCGCCAGGGCGGCGCCGGTCTCGCGCATCTTCGCCTTGATCAGCGAGTGCCCGGTGCGCCACATCAGCGGCACCCCCGCGGCATCCTGGATGACCTTGCGCAGGTGCCCCGTGCATTTCACGTCGTAGATCACCGTGGCGCCGGGATTGCGGGAAAGCACATCGCCGGCGAACAGCATCAGCAGCCGGTCCGCGTCGATGACCTCACCCTTGGCGGTGACCACGCCGAGGCGGTCGCCGTCGCCATCGAAGGCGACGCCCAGGTCCGCGCCGAGGGCGTGCACCGCCGCGATCAGGTCAGCCAGGTTGCGCGGATCGGACGGATCGGGGTGGTGGTTGGGGAACGTGCCGTCGACATCGCAATACAGCGGGATGACTTCACAGCCGATCCCTTCGAGGACGCGAGGCGCCACCAAGCCGGCCACGCCGTTGCCGGCATCCACGACGACCTTGAGGCGCCGCTCGGCGGACACGTCACCCACGATGCGGGCCACGTAGGCATCGAGCACGGGTTGCTCGCGCCAGGTGCCGACGCCGTCGTCGCGCAGTTGACCCTCGACGATCCGGCGGTGCAGGTCGGCGATGGCCGCTTCGGCCAGGGTCTCGCCGCCGACCACGATCTTGAACCCGTTGTGGTCGGCTGCGTTGTGGCTGCCGGTGACCGCCACGCCGCAGCCGGTGCCCAGGTGGAACGCCGCGAAGTACACCAGCGGCGACGGCGCCAGGCCGATATCGATCACGTCGATGCCGGCGGCGCGCAGGCCCTCCGACAGGCCGCGCGCCAGCGACTCCCCGGACAGCCGGCCGTCACGCCCGACCACCATCTCGTGCAGGCCACGCTCGGCCATCAGGCCGCCGATCGCCTGGCCGATGCGATGGGCTACATCCGGCGTGAGCGAGGTGCCGGCCACGCCGCGAATGTCGTAGGCGCGAAACATCGACGCGTCGAGCGCCGTCGCCATGGCCGGGGTAGACGGCGGCGCCGGTGCGACCCGCGCCCGCTCACCCGGGGCATCGCCCGGGTGGACCGATGCGGGCGGCAGGCGCGGCTTGCGCGGCACCTCGGCCACCAGGAGTTCGGGCTCCGCGGGCGCCTCGATCCGTACCGGACGGCGCCGGCTGGACCACAGCAGGAACCCACCCGCGCCCAGGCCGATCAGGCTGAGCAGCGCCGCCAGCGGCACCGAGTGCGGAATGACGATGAAGGCCTGCGGCATGGCCGCCACGACATACAGGGACGTGCCGGGGACGACCGTCTCCTGGCCATCCGAATCGACCGAGGTCGAGCCCTTGGCCAGCAACGTGATGCCACTTTCCCCGCTGCCCTGCCGGAGCGAGAGCCGACCGCCGCCGGGCGAGGCGGCGTCGAAGCGCGCCACGATGTCGTCGAACGGGTACTCCAGCCAGGCCCAGGCGCGCAGCGTGCCGCCGACGGCGATCGGCTCGGCCACGGAAAGGAAGCGCCGATTGCCGCGTACGGCGGTGGCGGCGACGGGCGGCTCGGACGAGCCCAGCGCGGCCAGCAACTGCGCCGCCTTGGCGTAACCGAACTCACGGAAATTGGCTCGAACGACCTCGTCCAGGCCGGCGCTGTATACCTCGACCACGGCGGCGGCCGGCAGCAACGCATGCAGTTGCGCGGCCGCGGCGGCGTGATCGTCGATCGCCGCCTGGACGGCGGGGGCGGCGGTCGCCTGCAGGAATTGCTGGCGTTTGGCGCCATAGAGCTGGCCGAGATCGCGCACGACCTGGCGCTGCGCGTCGCGCGTGCGCTCCGCCGCGGCACCCTCATCGGCGATCAGCCAGGCCTGCCAGGCACAGAACGCGCCCACCACGATGAGCAGCGTCGCGCCGGCCAGAGGTAGCAGACCTCGCAGATCGGCGCGGGATGCCCGCCCTTCCCCGCCCTTTTTCCCAGCCATGGTGCCCCTCGTTTCCCCTGGCGAATCAGCCGATACCGGTCGAGCCGAACCCGCCTTCGCCCCGCTGCGACGGCGTGAACCCTTCCACCACGCGCAAGCGTGGACGCCCCACCGGCACGAGCAGCAACTGTGCTACCCGATCGCCTGGTGCGATGGTGACATCGGCGTTACCGCGATTCCAGCAGGAAATCATCAGGGGGCCCTGGTAGTCGGCATCGATCACGCCGACCAAGTTGCCCATGACCAGGCCCTGCTTATGGCCCAGGCCCGAACGCGGCACGATCAGCGCGCACCAGGCGGGGTCGCCGATGTGGATGGCCAGGCCGGTGGGCACCAGCTGGCTTTCGCCCGGCGCGAGCGTGACCGGGGCATCGACCGCCGCGCGCAGGTCCATGCCCGCGCTGCCTGCCGTGGCCGGCTCCGGCAGGGGAATGCTGGTGCCCAGGCGCGGGTCGAGGAGTTTCAGTTCGATGTCGATCAAGGGGTGCTTCCGTGTCCGGCGAGGAAATGTCGGGCGACATGCGCGATGAGATGACGGGCCAGCTCGGTCTTGGCCGTACGGGCCAGCGCGATGTCGCCATCGTGCCAGTAGAGATGCAGGGCGTTGTCCGCCACCTCGAAACCCTTGCCCGCGCCCACGTCGTTCGCGGCGATCATGTCCAGGCCCTTGCGCCGCAGTTTGTCCTGCGCGTACCCGGCCACATCGCGCGTTTCGGCGGCGAAGCCGACCAGGAAGGGATGGACCGGGCGCGCAGCCAGCGCGGCGATGATGTCGGGATTTTCCGTCAGCTCGAGACGCAGCGGCGAGCCGGCGGTCTTCTTCAGCTTGTGCCCTGCCAGCTCCGCAGGACGGTAATCGCCCACCGCGGCGGCGCCGATGTAGATGTCCGCGCCGTCCGCCGCGGTCAGCACCGCATCGTGCATCTGCCGTGCACTGCGCACGTCCACGCGGTGCACGCCGGCGGGCGTGGTCATCGCGACGGGGCCCGCCACCAGGGTGACCTCCGCACCGGCGTCCCGCGCCGCGGCGGCCACGGCGAAACCCATGCGTCCGGAGCTGCGGTTGCCGATGAAGCGCACCGGGTCGATGTCTTCGTACGTGGGGCCGGCGCTGACCACGACACGACGGCCGCGCAACGGTTGCTCGCCGAACGAGGCGACGAGGATGTCGCGCAGTTCGTGTGGCTCCAGCATGCGGCCGGAGCCGATATCGCCACACGCCTGGTCGCCATCGGCCGGGCCCAGCACCTCGACACCGCGGACCCGCAGCGTACCGATGTTGGCCTGGACGGCGAGATGGGCCCACATCTGCTGGTTCATGGCCGGCGCGACGTAGACGGGCGCCGCCGTGGCCAGCACCACGGTGGTCAGCAGGTCGTCCGCATGCCCATGGGCCAGCCGCGCCAGTGTGTCCGCACTGGCCGGTGCGATCAGCACGCGCTCGGCCCAGCGGGCGAGCTCGATATGGCCCATCGCGGCCTCGCCTTGTTCATCCCACAGGCTGACCCGCACGGGCTGGCCCGAGAGCGCCTGGAAGGTGGTCGGCGTGACGAAGTGCGTGGCGCCCTCGGTCATCACCACGCGTACCTCGGCCTGCAGGTCGCGTAGACGACGAACGAGCTCGCAGATCTTGTAGGCGGCGATGCCGCCGGTGACGCCGATCAGGATGCGACGCTGATGAAGACTCATGGCGGAACGGCGCGGTGGCGGGGGTCGGTCAGCTTAGCGGATTTCCGCGCAGCAGGCGGCGCGAGAAAGGCCTTGCGAGATACCTCGCCTCACGGCTTTACCACAGGCTCGTCGCCGGCGTGGGCCGAGACCGCGCTTCCCGCCGCGCTGGCGGCGACCGCAACGAACCGGTCCACGGGGCAGAGCGTCACGCCGCCACACGCCGGCTGTGCCAGCACCTGTCGCACCAGGGCACCGGCCGCCGTCATGTTTCCGGCTCGCAGCGCATCCAGTGTCGGCATGGCGACCGTGAGGCGAACGGCCTTGCCGGTGGGCGTCTGCACCAGGTCGTAGACCAGGGCACCGCCGGGCGGGTAGTCGTCAGCCCGCGTGGCCTCGTGCCAGTCCAGCCCGAGCACGCCCGCCTGCGCCGCCAGGTCGGTATCGTGACCGAGCAGCACCAGCACGCGCGTGCCCGGCGCCACGAGGGACTTGACCGAGGTCGGTTGGGCGGCCGCCTGCGCCAGCGTCGCCGTGACATACGCCAGCATCGTGCCGCCACGCGACCGCGAGGCGGCGGCGGGCGTGGCATGCGCCAGCCGGAACGACGCATTGTGCAGTCCGATGAGGCGCGCGACGCCCGGGGCGTCGAGTCGGCCCCAGCCGTACTGCGCCGCGGGCATGCCTTCCACATAGCCGAGCATGATGTTCTCGGACAGCGAGCCCGCCGTCTTCAGGGCCTTCGCCGCGTCACCCCCCAGCAGCACCTGCTTGCCCCCGGCCTTCGCCCGGGCGAGGCAGGCGTCGTCGTGGCACCCCAGCAGCACCTGCTGCAAGACGGCCAGGGTCTGAAGGATCGGCGTGTCGATGGCCGCGGCCTGGATGCCACCGCCATCGTCGTCATCGCCGGCGGCCGCGCCGCGGAACAGCGGATCGTCCTGGCCCACGGGAAACGCCTGGTAAACGGGCGCGCAGCCGGGGGAGAGGCCCGCCAGCAGCGCCACGGCACTGGCCTGGTTACGCGCGGTGCTGTCCGCGATCACCCGCACCTCGCCCTTGCAACTGTCGTGAGGCAGCCCCGCGTCGCGCAGGTCCTGACTCAGGCGTCCACCGAGCGAGCGCAAGGTGTCGCGGCCATGGTCTGTGAGTTGTCCAGGCGGCACCGGCCACGAGGGCCAGGGATCGCTGGCATACCGGGCCAGATCCGCCGGTGCCTTGGTCGGCGAGCGGATGCCATGGCGCATCAGGATCACCCGCTCAAGCACGCGCGGCGACGTGCCTGCGTCCACGGCCCCGGCCGCCGGTGCGGAAAGGCCCAGCACCGCGACCACGGCCAGCAGGCGCCACACGGTCGGCGCCCTCACAGCTTCAACGACAGGTCGAGGAAGACGCCGCGCCCGGGCAGGCCCCAGTAGAGGGCGTCGCCGCTGACGCTCTGCGTACCCGCGTAGCCGATGAACTTGTGGACGTTGAACAGGTTGTTGACGTCCATGCTGACGGACCAGCCCTTGCCGGTCGGACCGCCGTCGGCACTGCGATAGCCCAGGGCGGCGTCGGTGGAAACGTACGCGGCCAGGCGGTGGTCGTCGACGAACACCGTATTGCCGCTGCCGTCGGTCGCGTTGTCGCTACCGTACTGGGCACCGATGAACTTGGCCATCACCGAACCGTAGTAGCCGAGCGGACTGCTGTACAGCACACCCAGCGCGGCGGTGAGCTTCGGCGTACCGGCGATGCGCGTGTCGGTGTGCTTGTAGGTCGCCTCGTTGTAGGTCGCATTGCCATAAAGGCTGAGCGCCGGCGTCAGCGCGAAGGTGCCCTCCACTTCGGCGCCCTTGTAGATCGCGCCGCCCGCATTCAGGTAGGTCGGCTGCTGACCCACATCCGTGTTGACGAGCGTGGAAGCGAGGTAGTTCCGGAAGTCGATGTAATAGACATCGGCCCCGAAGGTCAGCCCGCGATCGGCATACGCCGTGCCGATCTGGTAGTTCGTGGTGGTTTCCGGATCCAGCTTGCGCGAGCCCGACAGTTCGATCACGTCGATGGGTGGCGCAAGAAAGCCCTTCGCCACCTGTGCATAGCCGGCCCACCGATCGCTGAAGCTGTCGTGCAGGCTGAGCGACGGCAACAGGGCGTTGTAGTTGGCGGAGTCGTACTGCGATACCCGTGCATTCTGCTTGCTGACGGGCGCGCTCATCTGCCGCGTGACGGTGCTGTAGCGCGCACCCGGGCTCAGGGTGAGGGCATCGGTGATCGACCAGTCGTACTGCACATAGGGTTGGAACGTGTCGGTGCGGTCGCGCAAGAGATAGTTATACGTCGAGCCGTACTTGGTGCCCGTCGCCACGCCGGTGGTCAGGTCGAGCGGGTACTGGTAACGGGCGTCCTGGCTGCGTTCCAGCCATGCACCGGTCTGCAACTGCCCAGGGCCCAGTTCGCGTTCGAACCGCAGCACGTCACCGAACGCATGGAAGCCGGAGTCGGACAGTTTGCCGGGCACGTCGTGCTTCAGCGTGGAAACCTTCTTGCCCGCCGCGTTGTACACGGTCACCCCGTTATCCGCCGGGTTGTCGTCGGTCGCGTCGGTGGTCTTGCGGGCCCAGTGATCGAACGTATTGAGATAGGCCTTGTTATCCATGGTCCACGCGCCAAGCTGCGTCACGAGACCCACGTAGGTGAAGCTGGAGTAGTACGCGGCGTTGTTGTAGCCCTTGTAGCTTTGCAGCAACGGATCGTCGGTCAGGCCGCGACGCCAGCCGAACTGGTCGATCTGCTGCTTCGTGGCGCCCTGCACCGTGTTCTGGTGTTCGCGGTTGTAGCTGCTGACGAAGGTAAGCGTGGTACCCGGCGACAGCGTGGTGAGGGTCTTGATGAACGCATGCTCGCGCTCGTCGTCCACCCCCTTCAGGTAGGTATCGCTCTTTTCCTTCGAGATGTCGGCAAAGATGCGCGTGTTGCCGATGGTCTCGTCGGCGCTCACGCCGCCGGCCAGCGTGTTCCAGCTACCTGCGGTGGTATAGAGCGTCACCCCGTCGACCTTGGCGGGATCGCGCGAACGCAGGCCCACCGTGCCGCCGAAGGTGGCGTTACCGAGGGTGGCGCCACCGCCCGGACCGCGATCGATCTCCGCCTGGCCCAGCACGTGGTTATTGAAGTAGGCCGAGGTGGTGTGATGCAGGTCACTCGCGTCGCCGAAAGGAATGCCGTCGAAGGTGATGTTGAACTGGCCGTCCTGGAAGCCGCGGATGCTGATGCCTTCGTTCTTGCCCATGCCCGGGCCTTCCGGCGATGTAACGGTGACACTGGGCGAGTACTTGATGATGTCGTCGAAGTTCGCGTTGAAGCGCAGGCCGTCGCGAATGAAGCGCTCGTCGATCACCGAGGTGGGCTGCGTGGCTTCCAGCGGCGGCGCGCTGGGCGCGAGCGTATCGACGGTGTTGGCCTGCACGCTTACCGGAGCGAGGTCGCGCGGTGTGCCTTCGGCCCCATCGATCGGGGGGAGCGTGTCGGCGCGGCGAGCGGCCGCGACGCTTTTGTCGGGATGGCCTGCCGGCACCAGCGTGACCGTGGAGGCGGTGACGAAGCGATAGTCCAGCCCCGTTCCCGCCAGCAGCGCATGCAGTTGCCCCCGTGGTTCGAGGCCGGCGGGAACCGCCGTGCTGCGCAGGGCGTGCACGGCATCCGGCGTATACACCACCTGCAGGCCGGTCTGGCGCGCGAACGTGTCCAGGGCCTGATCGAGCGGCAGCGCGGCGATCGGCGCCTCGTTGGCGACCTGCGCCGCAAGGACCGACAGCGGCAGCGTACCGAGCAGCACGGCAAGGGAGAAGGCGAGTGTGTTTCGCATGCGGGAGAGCTCGTGAAGGGAGACAGGGCGCAACGTGGCGCATGTCACATACGAGTCAGGGGGAACCAGGTCGGGTACCGTTTTCTTCGTGAATCTTTTCTTACAGCCGCGCCGCGGCGCCGCCATGCCCGCGGCGGGCAATGTGGATACCCTCGCCGTCACGGTGCACCTCCACCCCCGGAAGCGTCTGCAGATAGGCGATGAAACCGGACGGGTCACGCGCGTGGAAGCGTCCGCTGATCCGCGTCCCGGCCACCTGCGCATCGTCGATCAGCAGGGGCGGCTGGCCGTAGTGGTTGAAGCGCCGGGCGACGTCCGCCACGGGCGCATCGTGGAAATCGATCTCCGCGGGCAACCAGGCGAGGTCGCTCGACAGGTCCGCGTGCGGCTCCAGATGGGTGAGGCTGCCGTCGCTGGCCAGGGTGGCGTGTTCGCCGGCTCTAAGGTGGGCGACGACCTGGGGAGCGCTTTTCGCCGTCCACGACCATGGTCGGTCTTCGTGCGGCGCCATCACGTCGACCTGCCCGCTCAGCACGATGACCTCGCCCGCACGGGGTGTGGCCGTGACCTGGAAAACGGTGCCGATGTCGCGGAGCGTGGTACGCCCCAGGGTCACCGTGAGCGGCGCGTCGGAACGGTGGCCCACGTCGAGCAGCATCGTTCCGTCGAGGACGGCGACGTCGCGGCGGGCGGCGTCCAGGTTCACGCGGATACGGCTGCCGCGATCGAGCTGGATGCGGCTGCCGTCGGCCAGGTCGATGCTGCGCACGGCATCGATCGGCGCGGTGTAGACGATGCCGGGCGGCGCGTCCTGCCGGGGCCATGTGGCAAGCACGACCCACGCGATGGCGACGGCCGTGGTTAACGCGCCAGCGATCCACGGCCAGTGACGCATGCGTCTCGTGGCGTGGCGTGGCCGCGCGCGGCGGGCAGGGTCCACCGCACCCGGCCGCAACACGACCACGGCCGGCTCGCAGGCGGCCTGCGCGACCAGAACCGACGCGGCGACCGGCTCACGGGCGGCGGCCTCCTTCATGTCCTGGTCGAGCTGCACCGTGGCCATGTATTCGGCGACGTGCGCCGGCGAGTGGCGCAGCCAGTTCACGAAGGCGACGCGCGAGGCTTCGTCCAGCCCCTCGCGACTGGCAAGCAGCCACTGGCCGGCTTCCTCGGCGATACGCCGGGCCGCGAGCGTGGTCGGATCATGCATAACGCGCCATTCCTTGCCGGCATGCGGCCAGTCCCTTGACGATGTACTTCTTCACCATGTGCACCGACAGATCGAGCTGGTCGGCGATGTCGCGGTAACTCAGGTCGTCGCGGTAATGCAGCAGCATCACCGCCCGGCACTTCGGGGACAGCCTTTCCATCAGCGCCAGCAGTCGCTTGCTGCGCACATCGCGGTCCACGTCGGCTTCGGCATGGCACGGCGTCGCCAGGCGCTCCAGCAGGTCGTCGCGACCAACGTCCTCCCGCGCGCCCGGCTGCCGACCGCACGCACGCTGGCGGAGCAGGTTGGTGGCCACGGTGAACAGGTAGGCCTCCGGGTTGCGGATGCTCTCCGGGTCGGCGGACAGCAGGCGCAGGTAGGTCTCCTGGACCAGGTCCTGCGCATCCCAGGCATGGCCGGTACGGCTGCGGACGTAGCGATGCAGCGGCCCGTCCTGTTCGAGCAGGACGTGGGCCAGGCCGTTGGGGGAATCGGACATCGAACTCACAGGGGCGGAGCGGCGCGTGAGGCGGTTACGCCTCGGCAGAGCCTGGGAGGCTGAGCGTAGGTAGGGTTGGTTACCGGGATATGACGTCGGAGCGGACGTTACGGCAGCTACGGAAATGACGTCTTCGCGTAGATGCCCGGCAGCATGGAAGCGAGGTCGTCACCATCGACACAAAGCTTCAGGCCGGACGATTCCCCGTAGACCAAGTTGAAATAGGGCTGGTGCGAAGACTGCTGCGCGCACACAGCCAGAAACGACTCGTCGTGAACGGCAGCGTCTGCCAGGCGGAATGCATCGGCCAGCTCGCTGGCTGCGCCACCCTCTTCAACAGTGGCGTCCGACAGGCCACAGACGTGAACCGCCTCGGCAAGAAGCGCAGGCAAGCTCGATGCGTCGCGCCGGAATAGCGGGAATTCATCGACACCCCCATGCACCACGACCGTATATCTGCCTGACACATCGCGATAGCCGTCGATCTTTATAAGGACGGGGTTGCCCAACCTTGCCATACCGCAAAGTACCGGCACGAGCCGAGCGACCTCCTGCCATTCGGAGGCCCTCATGTTCCGTCGGTTTTCATAGGTAAGGCTCATGAAGCCGTCCGTCATGCATGCCAGGGTCGAGGATCAAAGGGTACTGCTGCCCGCATGGTACGCACTGCAATCACCTACATGCCGAACCCGCCGTCGCTCGCACGGCGCGGTGCCGCCTCCTCGGCAATGCGTGAAGAAGCCATTTTTCAGAATCGTTCTATCGCCACCGGAACCCGACACGCCTAACGTGGAGATCACGCCAGCCATCGGTCGGCCTACGGAAACCAAGCCCATGAAGCAGGGCCATCACCCTCACTCGGCGGTGCGCGACGGCACACCGGTTTTTGTTACGCGGGCGGCGCCCGCTCTGACCATCCGGCAGTGGCCGGTGGGCGATCGGCCGCGCGAGCGCCTGCATGCCCACGGCGCGGCGGCGCTGTCCGACGCAGAGCTGCTGGCGGTCGTGCTGGGCAACGGCGTGCCCGGGCGCGATGCCGTCGCCACCGGCCGGGCGTTGCTGGCGCAGGCGGGCAGCCTGGGGCGACTGCTGGCGGACCCGGACCACCTGCCCAGGCTGGCCGGTGTCGGGCCGGCCAAACGCGCGCGGCTGGTCGCCACGATCGAACTGGCACGCCGGTCGCTGCGCGAGAAGCTGGCCGACCTCCCGGCGATCACCTCCCCCGAGGACAGCGCGGACTACCTCACAGCGCGGTTGAGGCACTTACCCTACGAAGTGTTCGCCTGCCTGTTCCTGGACAGTCGTCATCGGGTGCTCGGATACGAGGAACTGTTCCGTGGGACGCTGGACGGCGCCAGCGTCTATCCACGAGAGGTGGTGCGTGCGTGCCTGCGCTACCACGCCGGTGCCGTGATCCTCGCCCATAATCACCCCTCGGGCGCCGCCGAGCCCAGCCGGGCGGACTGCGAGATCACCCGCGTGCTGGTGGACGCCTTGGCGCTGATGGATATCCGGGTGCTGGATCACCTGGTTATCGGCCACGGGGCACCGGTCTCGATGGCCGCTATCGGGCTGTTGTAGGCCAGGATGACAGGCAAAAAAACGGCGCGAGTGCCGCTCGCGCCGTTGGGGGTCACCACTTCGAGGGAGGGGCGCGGTGAGCCCATGTGCCCTTGGGCCGGGGAGACGCCGGGGCACGGAAAGAAGTGTGGCCAAGCGCGATGACAACGACATGACGCCCTGCATCACGGGCCATGACGACACCCCGGGGCACTTGCGCGATTCGACTTATGCACATTCCGAAGAATTGCCACTTGGACGTCACACTTGCTGTCCTGGCACAGGAGAGTGACTCAACCAATTGTTTTGGATGGTCTTTTCTTGTTACGCAAACGTGTCAGACGGCCGTCGTGGCCTTGTGGCATGCCGGCAGCACTTATTGCCCACAGACTTATCCACAGGCTGGCGCAGGCCGATGGCGATACCCGCGACCGGGTTTCGTGCCCCTTCTGATAGGATTGCCGGTTCCATATCCGCGTCGCCCATCCCGTGAAAGCACAGCTTAAACAACTCGTCCTGCAGGCCATCGGGGCCATGCGGGAGTCCGGCAAGCTGCCGTCCGACTTCGTCGCGCCGACGTTCGTGATCGAACGCACGCGCAGCCGCGAGCACGGCGATTTTGCGACCAATGTCGCGATGATGATGGCGAAGGCCGCCGGCCGTAAGCCCCGCGACCTGGCAACCGACCTGGTCGAGTCGCTGCCGGCATCCCCGCTGGTCGGCAAGGTGGACATCGCCGGTCCCGGGTTCGTCAACTTCTTCCTGGCCCCGGCGGCCTTTCATGCCGAGATCGACAGGGCGCTGGCCGAAGGCGACCGCTACGGCCACAACCGCGATGGTGGCGGCCGCACGGCGGGCGTGGAATTCGTCTCGGCCAATCCGACCGGCCCCCTGCATGTAGGCCACGGTCGCGCGGCGGCCATCGGCGACAGCCTCAGCCGCTTGCTGGCCGCCAGCGGCTGGAAGGTGTTCCGCGAGTTCTACTACAACGACGCGGGCGTGCAGATCGCCAACCTGGCGCTGTCCACGCAGGCGCGCGCCAGGGGCATCGCCCCGGACGAGGCCGGCTGGCCGGAGTCTGGCTACCGCGGCGACTACATCGCCGAAGTGGCGCGGGCCTTCCTGGCCCGGGAATCGGTCGACGCCGATGGCGAGACCGTCATCGCCAGCGGCGATGCGGACAGCCTGGACGATATCCGCCGTTTCGCCGTGGCCTACCTACGCCACGAGCAGGATCTGGACCTGAAGGCGTTTGGTGTCGGCTTCGACGTCTATTTCCTGGAGTCGTCGCTCTACAGCGAGGGCAAGGTCGACGAGACCGTGAAGGAACTGGTCGCCCACGGCCATACCTACGAGGAAGGCGGTGCGCTCTGGCTGCGCTCGACGGATTTCGGTGACGACAAGGACCGCGTCATGCGCAAGTCCGATGGCACGTTCACCTACTTCCTGCCGGACGTGGCTTACCACCGCACCAAGTGGCAGCGCGGCTACGAGCGCGCCATCACCGAGCTGGGTTCCGATCACCATGGCTCGCTGGCCCGCGTGAAAGCCGGCCTGCAGGCGCTCGACACGGGCATCCCGAAGCACTGGCCCGAGTACGTGCTGCACCAGATGGTGACGGTGATGCGCGGCGGCGAAGAGGTGAAGATCTCCAAGCGCGCCGGCTCCTACGTCACCCTGCGCGACCTCATCGACGAGGCCGGGCGCGACGCCACGCGTTACTTCCTGATCGCCCGCAAGGCCGACTCGCAGCTGGTCTTCGATATCGACCTGGCGTGCTCGCAGAGCAACGACAACCCGGTCTATTACATCCAGTACGCGCATGCCCGCGCCTGCCGCGTCTTCCGCGAACTGGCCGATCGTGGCCTGTCGACGGATCGGGGCAACGGGCTGGCGAAGCTCGACCTGCTCGCCACCGAGCATGAGTCGGCACTGATGGTCGAACTGTCGCGGTACCCGGAGATGGTCGAGTCCGCGGCGGCCAACCTGGAACCGCACCTGATCGCGCAATACCTGCGCGAGCTTGCCGGCGCGCTGCACAGCTACTATCACGAGCACAAGTGGATCGTGGACGACGCCGACCTGCGCGACGCCCGCCTCGCCCTGGTGGCGGCAACACAGCAGGTGCTGCGCAACGGCCTGGATCTGCTGGGCATTTCCGCCCCGGAGAGCATGTAATGGCGACACGCAAGAAGGCGACGAAGGGCCGTCAGGCCGTCCGCAACGGTTCCAGCGGCATGCCCGGCTGGGGCTGGGCACTGATCGGCATCCTGGCCGGCGCACTGCTGATGGCCTTCGCGATGCGCGGCACGCTGATCCCCATGATGCAGAAGCAGCAGGGGCCGGCGCCGAATCCCGAGGCCACCGCCCAGAAGGGCAGCGATCCGGGCGTGGTCGAGCAGACCGCGCCGGAGAAGCCCAAGAAGCCGTCGTACGACTTCTACTCCGTGCTGTCGGAGAAGGAAGTCCGCATTCCGGATGCGGAGATCCGCGCCCAGGCCAGCGCCGAAGCCCAGCAGCAGAAGCAACAGCAGCAGTTGCAGGCCACGCAGCAGGCGCAGGCCCAGCAGGCCGCCGCCGCGCAACAGCAGCAGGCACAGGCGCAACAGGCCGCGGCGAACCTGCCGAAGGCCGCCACGCAGACCGTGACCGCCGTTCCCGCCCAGCCGGCCGCGCCTGCGGCGTCGGGCGGTTCCGGGTACCTGTTGCAGGTGGGCGCGTTCCCGAGCGCGGCTGACGCCGAAGCCCTGAAGGCCAAGCTGGCCCTGCAGGGGTTCGTCGCCAACGTGCAGTCGGTAAAGGTCGGCGCCCAGACTTACAACCGCGTGCGCCTGGGGCCGTTCAAGTCGGCGACCGACCTGGAAGGCACCAAGCAGCGGTTGCAGTCGGCGGGGATCAGCGCCATTGCCTTGAAGGAAGGCAGCTAAACCCCGCAAGCCATGACGGGTAACGCCCCTTACTTCGGGGCGTCCTTGCCGACGGTCTCCGCCAGATAGGTGTAGCCGGTCAGGCCCTTGTCCAGCGATGCCGACAATACCTCCGCTTCTTCGCCGGTAATGCCGGCGGCCGCAAGACGGTCGGCGTAGGACTGGCGCAGCTGCTTCAGGTCGTAGCCGACGTAATCGAGCATCAGATCCGTGGTGTCGCCATGACGGATGTGGTCGAACTCGTAGCCGCCCGCGGTGGCACGGACGTTGACGGCATCGGTATCGCCGAACAGGTTGTGGATGTCGCCCAGGGTCTCCTGGTAGGCGCCGACCATGAAGATACCCAGTCGATACGACTGGTCGTCCCGCAGCGCGTGCAGCGGCAGGCTGACGTCCACGCCTTCGGCATCCACGTAGTGGTCGATACGGCCGTCCGAGTCGCAGGTGAGATCGGCGATGACGCCGCGCCGCGTCGGTTCCTCGTCCAGGCGCGAGATCGGCACGATCGGGAAGATCTGGTCGATCGCCCAGATATCCGGCACCGATTCGAACACCGAGAAATTGACGAAGTACTTGTCGACCAGCTTCTCGTCCAGGTCGTCCAGCGCCTGGCGATGGGCACGCTCTGCCGGCAGCAGGCGCGGGCGCACGGCATTGGCGATGGCGTAGAACAGGTCGTCCAGCTTTGCGCGGTCACGCAGGTCCAGCTGGCCCAGTGCATACAGCGCCTGGCCTTCAGCGAAATGGTGCTGCGCCTCGTGGAACAGCTCCAGCGGCGGGCGGGTATCCAGTTCGGCATGGGTCTCGCGCAGGTGGCGCAGCACCGTGGGCTCGTCCGCGCGCGGTTCGGGTATGGCGCCCTCGGGCACGGGCTCCACTTCCGACACGTTCACCACCATCACGGCGTGATGGGCGGTCATGGCGCGACCGGACTCGGTGAAGATGGTCGGCGCCGGCATGCCGTGTTCGGCCACGGCCTCGGCCAGCGGCTGCACGATGCTGGCGGCGTACTGGCCCAGGCTGTAATTGATCGAGTTGTAGCTGCGCGAGCGCGTGCCCTCGTAGTCCACGCCCAGGCCACCGCCGACATCGACCACGTCGATGGGCACGCCCAGCCGGTGCAGTTCGACGAAGTAACGCACCGCTTCGCGCATGCCAGCCGCGATATCGCGAACGTTGGAGATCTGCGAGCCCATGTGGAAATGCTGCAGCTTCAGCGTGTGCTTGAGGCCCGCGGCCTCCAGGCGCTCGATCAGCTCCAGCACCTGGCCGGGGCTGAGGCCGAACTTGCCCTTGTCGCCACCGGTGTTCTGCCACTTGCCGGCGCCGATCGAGGCCAGGCGCACGCGCACGCCGAGCAGCGGCTCGACATCCAGTGCCTTCGCCTCGGCGAACACGTGATCGAGCTCCGACAGCTTCTCGATCACGATGTGCACGCGCAGGCCCAACTTGCGGCCGATCAGGGCGAGGCGGACGTATTCGCGATCCTTGTAGCCATTGCAGACCACCATGCTGCCGGGGCGGGCGTAGGCCAGCACCGCCATCAGCTCGGGCTTGGAACCGGCTTCGAGGCCGAAACCTTCTTCGCCCGCCGCGACCAGCTCGCTGACCACGCCGCGCTGCTGGTTGACCTTGATCGGGTAGATCGCCGTGTAGGAGCCGGCGTAGTCCACATCGTCGATCGCCTTGGCGAAGGCTTCCTGCAAGCGGGCGAGGCGGTCGGCGAGGATGTCCGGGAAACGGACGAGCAGCGGCAGCCGCAGTCCTTCGGCCGTGGCCTGTTCGACGATGGCGGGCAGATCGAGGGTCGGGCCCTCGTCGCCACGCGGGCGCATCTGCAGGTGGCCGTTGGCCGCGACATCGACATAGCCATTGCTCCAGTGCGGGATGGCGTAGGTCAGCTTCGCGCGTTCGGTGGTCCAGTTCGTCATGGTGGCGACGATCTCCAAGTGATTGTGTCGTGTCCCCGTGGGGGGCGCGGAACAGTCGCAGCGGCGAACCTTGACCTGAAGCGGGTCTGGCGACCGGGAGCCTCGCACGCCGCGGGGCCGACCAGACTGGGCCCGCCCCGCCGGTTAGGGCGGGACAGACCTCCTAGTGTAACGGCGCCGGATGACATCCGTGTATCGCGCCTACCGGCCTGGCAGGGCGGCGACTTGGCCGATTTCGGGCCGGGAGCCGGTACAATCCCTGATTTGGCCCCCTACCTCCTTTCAGGATTCGAGTCATGTCGCAACAGCAGCTCACCTGGTTCACCGAAGCCCATCAGGCATCGGGCTCTTCCATCGGTTTCCGCGTCGAGCGCCTGCTGCACGCCGAAAAGACCGAATTCCAGACCATCGAGATCTACCAGACGACCGACTGGGGCAACCTGATGGTGATCGACGGCTGCGTCATGCTGACCAGCCGCGACAACTTCCTGTACCACGAGATGATGACCCACCCGGCGCTGTTCACGCATGCGCGGGCCAAGCGCGTGGTGATCATCGGCGGCGGCGACTGCGGCACGCTGCGCGAGGTGCTCAAGCACGAGGAAGTGGAGAAGGCCACCCAGGTGGAGATCGACGAGCGCGTCACCCGCCTCGCCGAGGAATACTTCCCCGAACTGTGCGAGTCCAATGGCGATCCGCGCGCCGAGCTGCTCTTCATCGACGGCATCAAGTACATGGCCGAGGCGGACCCGGAATCCATCGACCTGATCATCGTCGACTCCACCGATCCGGTCGGCCCCGCCGAAGGCCTGTTCAACGCCGCCTTCTACACCAGCTGCTACAAGGCACTGCGTCACGGCGGCATCCTGGTGCAGCAGTCGGAGTCGCCGCTGGCGCACATCGAGCTGATCAAGGCCATGCGTTCGGCCATGCGTACGTCGGGCTTCAAGGCCGTGCGCACCCTGCCCTTCCCGCAGCCGTGCTACCCCACCGGCTGGTGGAGCTGCACCATGGCGCGCAAGGACGGCGACCTGTCCGGTTTCCGCGAGCGCGGCGCCATCAGCAAGGGCTTCCCCACGAAGTACTACAACGCCGACATCCACAAGGGCGCCCTGGCCCAGCCCGAGTTCATGCGCGAGCAGCTGGGCGACTGAACGCCGCCCCGATCAACGGCGCTGGACGATTGACGCCGCTGGACGGCTAACAACGCTGGATGTTGATGTAGGAGCGCACGATGTGCGCGACATGTTTTCGCGAAACCTAGGGGCTGGCGCGCCAGCTCCGGGGTTTGGCCTTAAAACATGTCGCGCACATCGTGCGCTCCTACAACGTTTCGGAGGTCCGATACGTCTGGAAGTCCGGAATGGCTCAGAGTCCGATACGGGACTACTGCTCGACCTTGGCCGGCTCCCAGCCGGCCGGTGCTTCCGCCGGCATGCCGTACGTGCGCAGCGCGGCCAGCACCACGCTCATTTCCGTGCCGCCGCTGCGGGCCAGCGAGAGCAGCTTCTGTGCCGTGGCCTTGTCACCCTGGGCCTGGATGTTGAGCTGGGCGAAACGCTGCATCTGCCAGATCAGGTTCATCCGCGCGGTTTTCGCGGACTGCTGGTCGGCGGTATCCGTCGACAGGGTCTCGCGCAGGTGCAGGCCCAGTGAGCGGCCCAGCGGGCTGCTACCCCATTCCAGCACCTTGGCCAGCTTCAGGCAGTCGCCCACGATGCCGGCGTCGGCCTTGTTGTCTTCGCAGTACTTGGCCGTGACCTGGAAGCCGGGCAACGGCTGCGAGCTGGCCAGTCCGTAGACGATGACCATCTGCACGCCAGCCGCGCCGGCACCCTGCAACGGGTTGAACGTATCCGCGGGAGGCGGCAGCTGGCTGACCGAGTTGGCCAGCGCCTTGAGGCTGGAGCCGAGGTAGTCGTCGTAGAGCTTGGCATTGGCGGCGCGGGTGAGGTCGCTGCGCACGTCCTTGCTCGCGCCGTTGTGCTCGTCCACGCCGAGCTTGAGCAACCACACGGCGGCGTTGTCCGGCGCCTGCTTCTGCAGGGTGGCCAGGGCTTCCGTGTTCGGGCAGGCGCCGGCCTTCGCATCGCAGTCGGCCAGCAGGGCCCAGGTGACGGCCGGGCCGGCGTCCGCGTTACGCGACGCGCGCTCCAGCAGGGCGTGATAGCTGAGCACGGCGGGCGGGTTGGTCAGCGGACGCGCCAGCAGGGCCGCGCCCAGCAGGGGCTCGGCTTCGGTACGCAGTGCCAGCACGCTGGCCAGGTCTTTCTGGAACTGCAGCAAGGCCTTGGTCTGGTCTTTCTGCACCGCGGGCCCCTTGACGGGACCTTGCGCGGGGCCCTGGGCACCCGCCCATGGCGTTGCCGCGAAAGCCGGCAGCGAGAGCAGGCCCGCAAGGGCCAGGGTCAGCACGCGACATCCGCGCATCAGCCATCTCCATGAAATAAAACGACAAGAATACGGTTCGACCATGAACGCAGCCTGCGCCGTTTCGGCCCGGTCGACGAAGGACATTGCTACCATCGGCCTCCGATGCGGGGGGACCGCCGATCTCATGTCAGCATGACCGCTGCACAATCCTGCGATAGAACAGGAGTTTACGATGGACCAATTCGCACTCTTCGCCAGCGAACGCGCTGGCTTCTTTGTTGGCTGGGGCACACTTTCCCTTATCAACGCCGGCCTGGCCCAAGGCAAGAACCGCGGTGGCCTGGCCTGGTGGTTGCTGTCGCTGTTCCTCGGACCGATCGCCACGCTGATCCTCGTGGTCATGCCCAAGGTCCGCAATAAACTGTTCTGATCGCTCTTGCCTGTGGCCCACGGGTGTGTAGGCTAGGGAACAGCCCAAAGCAGGTGCGCGCAAATGCTTACGACGCTCGTGGCAAGCAGCAAGGGGGGTTGCGGCAAGACCACACTGGTCACCCAGCTCGCCACCCATTGGGCCCAGTCCGGCAAGCAGACCGCCATCATCGATGCGGATCGACAGCAGTCCAGCCTGCGCTGGACCGCCCGGCGGCCGGAAAACGTACCGGCCGTCACCGCCGTCGAAGGCAGCCGCAAGGCCTTCGATCGCCTGCCCGAGACCATCCAGCGGGTGATCGTCGACACCCCCGCCGGGGTCACCGAGAAGGATCTCGAACCCTACCTGGACAAGGCCGACGTCATCCTGGTGCCGGTGCTGCCCTCGCATTTCGACCTCGATGCCACCCTCGACTTCCTGGCCGTGCTCCGCGCGATCCCGCGGGTGAAACGCGGCAAGCTGCCGGTGGGCCTCGTGGGCAATCGCCTCAAGCCGTGGACCAACGCCAGCCAGGCCGCCATCGCCGAGCTGGGCGAACGCGCGCCGTTTCCCGTCGTGGCGGAACTTCGCGACTCGCAGGCGTACGTCTTGCTCACAGCGCTCGGTAAGGGCATCTTCGATTACCACTCGGAAAACGTACGCGGACACCAGGACGACTGGGGAAAGCTGCTGCGCTGGATCAAGCGGAGCACCTGAGCCGACTGGGACGCGTCATGACCTGCCACACACGTGGCCTAGCGGAGGACGGTACCCATGCACGAACTCATCCTGTTGCGCCATGCCGAGGCGGAGCCCGGCACCGACGGCAAGGACGATCGCGAGCGAAAACTGACCGAGCACGGCCGCAACGAAGCGCGCGCCGCAGGCGAATGGCTGGCCAGCCACGGCGTGAAATACGACCGCATCCTCTGCTCCCCGGCGGAGCGCACCAAGGAAACCGCCGCCCTGGCGCTCGGCCAGGTCGAGCCCTCCTACGAGGCAGACATCTACGACGCGACACCGGGCGACCTCTACGACCTGCTGGACCAGCAAGCCGACGTGGAGCGCGTAGTCCTGGTCGGGCACAACCCCGGCATTGAACAACTGGTCGCCTTTCTTGTCGAAGGCAGGTCAGAGGATTATCGCGGCATGCCGCCGGGTGGCATGGCCCGACTGGTATTCAGTGATGGACTGGAACCGGGCAAGGCCAAACTCGAGACCTTCTGGTCCCCTCCCAACTGAGTCCCATGAATGCGCCACCTGCTCTGGGCGATCGCCTTGCTGCTGTCGACGATGCCGGTGTCGGCCGCCGACCTGCGGATCGACCCGACCCGTTCGCGGGCCGAGTTCAGCGTTCGCCTGCTCTGGGTAAGCACGGTCTCCGGCAGCTTCGAAAACATCCGGGGTGAGCTGGCCATCGACCATGAGGCGCGCACGGCCATCGTGCGCGCCGACCTGGCCACCGAAAGCATCACCATGGAATCGGCCCGACTGCGGCGCTGGGTGCTGGCGCCGGAATTTTTCGACGCTGTGCATTACCCGCAGATCCAGTTCGTGTCCGAGCCGTTACCGCTGGACCTCATCAGCCAGGGCGGCGACGTGAAGGGCCAGCTGACCATGCGCGGCATCACCCGTCCCGCGACCTTCCACCTCCAGGCCAACCGCTGCCCGCCGGACGCGCTGGCCGGTTGCGTGCTGCAGCTGCAAGGCATGATCGACCGCACCGACTTCGAGATGCGCGGGCGCCGGGGTGCGCTGTCCGACCGGGTGAACCTCGGCATGGCGATCGTCCTCAGCCCGCCCTGACGGGCACTCACGTCGCGTTGTGACGGGTCACCTATGATCCCCGCCATGCGACGCCACCACCTACTCTTTCTCATCATCGCCGTCCTGGCGGTTTCGGGCTGTTCGCTGTCCGCGCAGCGCATCCGGAAGGCCGATGCCGTGGTCGCGCTGACGGTGGACCGGCAGAGCAGTTGCGCCCAGGCGGAGCACTGCGCCGCGCCGTCCACCCTGGTGGACGCGGCCCGGGAAGCGGACGCGGCATCCACCGACACGCGGCCGGTGCACGTGGCCACGCTGCTGGAAGACGGCGAGACCGCCATGGCCGCGCGCATCAACCTGATCCGCGCGGCAACGCAGACCATCGACGTGCAGACCTACATCTGGGAGCAGGACGACGCGGGCAAGCTGGTCCTCGATGAACTGGTGCGGGCGGCCCGCCGCGGCGTCCGCGTGCGCATCCTGGCCGACCAGCTGTTCTCCTTCCGCGATGCCGGCCTGCTGGCCGGGCTGGCGCGCGCCAGCGACCACCTCGAGATCCGCCTCTACAACCCCACCTTCCACAGCGCGCACACCACACCGATGGCCTTCGCAGCAGGCATCGTGTGCTGCTTCTTCAAGTTCAACCAGCGCATGCACAACAAGCTGATCGTGGTGGACGACGTCATCGGCATCACCGGCGGCCGCAACTACGAGGATCGCTATTTCGACTGGGACGGCACGTTCGACTACGTGGACCGCGACGTCATGATCGGCGGCCCCGCCGCCCGGGCCATGGGCGCCAGCTTCGCCCAGTTCTGGAACCACAAGCGTGCCGTGCAGCTCACGCACCTGCGCGACGTCAACAAGGAACTGGTGCGCGACACCGACGACCCGCGCCATTGGACCACGCCGACCTACGAGCACCCCGAGCGCGTGGTCGACATCGTCGCCGATGCGGAAAACCCCGAGTGGATCGCCGACCGTATCCAGCGCGACACGTTGCGCATGAACCGCGTCGAATACCTGTCCGACCTGCCCGGCAAGACCGACGAGCCGAAACGGCGCGAGGCGCGTGCGCTCACCCGCCACATCATGGGCCTGGTGCGTAACGCGCACAGCGAGGTGATCCTGCAGACGCCGTACCTGGTGATGAGCAAGCCGGCGAAGAAGATCTTCAGCACGCTGCAACGCAAGCCGTCACCGCCGCGCGTGGTGGTCTCGACCAATTCGCTGGCCTCCACCGATGCGTTCGCGGTGTATGCCATGTCATACAAGCATCGCAAGCGTTACCTGATCGACTACGGCTTCGAGATCTACGAGATGAAGCCGCACCCGGCCAATGGCGATCCCGACGCACGGGAATGGCAGACCGGCGAGGAACCGTCGCCCCCCCTGCTGACCGCCAGCGGGAGCGGCAGCGGCGCCAGCAAGTCGGGACGGCGCAGTGGCCGCCGTGCGTTGCCCGAGGCGGCGCCCTCGGAATCCGCCGGCTTCATGGCCTTCGGCGGTCGCCGTCCGCACCAGGGGCCGCGATCCCGCCCGGCACCGCTGCTGACCGAGGGCGTGCGCTTCGGGCTGCACGCCAAGTCGATCGTGGTGGACGACACCTTCGCCATGGTCGGCACGCACAACTTCGACCCGCGCTCGGACCACTACAACACCGAATCGGGCGTGATCATCTACGACAAGCGTTTTTCCGACCGCCTGCGTGACTCGATCATGCAGGACATCCGCCCGGAGAACGCCTGGTCGATCGGTCCGCGACAGAAAACCATCCCCGTGCTGTCGTCGGTCAACGAATTCATCGGCGACGTCTCCGAGCGCCTGCCGTTCTTCGATCTGTGGCCGTTCCGCTATGCCACCAGCTACCAGCTCAAGCCCGGCTGCATCCCGATGCGCTGGAAAGACCCGCGCTTCTTCGACTGCTACGAGGCCGTGGGCGACTTTCCCGAAGTGGACGTGTCGCTGAAGCTGATCTACACGCGCATGATCACGGCCTTCGGCTCATCGGCCGCGGGCATCCTGTGACGGGCTGCCGCTGAGGATCAGTCGGGGCGGGTGAGCTCGAAGCGCACCGGCAGGTCGGCGGTATAGCGCGGCCCGCGGTCTTCCGCGCTGGCGAAGCGCCAGTTGCGCACGGCCTCTTCGGCGGCGCGATCCAGGTCCGTGTCGCCACTGGAACGTCCCACGGCGACATCCGCGACACCACCCTCCGGCGTCACCGTGACACTGAGGACCACCTGGCCCTCGCGGTGTGCACGCAAGGCCGACATCGGATAGCGCGGCGACGGGGTGTAGACGGGTACCAGGTCGTTCGGTGCCTGCCGGGGCGTCGCCGCGACGCGCGGGGCGGACGGCCGGACAACCGGCGCAGCACGGGGCCGCTCCCGCAACGAACGGTTCTCCGTGACGGCATCCGCCGCATCGGTGCGTGCCGACCGGGCCGCCGGCCGCGGCAGGCCATGGCCCGTGCCGGGCATCACGATTTCCGCGAACGGCCGCGTGGCCGGCGCCCGTTCGTAGGTCAGGGCGGTGAGCCAGCTGGTGCCGGCAATGCCGATGACGAGCCCGAGGGCGCTGAGGGACGTGCTGGTACGAAGTGCGAGCATGCGGTCTCGGGAACGGACAGGATCAGGGACGTTCGAGGATCGCCGTGACGCCCATGCCGCCTGCGGTACAGATGGAGATCAGGCCACGGCCCGAACCCTTCTTTTCCAGCATCTTCGCCAGGGTGGCGACGATGCGTGCCCCCGTGGCCGCGAACGGGTGACCGGACGCGAGGCTGGAGCCGTTGACGTTGAGCTTGGCCGGATCGATCGAACCCAGCGGACCGTCGAGGCCCAACCGGGTACGGCAATAGTCGTCGTTCTCCCATGCACGCAATGTGCACAGCACCTGGGCAGCGAACGCCTCGTGGATCTCGTAGAAGTCGAAATCCTGCAAGGTCAGGCCCGCCCGCTTGAGCATGCGCGGCACCGCCACGGTCGGGGCCATCAGCAGGCCCTCGCCGTGGACGAAATCCACCGCCGATACTTCCGCATGCGTGAAATAGGCCTGGATGGACAGGCCGCGGGCCGCGGCCCACTCGTCGCTGGCCAGCAGCACCGCGGCGGCGCCATCGGACAAACCCGTGGCATTGCCGGCCGTGAGCGTGCCCTGGCCCGAGGTCTTGTCGAACGCCGGCTTGAGCGAGCCGAGTTTTTCGAGGGTGGAATCCGCACGGAGGAAGCCGTCGCGCTTGAGGCCACGGAACGGCACCACGAGGTCGTCCAGCAGACCGGAGTCATAGGCGGCGGCCAGGTTGCGGTGACTGGCCAGGGCCAGTTCGTCCTGCTCCACGCGGCCGATCTTCCAGGTTTTCGCCATCTGCTCGCAGTGGTCGCCCATGGACTTGCCGGTACGCGGCTCGGCCACCCCGGGGAACGAGGGCTTGAGTTCCTTGAGCGAGAAGCCGCGGGTGGCGGCCTGCAGTTTTTCCTTCAGCGAGCGGGCGCGGTTGAGCGCCAGCAGACGCTTGCGCAGCTTCTGCCCGTAGACGATGGGGACGTCGCTGGTGGTGTCCGAGCCCCCGGCGATGCCGGCCTCGATCTGGCCCGTGGCGATCTTGTTGGCGATCGCGATGGCATTGTCCAGCGAGGTGCCGCAGGCGCGCGCCGAGGTGATGCCCGGGGTGGTCGGCGCCAGGCCGGACGAGAGCAGCGCTTCACGCGCCAGGTTCCAGTCCGACGAGTGGCGGATGACCGCACCCATGGCCACTTCGCCCAGTTCCACGCCATGCAGGCCGAACTTCTCGACCAGGGCACCCAGCACCTTCACCGACATTCCGAAATTGCCGACATCGGCGTAAGCGGTGTTGTTGCGGCAGAAAGGAATGCGGACGCCGCCGACCACACCCACACGCTTTTGCGTCTTTTCCATGCTTTATAAAGGACCGGATCGAAGGCGAAGGGATCGCGGACGCCGACGATCGCCGACGAACGCGTATCGGCAAGGCTAACCCGCATCCTGTCCCGGGGAAACCCCGCCAGACCCCGATGGTAGAATCGCATTCCTTTGCCGTTCGGAAATCCCCGCCGTGAACGAGTCGCTGATCGCCTGTCCTGCCGTCCTCGCCCTGGAGCTGGCCGATGGCGAGATGCCCGACCGGCTCGAGTTGACTCGCGACGAGGCGCAGGCCCTGGCCGGCCTGGTGGCCGACGACCTGCGCACCCTGCTGCCCGGCGTCGAGGCCTCGCGTTTCGCGCTGGCTGGTGCGCTGTTCGACGGGGTGGAGCTGCTCCGTCCGGGTTTCCCCGTGTTCGCCACGCTGGAGGAACTGGCCCGCCGCGTGCCGCGCGTGGTCACCGCCGGTGGCGTGGTGGCGTTCGGCTCGCACGAGGGGCACATGCCCGCCCAGCCGCTGGTGCCCGACCCGCATTACGCCGGCGGCCCGATGCGCCTGGTGCCATGGATGCTGCTGGCACCCGCCGACCAGGCCGAAGACCTGTCGCAGGCGATGGAGCGCGAACTGGCCGCCAAGGGCGAGGCGGGCACGGCCACGGCCGACTTCCTGATGCGCACGCTGGGCATGCGACTGGAGCACGCGCGCTACCTCAGCCGCGACGACCTGCTGGCACTCACCTGCGTGCAATACGAGCACGTCAACCTGGCGCCCCTGTGGACGATGCTGGAAGCCGCGCTGCTTACGCCGTACAAGCAGGAGACCGCGCTGGGCTCGCGGGGCCTGCCCCTGCGCTACGCCGAGGGGCGGGTCGGTATTCCCGGCCTCGCCGACTGGTTTGCCAGGGATGCGAGCAAGGGCGGCAACGCCGCGCACGAGTTTGCCGGCACCCTGTTCGAGCTGCGCCAATACGCGGCGCTGCTGACGGCCCATCACGTGCCCCTCGATATGGACGGCATGCCGCCCGGCCCCGCCGGTTACCTGGTCGAGGCGCTGGCCGAGGCCGACCCCGCGGCCGAGGCGCCGCGCCTCTATGCCCACGAGGCGCCCGGCCTGGGCATGGCCGCGATCACCGTGGCGCAGCCGGTACCCGGCAAGGCGCGCATCCTGGCCCATGGTTACCCGCTGGCACCCGATGCCCTGGTGCCGCTGCTGGAAACGCTGGCCGAGCGTTACGGCGCCGCCAGCGAAGTGCAGACCCTGGGCCGGGTGATGCTGGACGGCGAAGGCGCACTGACGGCCCCGGCACCCGCGCTGCACTGACCCTGCCGGTACGGCCCCACGATTAGGACGTCTTCGCATAGTTAAGCGTAGACGGACGGACTAGAGTGGGATGACGTGAACAACGATCATCCCACCGACTGGCCCGCCTACCTCCTGGATCGCTCATCGGCGATGCTGGCCTACGTCGATGCCGATATGCGCTTTCGCTATGCGAGCCCGGCGTTCCTCGCATGGATGGGATCGGACGGCGCCTCGCTGGTCGGCCGCCGTGCGGACGATGCCTTGCCCGCGCCGATCGGTGCGCTGATCGCCGACGGCATCCGCGACGCGCTGGCCTCCCGGCCGTTTTTCGACCAGGGCATGGCCAATACCGCGGGGCGCTACGCCCAGGCCACCTTCACCCTCGACCAGGACGACACCGGACAGCCGATCGGTGTGTCCATCGTGCTCGCCGACATCTCCAGCCGGCGGCTGCTCGAAGGGCGGCTGCGCGAAAGCGAGCGTCGCTTTTCACTCGCGTTCCGCCACGCCTCCATCGGCATGGCGCTGGTCTGGCCGGACGGCCGCTGGCTGCAGGTGAACGACGCCCTGTGCGGCATGCTGGGCTATACCGAGAACGAACTGCTCAGCACCGCCTTCCAGGACGTGACCCACCCGGACGACCTGGAAGGCGACCTGGCGCTGGTCGATACCTTGCTGACCGGCGAACGCCCGTCGTACCTGCTGGAAAAACGCTACGTGCATCGCGATGGGCACACGGTGCACGGCCTGCTCAGCGCCTCGCTGGTACGTGACGAGCACGGCGAGCCGCTTTACTTCATTTCGCAGGTGCAGGACATCACCGAGCGCAAGGCCTTCGAGGACGCGCTGTTCCGCGAGCGAGAACTGGCGCAGGTGACGCTGAAGTCCATCGGCGATGCCGTGATCACCACCGATACGAACCTGGTCGTCACCTCGCTCAATCCCATCGCCGAAGCCATGACCGGCTGGTCCAGCCAGGAAGCGGTCGGCCGGCCGATGGACGAAGTGTTCCAGCTGCGCGAGCCCGTGTCGGGGCTGCCGCTGGCCAATCCGCTGCGGGCCGCGGTGGAGAGGCACACCATCGTCGGCCTCACCACCGGCGCCATCCTCATCCACCGTAACGGCTTCGAAAGCCCCATCGAGGATTCGGCCGCGCCCATCCACGACCATGCCGGCAACGTCGTCGGCGGGGTGGTGGTGTTCCACGACGTGAGCGAGACGCGCGCGCTGGCGCTGAAGATGGCGCATCTGGCCCACCACGACACCCTGACCGGCCTGCCCAACCGCGCCCTGCTGCAATCGCGCATGGAGTTCGCCACCACGGCGGCCACGCGACGCAACCAGCGTGCCGCCCTGCTCTTCGTCGACATCGACCATTTCAAGCAGATCAACGACAGCCTGGGCCATGCCGCCGGCGACGCCCTGTTGCAAGAGGTGGCGCGACGTATCCGCGCGGCGGTGCGCGCGGACGACACCGTAAGCCGACTGGGCGGCGACGAGTTCGTGGTGTTGCTGCCGGTGATCGATGGCCCGGTGGATGCCAGCGTCGTGGCGGAGAAGGTGCTGGCCGCCTGCAGCCGGGCGGTCAGCGTCGACGCCGCCGCGCTGGCCATCAGTTTCAGTATCGGCATCAGCGTGTATCCCGAGGACGCGGCGGATGCGGAGTCGTTGTTGCGCCACGCCGACGCCGCCATGTACGAGGCGAAGATGCAGGGCCGCAACGGCTACCGCTTCTTCAATCCCAGCATGAACGAGCGCAATGCCGCCCGTGTGCGGATCGAGGTGGAACTGCGCAAGGCGCTGGCGCGCGGCGAGCTTTGCCTGCATTACCAGCCCAAGGTGGATGTCGACCTGGGTGCCATCGTCGGTGCCGAGGCGCTGCTGCGCTGGCAGGTGGATGGCGTGGACGTCTATACGCCCGAGCAGTTCATCCCGGTGGCGGAAGACTGCGGACTGATCGTGCCGATCGGCGAGTGGGCGCTGCGCGAGGCCTGCCGCCAGGCGGAGCTGTGGACGCGGCGCTACCGACCGCTCTCCGTATCGGTCAACGTGTCCGCCCTGCAGTTCCAGCACACGCGCTTCTTCGAAGCGCTCAGCAGCATCATCACGGACAGCGGCATCCATCCCACCCTGCTGGAGCTGGAGCTGACCGAGCGCACGGTGATGGAGGGCGGCGACCACATCGCCCGACTGTTGCACCGCGTGAAGTCGCTGGGTGTGTCGCTGAGCCTGGACGATTTCGGTACCGGCTATTGCAGCCTGTCGTACCTCAAGCACTTCCCCATCGACACGCTGAAGATCGACCGCGCCTTCATCCGCGACGTGGCCTGGGACAACGACAGCGCAGCCATCGTCAGCGCGATCATCGCGATGGGCCGGGGCATGAACAAGCAAGTGCTGGCCGAAGGCGTGGAAAGCGGCGAGCAGGCCCGTTTCCTGCGCGATGCGGGCTGCCCGCAGATGCAGGGCTTCCTGTTCGGCAAGGCCATGTCGGCACGCCAGTTCGAGGCACGCATCGCAGCCGTGGATACGGGCGAGCTGCGCCTGCTGGTCGGCTGATCAATCTCCTAGCGGGGCCTCGTACATGTGGTAATGGCAGCGCTGCATGCCCAGCCCGCTGTAAGTGCGTTGCGCGCGTTCGTTCTCAAGCTCCACGTACAGGCGCAGCCCCACGGCACCGGCGCTTTCAGCCATCGCTTTCACCTGGCGGTAGAGGGCGCCGAACACGCCGGTGCCGCGCGCTTCGGCTTCCACATACACGCTCTGCACCCACCAGAAGTCACCGCAGCGCCAGTCGCTCCATTCATAGGTGACCATCAGGCAGCCCACCGGCACGCGATCCCGCTCCGCCACGAGGTAGAAGCCGCGACGTGGCTCGTCGAGAACGGCGCGCACGCCGCGCGCCACCGTGGCGGGATCGAGCCGCTTCTGTTCGGTCTCCCAGGCCATGGCGGTGTTCCAGCGGGCCAGGTTATCCGCGTCGGCAGGACCGGCGCGACGAATGTCGAGGCTCATGTGGGTTGTCCGATGGACGGCCGCCGCTTGCGCGACGCACCGAGTTTGCGTGTGAGGGTATTGCGGCCGACACCGAGCGCCGCCGCGGCGTGCTGCCGGTGGCCGTCGTTGGCCAGCAGGGCCGCCTGCAACAGGGTCTTGTCCAGTGCCTCGCGGGCACGCGCATGGATATCCGGCTCGTCTTGCGCCAGCGCATCCTGCGTCCAGATGCGCAGGGCATCCGTCCATTCCACGCCGCGTGTCTCCCGCGCTGGCAGGCTGCCCAGGTCGCTGGCCAGTATTTCCAGGCCCGGCGCCACCACGGCAAGGCGACGGCAGAGGTTTTCCAGCTCACGCACGTTGCCCGGGTAATCGCGCTGCTCCACCGCCTTCATCGCGCCACGCGAGAAACGCTTGGGCGGCACGCCCAGTTCGGCCGCCGCACGGGCGAGGAAATGCCGGGCCAGCAAGGGGATGTCGCCACTGCGCTGGCGCAGCGACGGCAGCTGGATGCGCACCACATCCAGCCGATGCTTGAGGTCCGCGCGGAACAGGCCCTGCTCCACCCGCGCCTCCAGGTCCTGGTGCGTGGCGGCGACGATGCGCACGTTGCTGCGGATCGCCTCGCGCCCACCCACGCGATAGAACTCGCCACCGGCCAGCACGCGCAGCAGGCGCGTCTGCAGGCCGATCGGCATGTCGCCGATTTCATCGAGGAACAGCGTGCCGCCTTCGGCCTGCTCGAACCGCCCGGCTTGCCGCCGCGTGGCGCCGGTGAACGCGCCGGCCTCGTGGCCGAACAACTCGCTTTCCAGCAGCTCCGACGGAATGGCGGCAGTGTTCAGCGCGACATAGGGCTTGCCATGCCGTGCGCTTTCCTCGTGCAGCGCGCGCGCCACCAGTTCCTTGCCCGTGCCGGTCTCGCCGGTGATCAGCACGTTGAGGTCGCTGGCCGCGACACGGCCGATGAGGCGGAATACCTCGCGCATGGCGGTGCTCTCGCCGAGCAGCGCGTGTTCGTCCTCGCGCGGCGCGGGCGCGATGACTTCCTCATGGGCGGCGGCCAGCGCGCGACCCACCGCCTCCACCGCCCGGTCGAGGTCGAACGGCTTGGCCAGGTAATCGGCAGCGCCAGCACGATACGCCGCCGCCGTCGTGGCGACATCGGTGAACGCACTCATGACGATCACCGGGCCGATGTTGCGCCGGGTGAGGTCTTCGAGCAGTCTTAATCCATTCTCACCGGGCATGCGTACGTCGGTGACGAGCAAGGCCGGGCGGCTTTCGTGCAGCGCCGCGCGCACCGCATCGCCCGCGCTGAATTCGCGCACGCTGTGACCGGCATCGCGCAGGGCCTCGGCCAGCACGAAACGCACCCCGCGATCGTCGTCGGCGATCCATATCTCAGTCATGCGGACGCTCCATCGGGAGGTAAAGGGAAAAGACGGTCTCGCCTTGACGACTGGTGTAACGAAGGTCGCCGCCGTGTTCGAGCGCGATCTCGCGTGACAGCGCCAGCCCCAGCCCGGTGCCATCGGGGCGACCGGACACCAGCGGCTGGAACAGCGTGTCGCGCAGGTCGTCAGGCACGCCGGGGCCGTCGTCGATCACGTCCACGCGTAAGGCGGCGCGGACGGTGCGCTCGCCGACGCGCGCGCCATGCTCCACGCGGGTGCGCAGGGTGAGCATGGACGCCCCCGCTTCGCCGGCGTTGCGGGTGAGGTTGAGCAGCACCTGCAGCAAACGATCGGCGTCGCCCAGGGTGTCCGGCAGGCTGGGGTCGAAGTCATGGCGCACACGCGGGGCGTTCGCTTCGGCGACGACCAGACCTTCAAGGCGCTCCAGCAATTCGTGGAGGTTGACCGGACCCAGACGCGGCGCTCCGCCGTGCCGGAGCAGACCGTCGGCCAGGGCGGCAAGGCGATCGGCCTCGGCGATCACCATGGCGGCGAGCTGGCGCAGGTCCTTGTCGACGACGCGGCGCTCCAGCAGTTGGGCGGCGCCGCGCAGGCCAGCGAGGGGGTTCTTTACCTCGTGGGCGAAGCCGCGCAGCGTGGCGGAGAGCGGGGTGCCGGCGCTGGCCGCCGCGAGTTCGGGCGCCAGCGGATGGACCTCGACGAGGATGCTGCCGTCGTCCAGGGGCTGGAGGATCAGGTCGGCGGTGAGTTCACGGCCGCGGGCGACGCCGAAGGTGACGGCGCGGAGGTTGTAGGCGCGGCGTTCGAGGGCGACGCGGTCAAGCTGCGCCGCCAGGGCCGGGTTGCGCATCAGGGCGGTCAGGTCCTGACCGGGGGCGGTGCGGGGGCCGACGTCGAGGAGTTCGCCTAGGGCTGGGTTGATCCAGGTGACGCGGCCGGCCGTGGAGACGACGGCGAGGCCGGTGCCCAGGAGCGTCAGGAGGTCGGCTTGGGTTGGTGCTTGCATTGCACCAATTTAGGGAAGGGGTGGGGTGGATGCAATGGCGCCTCAACCCCTAGTCTTCTTCCGCCGCCTCACGTCCCTGCTGCCGGATAAGCATTTCTTCTCGCGCGTCATTGATGGACTGCCGAATGCTGTCCAGATCGACCTCGGATTCATCCGGCTCGAAATGACCGGTCAGTTCCGTATCGGCACGGAGATCGCCGGCCTGCAACAAGGACCACATCTCCTCGCCGTACCACGTCTCCAGCAACTCGGGCGCCGAGCGTCCAAGGTAGGCGGTGAGATTGTTGACGTCACGCAGCAGCATGGTGCGCGCCGCATTGTTTCCCGTCGCACTGACGACCTGCGGAAAATCGATCACGACCGGGCCATCCGGGCCGACAAGGACGTTGTACGGGGAAAGATCACCGTGGATCAGTCCGGCGCACAGCATAAGCACGACCTGCCGCACGAGAATCCGATGGTATTCCCGGGCCTCATCGGCGCTGAGGTCGACCTCCCCCAGGCGGGGCGCGGAGAGGCCATCGGCGTCCGTGACCAGTTCCATCACCAGCACGCCGTGGAAATAGCCGAACGGCTCGGGCACGCGAACACCGGCATCGCGCAACTGGTAAAGCGCATCAACCTCAGCGTTCTTCCAGGCGACTTCCTGCTGCTTGCGCCCGTACTTGCTGCCCTTGCCGATGGCGCGCGCCTCGCGGCTGCTGCTCACCTTGCGGCCTTCCTGGTACTGCACGCGCTGCTGAAAGCTTCGGTGCGCCATGTCCTTGTAGACCTTGGCGCAGCGGACGTCGTTGCCGCAACGGACAACGTACACCGCCGCCTCCTTGCCGCTCTTGAGTGGCCGGAGCACGTCGTCAATGATACCGTCATCGATCAACGGCTGCAGGCCTTGGGGGGTCTTCAATTTATTTCGGGGACCGGTGGCATGAAGGAGGTGTTCAACCCTTGATTTTTACATTTTCCTGAGCGTAGCGCCAACCCGCCAAGCGGTCGTTCAGAACCTGGCCAAGATCACGTAATGTCATCATCCAGACGGCGATACCCACATCGCCAGGGAGTATGGCGTCGTGACAAGATCGACCCGAACGCTATTGATTTGTATCTTTCCTCTCTCCTTCGCCATCCAAGGATGTAACGCCATGAGCGGAAACGATCCAAACGACACCTTTCAGCCGCAGCAATCAGCGCGCGAGGCGAAGGCTCAGGTTGAGCGATGGATTCCGAATGGCATCGCGCTTGCTGACGCAGTCGACGCATTAGAGCGACACGGCTTTTCGTGTCAGCCAGCGAAGCCAGCCGGATCAGAGACACGCGCCTCGATACTCTGCCGGTTCAAGCTGCAGCCGCCGCCTGCGCCAGCGCAGCGATTGACGGCGCCCGGCGCGCCAGTGAGTTGGTTTATCACACTCAATTCAAGCGACGGCACAAAGCTGAGCGAAGCACAGGTCGCGCGTTTGCCCGAGGATATCGGAGGCTGAAGTGGCGGATGGACAAGCGAAAATAATAGTTGGAGCCAGCGAGGTTGCGGGTGATCGGCGTCATACATACCTTCTGTTCGAACGCGCCGATGGCTCCCGCACGGTCGTCCGAGGCGGCCCCGACGGCCGGTCCGAAGGAAATGATTTGGCAAACTTCGCCGAAAGCACCGTCCTTGGATCAAACAAGTTCGGCAACATCCGTGTGGACTCAAGTCCCTATGAGCCTCCTTATGAGGCCGTCTATCGGCGCGAAAAGAATGGCTCGCTCACACCGCTTCATGCGGATCGTGCAGACATCAATGATCCTTCCTTGGTGCGCGACGCGAACGGACAGCCGATTACGCAGGAGCATGTCTCGCCCGACTGGCCCGGCCCCAACGAGCATCATGAGCGGCTGACGGTATGGAACGGGTCGGATGCCGAACTGGATGAAAAACTGCATGCGGCGCTCGAAGCCGCACAGCAAATCAACAATGCGAAGCTGGAGTACTCGCCGCTCAACAACAATAGTAACGGCGTGACCAGTAATCTACTGAAGACCGTCGACATCAAGCCTGACCTGCCGACAGACAAGAATGGCGAGAAAGTACGTGCACCGGACTTTGGTGAAGACCTATACAAGGACGTTGGCCTGGCTTCACACCGAAGCGGCAACCGCTTCGATGGCAAGCAGTGGTGCAACGACGATGGACAAAAGATCAAACCTCCGCAGGGGGATGGGCCCACGGTGCCCATCGAAGCGGGCAACAAACCATCTAAAGGATCGTTTGATAGCGGCTCTACCCCTGAGCACCACGATGCCGCAAATAGGCACGCTGGTTCAGATATGCGCGACCCAACCCATCGAGACCATGCGATGTATGTCCAGGCCTATCAGCACGTGACTCAGATTGATCGAGGCATGGGACGGACGCCCGACGAGCACAGTGAACGACTGGCCGCCGCCGTGACAGCTCAAAGTAAGGCAGATGGGCTCGATACCATCCATCACATCGTCATGAATGACGACCGGTCGCGTGCTTTTGCCGTAGACACGCAAGACATCAGCGCGCCTTGGAGCAGGCGATCCAGTGTGGATGTTGCAACGGCAGTGCAGCAAACCGTCGAAGTCAGTAATGGCAAGCTTCAGGAGACAAACACCCAGCTTGTCGCCGAGCAATCGAAGCAACATGACATGACGCCCGGCGAGACGGCTATCGCATCGCCTCGACTGGTGTAATAGGCCGACGGCACATACTCCTGTCACTCCTGGTCTCGGCGGTCGAGGGCGAATAGCCGGCAAGGCTCGTATGCACATGACGTCACCCCGGATGGATATTCAAAAACCGGGTAAGCATGCGACCGTCAGAGATGACGGCATGGTGTGCGTCGGCGGTGCGCCCGAGCACACAACACCACCCCCGCCAGCAAACACACCATCGCCACGTATTCCATTCCCGTAGGCCACCGGCGCTGCCAGGCAAACGTATACACCAGCGCAAATAGCGTCTCGAAGACGATCATCTGCCCCGATAACGAAAGAGGCAAGATGCGACTGGCGCGGTTCCAGCAGGCGCTGCCGAGGATGGAGGCAAGGACTGCGACGCCGGTGGACGTAAGCCAGAACACCGACCAGTCACCGCCGGTATGCGCGGTTCCCTGCCACACCCATGCCAACGGAGAGCACAGGAGCGCGATAAATCCGGTCATGAGTCCGGTAAGCAGCGACCAGTCGTGGCCCGTTACGTCAGGCAGGCGGGCCAGTGCCCGGCTGTTGCCGATGGAGTAGGCAGACCAGGACACCAGCGCGCAAGCAGCGCAGAACAGGCCCAGCCATCGCGCGGCCCATGGCGTGCTCATGGTCTCGCTGGACAGCGCCTGCCAGGCGATCAGGCAGACGCCTACCACGCTCAACGACAGCGCGACGGCTAGCCGTCGCAAGGGAACCGCGCCAGGTGCGGACGATGCGGCCAGCGCGATGACGACCGGGACGAGGCCGACCACCAGCGACGTCGCTGCGCCGCCCGCGCTCTGCACGGCGAACGCCACCAGGGCGTAGTACACCAGGTTGCCGGTGAGGCTCAGCCACAAGAGGCTGAGCCAGTCGTGAGCGACGAGCCGCCGCGACAGGTGCCTGATCCGCGGCAGGAGCACGGCAAGGGAAAGGGCGCCATAGGCAAGGTAGCGCCCAAGCGCGAGCTGCAAGGGATTGAAGCCGTGGAGCACCGCTGGCACGAGGAAAATGATGCCCCAGAGGGCTCCGGCGGCGGCGCCGTTGGCGATGCCCCAGGGGATGTATCGGTTCATGACTGGCCTGTGTCCGTGACAGGCGAGCAGCGTAGCCAGACTCGACCCAGCGGTCTTGACCCAGCCTACTGCCGCAGCCTTCGCCACGCGCCAGGCGGCAGGCCCACATCCCGACGGAAGGCACGGGTGAGTGCGCTCTGCTCGGAATAGCCAAGGTGCAACGCAATGTCGCTCAGCGACGCCGCCGAGGATTCCAGCGCATGCCTGGCGTGCCGCAAACGGCAGGTAGCAAGCCAGGTCATCGGCGTCATGCCGAAGTAAGCGCGGAATACCGCATGCAGACGACTGATGCTCAGCCCCGCCAACGCCGACATGCTTCCTACCGTCCACGACGCGCCGGGTGAGTGTTCGACGCGCGCGCAGAGTTCATGCAATCGTGCGTACTCGCCGTCCGGGGAAAAATGGGCGAGCAACACGGGCAGGACGTTGGCACGGGCCCCCTGCCCTGCCAACGCCATCAGGTCTTCGAGTAGTCCGTCCGGCACGGCCAACCACGGCTGTCGCAACAGGGCCTCGTGCGTCGCGTCGTCGATCGCGCCCGATGGGCAGTCGATGACCAAAAAGCGATTGGGCTCACGCGCCGATTGGTCGTGGCGCTCCCCCGAAGCGACGAATACGCCCTGACCACGACTCAGGCGTCCGCCACGACCGGACACCTCGAACGCCATCTCGCCCTGCAACGAGAAGACCCACTGAATCTCATCGTGGCGATCGAGGCCAGTGGATGCCTGGTAGCTGCGAAGATGGATGGCCGACGGCGACATGCGCAAATTCTGCGCTGCGTCAGGTCGTCAAACAAGGCACGGCCAACTCGCCTGCCTCCGCGGTAAGACAAGCTCGTCCTGCTCAAGCAAAACGGCGCATATACACGTAAGCGACCCCAGACCAGGCAAGAATAGAATCATCACTTCCGCACCCGTCACGGAGAAACACACCCCATGAAAGCCGTCGGCTTCTTCAAGAACCTTCCCATCGACCAGCCCCAGGCATTGCAGGACATCGACGTGCCCGAGCCGGAGCTGCGCGAGCACGACCTGCTAGTCGACGTGCGCGCCGTGTCGGTCAATCCGGTGGATACCAAGGTCCGTGCCCATGGCGATGTGCCGGCCGGGCAGCCGCGCATCCTGGGCTGGGACGCCGCCGGTGTGGTCAGGGAAGTCGGCCCGGGCGTGACGCGCTTCAAGGCCGGTGACCGCGTGTGGTATGCCGGCGATATCACGCGCCCGGGCAGCAACGCGGAACGTCAGGCCGTGGACGAGCGCATCGTCGGACCCATGCCTGCTTCGCTGGACTTTGACGAGGCCGCATCGCTGCCCTTGACGGCGATCACCGCCTGGGAACTCCTGTTCGACCGGCTGCGAGTGCACGAAGCGGACCCCACGGAGCACCGCGTCCTGCTGGTGGTGGGCGCCGCGGGAGGTGTCGGCTCCATCCTGACCCAGCTTGCCCGTCGGCTTACCGGCGTGACGATCGTCGGCACGGCGTCCCGCCCGGAAACGCGCGACTGGGTAATGAGTCACGGGGCCCATCACACGATCGACCACCACCAGCCATGGAAACCGCAGTTGCAGAAGCTGGGCATCGATGGCGTCGCCTACGTCGTCGGCCTCAACCACAGTGCGACCTATGTGCCGCAGATCGCCGACGTCCTGGTTCCGGAAGGGCAGTTCGCGTTGATCGACGATCCGGTCGGCCTCGATATCAGCCCCTTCAAGGGCAAGTCGATCGCGATCCACTGGGAGCTCATGTTTACCCGTGCCATGTTCGGCACGGCCACCATGGCGCGCCAGCATGCTTTGCTGCGGCGGGTGGCGGAGCTGGTCGACCGGGGCGACATCACGCATACGCTGACGCAGCGCATCGACGGTATCGATGCTGCACGTCTGATCGAGGCGCACCGGCAGCTCGAAGCTGGCAGCATGCTCGGGAAGCTGGTGCTCGTCAGGCCAGACAAGTGAGGACGGTACGCCACGAGCGCGTCGATCATTCGCGCCAGAATGCGTAGTAGACGACTGGTCTAATTCCATGTATCGTCTTTACCCATGAGCCCTGCCACAGCCACCATCGAAACCTCCGACGTCCGCGAGAAGATCCTCGCCACCGGCCAGCGCATCATGGGCGGCAAGGGCTTCTCGGCGGTCGGCCTCAACGAGGTGCTCGCCTCCGCTGGCGTTCCGAAGGGCTCGTTCTATCACTACTTCGCGTCCAAGGAAGCCTTCGGCGAGGCCATGCTCGAGGCCTACTTCCAGGATTACCTTGCGGACATGGATCGCATGCTCCGGCAGGCCGGCGGCACGGCGGCGCAGCGGCTGGAGCACTATTTCCAGGCCTGGGAACACAACCAGTCGTTCGAGGACTGCCAGGGCAAGTGCCTGGCGGTGAAGCTCGGTGCCGAGGTGTCCGACCTGTCCGAGGCGATGCGTGCGTCGATGAAGCGCGGCACCGCAGGCATCGTGACGCACCTGTCCCAGGCGATCGAAGCGGGTGTGGCCGATGGGTCGCTGTCTGTCGACGATCCACTGTCAGACGTGGCGCAGAGCCTTTACCAGCTCTGGCTCGGCGCCAGCGTCATGGTCAAGATCGTCCGCAACGTCGAACCGTTCCACAAGGCCATGACCACCACTCGCCAGATCCTGCACTTTCCGACGACCTGAGCGGGCGACGCCGTTGAACCGCACGCTTCATACACGTCGTGTGTTCTCTAATACCCATTTGATTAGACGACCGGTCTACTTATCGGCAACCCAAGGAGTCACCATGAAAGTCCTCATCGTCCTCACCTCCCACGACCAGCTCGGTACCACGGGCAAAAAGACGGGCTTCTGGCTCGAAGAGCTCGCCGCACCCTATTACACCTTCAAGGATGCCGGTGCCGAGATCGTCCTGGCCTCGCCCAAGGGTGGCCAGCCTCCGCTCGATCCGAAGAGCAACGAGCCGTCTTCCCAGACCGATGCCACCCGTCGCTTCGAGGGCGACGCCACGGCGCAGGACCAGCTCGCCCACACCGTTCGCCTCGACACCGTATCGCAGGCCGACTTCGATACCGTGTTCTATCCGGGTGGCCACGGCCCGCTGTGGGACCTGGCGGAAGATGCGCACTCCATCGCGCTGATCGAGTCGTTCATCGAGGCGGGCAAGCCGGTCGCCCTGGTCTGCCATGCGCCGGGCGTGCTGCGCCACGTGAAGGCCTCCGACGGCAAGCCGCTGGTCGCGGGCAAGCAGGTCACCGGGTTCACCAACACCGAGGAAGACGGCGTCGGCCTCACCGAGGTGGTGCCCTTCCTCGTCGAGGACGAGCTCAAGGCCAAGGGCGGCGTTTACTCGAAAGGTCCGGACTGGGGCTCGTACGTCGTGACCGACGGCCCGCTGATCACAGGTCAGAACCCCGCGTCGTCGTCGGAAGCGGCCACGGTACTGATGAAGCACCTCGCCGGCTGAGCACACGCCCGGACGACCTCGGGCAGTGCAGTGAAAACACATCGTGGCGGCTCACGGAAACGTGAGCCGCCACGAATGCGTTCGGACGAAGCATCACGTCGCCGAATGGCCCGCCACATCGGCGGCAAACTCGCGATACGACCGCAACGGCCGACCCAGCATGGCCGTCAAGCGTGCCACATCGCCCTGCTCCGGCTGCATGCCGTCGCTGACGAAACGCTCGGTCATCATGCGCATGTCGTACGCCGTCCACGACGGCATGAACTGGCGCAGGTTGCCCTCGAAACCCGCGAAGTCCTCGCCCGGATAAGCGATGGGCCGGCCCAGTACATCGCTCCAGATCTGCGCAATGGCCGTACCGGTGAGGGTATCCGGCCCCACCACATTGATCCGCTCCAGCGGCAACGGTTGCGCGGCGTTCTCGCGACGCAGCAGTTCGAGTGCGGCAATCTCGGCCAGATCGCGCGTATCGATCATGGCCAGGCCCTTGCTGCCGACCGGCATGGGATACACGCCATGGCCAGTGATCACATCCTTGATGCTCAGGTCGTTACCGATGAAGTACGCCGGCCGCAGGATGGTGGCGTGCATGCCCATCGTTTCGAGCATACGCTCGACACCGAACTTGCCGGCGAAGTGCGGCACATTGACGTAGCGGTCGCTGTGGATGACCGAGAGATACACGATCCGCTCGATACCGGCTTCGCGGGCGACGTTGAGCGTCACGATGGCTTGGGTGTATTCGTCGGGGGTGACGGCGTTGAGCAGGAACAGCGTCGATACGCCTTGGAAGGCACTTCGCAGGGCATCCACATCGAGCAGGTCGCCCTTGGCGACGTCCACGCCGGCGGGAAGCTCGGCTTTCGACGGATCGCGGACGAAGGCACGCACGTCGGCACCGCGACGGACGAGCTGATTGACGACTTCGCGGCCGACCTGGCCGGTGGCACCGGTAACGAGAATGGTCATGACATGACTCCTTGAATGGCCGGGACGGCCGTGGGGTGGTTGCGTGGAAAGAACAATAGGTGGTAGTGAATAAGAAACACAGACGCTAAGATCGAGACCATCCGTATCATTATTGAGACACCATGGACCTGAGCGCGCTCGAGGACTTCCAGCTGGTGGCGAGGCACGGCGGCTTCGGCAAGGCCAGCCGGGCCAGCGGTCGCTCGAAGGCCACGCTGTCACGGCGAGTGGCGGACCTGGAGGAAGCCCTGGGGGTGCGGCTCATCGAACGGGGCGGCCAGAGCTTGGCCCTGACCGCGGCGGGACGTGGCCTGCTCAGCCGGACGGAAGGCCCGATGCACGAGGTGGCCGAGGCCCTGGCGGCGGCGCGGGACGGGATGGACACACCCCGGGGCCTGCTGCGCGTGGCCGCACCGCAGTTGTTCGCGCAGGTGGCGCTGGCGAGGTTGGCGGCGGACTTCATCGCGCTTTATCCCGACGTGCAGATAGAGGCCGTCGCCGAGGATCGCGTCGTCGATCTTGTCGAGGAACGCTTCGACGTCGCCATCCGGATCAACCCACGCAAGGACTCCGACCTCGTCGGTCGTTGCTTCGCGCACGACCGGTTGCTGCTTGTCACGCCACCGTCGATCGCGAGACCCAGTGACAGCGATGGCGATCCCTTGCCGGTGCGCGCCGTCGTGATGTCGAGCCATCGCGACGGCGATATATGGAAGACACGCGACGGGCGCGCCATCGTGCCGCAACCCGTGCTGCGCCTGTCTTCGCTGTTGATGGTGCGCGATGCCGTCGCCGTTGGCGCAGGTGCGGCGTTGCTGCCCCGATCGATCGTCGGCGGCATGCTGGACAGCGGACAATTAGTGACATGGGGCATTGCCGGTGACGATGTCGAGCTTTGGGTACTGCACACGTCGCGGCGACTGGAAAGCCCCAAGGTCAGGGCTTTCGTGGACTTCATGGCAAGCCAGTATCCCGACGGCTCGTTCATCGCACAGGCGTGACGCGCCTCTGGCAATGACGCAAAACGGCGCATCACGTTAGGTTCGGCGGCACCACCGAACGACATGGCGATAACTGACGATGCCTGTTATGGCCTTCTATGTAGGACCGACGTTACAGCGTTACCTTTCGATGATCGCTTGAACGCCGTTAGTGCTGGCGAGGCAGCCGGGATTCACATCGGTGACTTTCATGTCACATCCAGGTCCGAGGCGGCTTCAACTGCGTGCATCGTGCTTAACTCGATATCGCTGCCACATCGTCTGGCGGCTTGGACGCCACGTATCTTCAGTCAGGTGCGATCCCCGTACCGACGACTGGAGACCTTATGTCAGACCATGGCAAGCCCAACCCCATCAAGAATGCACTCGCCGACGCCGTCGGCGCCATTCGTGCCGAACACGACATGCATGAGGTGGCGATCGCCTTCAACGAACTCGAACCCAAAGCCATCGAAAAACTCACGCCGGCGGAAGCACGCACCCAGCCAACCATGAAGGATGCGGTGAACCACCTGCTGAAGAAGCAGAACCGTGACGCCACGCCGGAAGTGCTCGTACCCGGCGTCATCCGTCGCACCATCGTGGTCGACACACCTGCCGGCGCGCTCAACGCGTTCGTATTCACCCCGACCGGCATCGTCAATCCGCCGGTGATTCTCTATTTCCACGGCGGCGGCTGGGCCATCGCCAATGCCGATGTGTACGACGCGGGCGCACGCGGCCTGGCCAAGCAGGCCGGTGCCATCGTGGTGTCCGTGGACTATCGCCAGGCGCCGGAGCACAAATTCCCTGCCGCGTGGGACGACGCCCTGGCCAGCTACAAGTGGGTTATCGCCAACGCCGCATCGCTAGGTGGCGATCCCACCCGCCTGGCCCTGGCGGGTGAAAGTGCGGGCGGCAATCTGGCCCTTGCCACGGCGGTCGCGGCACGGGATGCGGGCCTGCAGGCACCGCTGCACGTCCTGGCCGTCTATCCGGTGGGACAGACCGGCTCGCTACACACCGAGTCGTATATCGAAAACGCCATCGCCAAGCCGCTGAACAAGGCGATGATCGAATGGTTCGTCGGTCACTTGGTCCGCTCGGACGACGACAAGAAGGATTCGCGCCTGGACCTGGAGCACGCCAATCTGCGTGGCCTGCCGCCGGTGTCGATTGTCAACGCGACCCTGGATCCGCTGCGCTCGGACGGCGGCATCCTGGAAGACAAGCTCAAGGAAGCCGGCGTGCCGGTCGAGCGTCGGATCTACACGGGTGTGACACACGAGTTCTTCGGCGCGGCGGCGGTGGTGAAGAAGGCGGAAGAAGCGCAAGTCTGGTCGGGTGAACGCCTGCGGCAGGCTTTCGGACGTGTCTGATCGCCGGACGTGAAGCAAAGCGGGACGACGAACCCGGGGATCCAGTTATCCCCGGGTTCTTCCGTTTAGAGGCTTGGCCGTCCCGATTGCGGACGTTTCAGGCGTAGGGCGTGCCGACCAGCGCGGCCTGGATGCCCCGGGTGCCCTGGTCGACCAGGCGAAGGAAGGTGGCTGCGGCTTCTCCGGCGTCGGGATGCTGGCGATAACGCCGGTGGGCCTGCCACATCGCCACCGTGTAAGTGGCCAGCAGCATGTCGGCAGCCAGGTGGGCCTCGGCATCGGCCGGATCGCGGCCAACGCGTTCCGCCAGACCCACCGCGATCAATTGGGCGATCTCGTCACGGATGGCACGAATGCGCGACTTCAGGGTCTCGCTGGCCTCGATAGTCTGGACATAGTTCTGCCGCGCCGAGGTGAAGCGGATATACGGACTTCCCTGCCCCACCAGTTCATGGGCGAACAGGCGCATCGTTTCCAGCGGCCCGATGGCCGGATCGTATCGGCGGATGGTCTCGCGGATCAGCTCCCTGCCCGGCTCGTCGTGTTCGAAGAACATGTCCTCCTTGCGGGGGAAATGATTGAACACCGTCATCCGCCCCACCTCGGCGGCCGCGGCGATTTCTTCGATCGTCACCTGGTCGAATCCCCGCTCGAGGAACAGCCGCCTCGCTTCACGGGCGATAGTGTCACGCGTGACGAGACGGCGCCGGGCGCGGAAATCGAGGGTCTGGGAGGAAACGGTCACTGTGTCGGGTAGCAAGGTGCGGGATTCAATGGCGCATTAGAGCGTGAAGTGCGTGGGGCGGCAACACTACCAACGGCTAGCGCACGCCTTCGTCACGTTTGGATATCTCGTCCATCTTTCGCTCACCTTCCTCGATCGCCTTGTCGCGCTTGACCTGCTGGGGCTGGTCGTTGCGGGCGACATAGTCGTTGTTGCGATCGCCGGACTGCGGCTTGTGCTCTTGATCGGCCATAAGGGCTACTCCCGGTTCAACCGTGGTCTTCGTTGTCGTGCTGCTGCTGGGGCGACTCCGGCGTCTTGGGGTTCTTCTCAACCCGGTCGCTCGTGCCGGCGTCGTACTCGCGCGGGCTCTTCGGTTTCGTGGATTCGTTCGACTCGGCCATGGCTGGCTCCGGTGCGGTGGGAAGGCCCAGCTTCCCCCTTGCCCTGTAAGGCGGAGTCGAGTGCACGTGAAGACCGCGGCACGACAGGCGTTGATTCAGAACAGCTGGCTCTGCTGCGACACCAGGGTATCGAACCGGCCGCCGACCAGGGGCAGGATCGCATCGGCGAGCGGGCGCAGCTGGTGTTCCACGTAATGGTCGTAGTCGATGGCGGCGCGACGCGCTTCCATGGGTTCCGGCCCGTTGAGGGTCATGACGTAGCGGATCCAGCCGCCGCCCTGGTACTGCAGGGGCCGGCCGAGCCGCGCATTGTGCTCGTCGGCCAGCCTGGCGGCCCGGACCTGGGGTGGCGTCATGCGGTCGTACGAGTCCAGCTTGCCGCGCAGGCGCTTGCGATAGACCAGGCGTTCGTCAAGGCGGCCTTCCCGCAGGTCGCGCACATAAGCCTGGATGTACGCTTCGTAAGGCTGCCGCCGGAAGATCATGCCAAACAGCTCTTCCTGGAACTGCCTGGCCAGCGGTGTCCAGTCGCTACGAACGGCTTCCAGTCCGCGGAACACGAGCTGTTCATCGTCGCCGTCACGCACCAGCCCCGCATAGCGCTTCTTGCTGCCCGTCTCGCTGCCGCGGACCGTTGGCATGAAGAACCGACGGTAATGCGTGTCGAACTCGATCTCCAGGTAGGAGTCGATCACCATCTCCTGGCGTAGCTTGGCGGCCCATGACGTGTTGATGCGCGCGACCAGCGTATCGGCCACCGCCTGCGCTTCGGCTTCGTCGTGCGCACGTCCCAGGCCGATGAAGATCGAATCCGTATCGCCGTAGATCGTCTCGTAGCCGTCGGCCTCGATCCATGCACGTGTCTGCTGCATGATCTCGTGGCCACGCAGGGTAATGGCGGAGATCAGCCGGGGATCGAAGAAGCGCGCATCCGGGGCGCCCAGCACCCCGGTAAACGCGTTCATCAGCAGCTTGAATGCCTGTGCGAGCGGGGTGTTGCCCTGCGCCTTCGCGGCATCGCGACCCGTCCACAACTGCGCGATGAGCGCAGGCAGGCAATGCGTCGTCCGCGAGAAGCGCGTATCCAGCGGACCGGGTATCCAGGCATCGGGATCGACCGCCCGCATGCCTTCCACCAGGCCGATCGGATCGACGAGAAAAGTGCGGATGATCGACGGGTAGAGGCTCTTGTAGTCCAGTACCAGGATCGAATCGTAGATACCGGGACGGCTCTCCATCACGAAGCCACCCGGATAGGATTCGCCGGTGGCGCGGCCGGTACGTGGGGCGACGTACCCCTCCCGGTGCATGCGCGGCAGGTAGAGATAGGTGAACGCGGCAATCGAGCCGCCGGAGCGATCGGCCTGCAGGCCGGTCACGTCGGCGCGCTCGAGCAGGAACTCGAGCAGGCGCGTCTTCTGGAATATCCGCGTCACCAGTTCGCAGTCGTGCAGGTTGTAACGCGCCAGCGCCGGCTTGTCGTGATGGAACCGCCGCTCGATCTCGTCCATGCGGCTGTACGGATCGTCGATGTCCTTGCCTTCACCCAGCAGCTCGCGGGCGACGGCCTCCAGGCTGAAGGACGCGAAGCTCAGCGAGGCCGAGCGCAGCGCCTCGATGCCGTCGATCGGCAGGCGGCCGGGGATGGACGCGAACACGTAATGATCGCGATGCCGGTGTTCGCGCCAGTCGATGGGCGTGCCGCCGCGCCCGAGGGTGAGCACGCGGCCGCAACGATCCGCACAGGCCTGCAACAGGCGCAGGTCGAACTGGATCAGGTTCCATCCGATGATGACGTCCGGATCGTGGTGGCGGAACCAGTTGTTCAGCGCGACGATGAGCGCCGCGTGGTCGTCGACATAGGCCAGGTCGAAATCGTGCGGCACCTCGTCGCCCGCCGCAGGGATGCCGAGCATGTAGACCTGCCGCTGGCCACAGCCTTCCAGGGCCACGGAATACAATTGGCCCTCCGCGCTGGTTTCGATATCCAGCGATACGGTACGCAGCGACGGCCGGTAGCGCTCTCCGGGACGCAGGCGCGGATTGACCAGGGTGGCGGCATCGGCGTCCGCCGCCTCGATCGTCACCGACGCCGTGATGAAGCGCTCCATGAGGTAACGGTCGTCGGGGCGGATGTCCGCCTCATGCAGCACGACGCCCCGCTCCGAGAGTTGCTTCTCCAGCGCCTGCATGACCCGATGCCCGCGCGTGTAGACGCCGAGCACCGGCTCCTGCGCGAAGGTCTTCAGCGGCAGGGGTGCCAGCTCGACGGCGGCATCGCGCCGGATCGCGGATTCCACGGTTTCCCGAGCGGAAGCGGCAACGAAGGCCACGCTGCGCTGCCCGGTGAGGACGACGCGGCGGGCGCCGCCTTCCATGGCCACCCACAGTTCGACCTCGCTACCTTCCCGCGTGTCCCGCCATTGGCGCGTCAGGATGTAGCCGTTCTGGGTGGGGGTGGTCACCCCCTTAGTTTATCCGAGGCTCGACTTGGCCCGCAGGCTGCGGTCACTCCAACTCGCCCTCGGCATACCGATGGAGAAGTCGAATAGCGAGCCGGAAAAGTCGACCTGCTCGCGCCCCATGATGGAGGAAGACAAATCCTGCGGACCTCACGGACGGACGCCATTTTAAAGATGGCGCCGACCAGAGGCGCTTGACACCCAGGCGCGGCCAATCCGTTGGATGTCAATCGGTAGTAGCGAGAGCCCACGCGTTTGAGGTGACGAAAAAATACCCGAATCAGACGTAAGTATTTGTTTTATAAAAAGTTACAAACAGGCGGTCTACGAACCGAACTTGCTGCCAAAGCGGGAGTTTGCAGTGAACCTCGTAGCACTCCCACCCCGCTACACCGGGCGCCAGCATTTCGCCTACTATCACGCCATGAACACAGACGTTGAACCCGCAAAAAACGAGCCGCGCGGCAGCATTGCCTGCGTCGGCATGGGTATCACGCTCGGCTCCCATCTGACGCCTCTGTCCAGAAGCCATATCGAGCAGGCCGACGTCGTGTTTGCGGCGCTATCGGATCACGTGGTCGAGCTCTGGCTCCAGCGACTCAATCCGGACGTCCGCAGCCTCCAGCCGTACTACAAGCCTGGCAAGTCGCGCATGAAGACCTACCGCGAGTGGGTCGACCTCATGATGGTGGAAGTCCGCGCGGGCAAACGCGTCTGCGCCGTGTTCTACGGTCACCCCGGCATCTTTGCCTGGTCGCCGCACAAGGTGATCGAAGTCGCGCGCGCCGAAGGGTACCAGGCGCATATGGAAGCAGGCATTTCCGCGGAAGATTGCCTTTACGCCGATCTCGGTATCGACCCGGGCCGCGTGGGTTGCCAGCACCTGGAGGCCAGCCAGCTGCTTTTCTTCGAGCGGAACCTGGATACCACGGCGCACGTGATTCTCTGGCAACTGGGCGTCGTGGGTGACAGGTCGCTGGGTCGCTTCCGAACGCCGGATGCGTACAGGGAGCTTCTCGTAGAGCGCCTGCGCGAAGACTATCCCGCCGATCATGGTGTCATCGTCTACCGTGCCCCCACGCTTCCGATCGAAGGGCCTCACATCCAGCGAATGACGCTTGGTGAGTTCGTCGGTGCGGAGTTCACGGGGCAGGAGACACTCGTGCTCCCGCCGCTACACCCGCTCAAGCCCAACCTCGTGATGCGCGCACGGCTGGATGCACTGGATGCCGAGCATGGCTCGGGCATCGAGCCCGCGTCCCCGACCATCGCGGTTAAAGAAAAGATATAGCCTGCCGCTACTGCTTCAGCGTGGTGGAAACTGCGTCCGCTAAAAACGGGGCGTCAAGCTCGAAAACCAGGGGAAAAACATGCGTGATACTGTCGAACTACTGGAAGCCATCGGTCGGGACGCCCATCTGCGGCACGCGTCGCCCGAAGAGCTTGCCAAGGCCCTCAAGGAAGCGGACGCGTCGAAGGGCCTGCTTGAAATGGTCAATCACGGCGACAGCACGGCGCTGACGGCTGAGCTCGGGCTCGTGCACATGCACGTCGAGCACCAGAGCCAGACCGGTGGCCACGAAGGTGATGAAGAGCATCATCACCCGCATCACCCGCCTCATCCGCATCACCCCGATCATCCCAAGCACGACGACGACCACGGCGGCGATAAGGAGCACAAGCCAACTCCGCGACCCGCCGAACCCAAAGATACGCCTGCGGACTGAGTTCCCCTGGGTGACTCGCTTCCGTGGCCGCTGCCTGCACTCCTGGCCGATCCTGGTGGCCCTGGCCTTCTGCATGCACGCTGTCCCCGCGTGTGCCGATAAGGCGCATGCGGCCGGAAGCGTCAAACCATCGCTGGCGGATGTCGACGCCATACGGGTGAAGGACCATCCGCGGTTCGTCGAGGCACTATCGGAACTGCATCGAAACACTGCGCTATTGACGACCAGCGAGAAGTGGCACCTTCGCTACCTCGACGGCTATCAGTTGAACTTCGAAGGACGTTATCCGGAAGCAGAGGTCGTACTTCGCGATGTCATGGCGCACGCGGACGATGATGCCCTGGCAACGCGTGCCACAGCTCTGCTCATGAACAACCTCAACGAGCAAGGTAAGTACGCAGAAGCCTATGCCATAGCGACGCGAGCCGCGGACACGCTGCCAGGCGTAACCGACCCGCTCGCGCGGTTCGTACTCCTGGCGAACCTCTCGCAGATGCTTACATTCGCAGGCCAGCCGGAGCTGGGCCTGCAATATGCCGACATGATGCTCAAGGCGACCCCCGCAGGGCAGTCTCTTTGCCAGGCCATGGTCCAGAAAGTCACGGCACTCGAGGGATCGAGAAAGCTCACCTCGCAAAGCCCTGAGCTGCTCAGCACGATCAGTACCTGCACGAACGACCATCAACCAGTGTTCGCGCATACCATGGCGCTTATCCTCATCGACCGCTTGCTTGAAGAGCACAGGCTGGACGATGCACTGGCGACGAACGAGCGGATCACGCCGGACGTACTGGCCACCGGCTATTACCAGCACGCGCTGAGCCTGGCCAGTCAGCGAGCGCAGATCTTCGAACAACTGGGCAAGTCGACCGATGCAAGGACCGCTGCACTGGATGCGGTGGCCATGAGCCATCCCGGTGATGTCAACGAAGCGCTCCGTATCTCCTATCGCGTGCTCTACACCATCGAAAAAGCACAAGGGCACCATGCCTCGGCGCTGAATTACTACGAACATTACGTCGTGCAGGACCAGGGCTACCTCCGCGATGCCAATGTACGCAACGTCGCCTACGAAGCTGCCCGCCAGCACTTCCTCGCCGAAAAGCTCGAAACCGAAGGCCTCAGCAAGCAGAACAGCATCCTCCGCCTCCAGCAGGCGCTCGACGCCAAGGCCGTCGAAACCAGCCGGCTCTATATCGTAGTGCTCGGTTTGGCACTGCTGTCGATCGTGTTCTGGATGGTGCGCATCAAGCGGTCGCAGCTTCGCTTCAAGTGGTTGTCGGCGTGCGACGGTCTTACCGGCATCTTCCACCACCAGCATTTCATGACAGAAGCCGCGAGGGCGCTGCACGCCCTGGAAAGGCGCGGCGGCGCGGGTTGCCTGGTGTCGTTCGACCTCGACCATTTCAAGCAGGTCAACGATACGCATGGTCACGCCATCGGCGATGCGGTGCTGAAGCACGCGGTGGCGATTTGCCAGGCGCAGCTGCGTCGCCTGGATATCTTCGGGCGCCTGGGCGGAGAAGAGTTCGGCATCCTACTGGTGGATGCGCCTTGCCTGCAGGGCTCGGTGATCGCCGGGCAGTTGCGTGCGGCGTTCGAGGCCTCGCCGCTGGTCCTGGACGACCTCGTCGTTCCGTTTTCCGCCAGCATCGGGCTGGCCTGCACGGAGACGGTGGGCTACGACCTCTCGCAACTCTGTCGTGCTTCGGATGCCGCGCTCTACCAGGCGAAGCGTGCCGGCCGCAATCGAGTCGTGCTCGATGGCCACGCCGGCGACACCGGCAGCTTGCCGTTGCCCCTTCCCTTTCCCCATCCCACGCGCCACGGCATGGCATGACCCTGCGACGGGCATTCGCCACGCTGGCGTGGATGGGGTGTTCGCTTTTCACCGCGGTATCGGCTGCGACGCCGGCGGCCGATGCTATCGACGCACGCCTGACGCACGCCGAGGCGATCCGCACGAAGGATCATCCACGCTTCCTGGCCATGCTGGGCGAGCTTCGGCAGGACGGCACGCATATGAACGCGGCGCAGTCCTGGCACCTGCGCTATATGGATGCATGGGAAAGCATGTTCGAAGGGCACTACCCCGAGTCCGAGGCCGTGTTCCGCGACGTCATCGCGCACTCGGGCGCCCCGGCCCTCCGCGCCAAGGCCACCGCGTTGCTGATGGACAACCTGGTGTTGCAAGGGCGCTATACCGACGCCTATGTACAGGCGAACGAGGCCACCGACCTGTTGCCGGGCACCACCGATCCGCTGGCCCGCTTCACGCTGTTGTCCCATCTGTCGCAGACACTGAACTTCGCAGGGCAACACGACCTGGCCCTGAAATACGCACAGATGATGGTGCCAGCGACACCCGCCGGGGAAACGCCCTGTCCTGCACGCTATATGAAGGTGGCGGCGCTGGAAGGGCTCAGGCAACTCTCCTCCCACAGCGACGAACTGACCGGCGCCATCGACGAGTGCACGAAGGACGGCCAGCCGGTCTTCGCCAACGCCCTGTCGCTGATCCTGGTGGACCGTTACCTGGACGAGCACGAACCGGCCAAGGCAATGGCGCTGCTCGACCGTATCGAGCCGGGCATCCAGGCCAGCACGTATTTCCCGGCGCTCGTGGCGGTGACCAAGCAACGCGCGCAGGCGTACCAGCAGCTGGGCAAGCTGGCTAAGGCACGTGAGTGGGCAAGCCGTGCCGTGGCGATGAGCCACCCCGGCGATGTCAACGAATGGCTGCGCGATGCCTACCAGGTGCTCTACGAGGTGGAAAAGGCCAGCGGCCATGCCGCTGCCGCCCTGGCGTACCACGAGCACTATGTCGCACAGGACCAGGGCTACCGGCGCGACGAGAGCGCGCGAACCCTCGCCTACGAGGCGGCGCGCCAGCACGTCGCCGCGCAACGCATGCAGGCTGCCAGCCTGCTAAGGGAAAACGAGATCCTGCGGCTGCAACGCGAGATGGACGGCAAGGCGCTGGAAACCGAGCGGCTGCGTATCGGGCTGCTGGTGCTCGTATTGCTGGGGGTGACCTGGGGGCTGGTGCGCTTGCGGCGCTCGCAACTCCGCTACAAACGGTTGTCGGCCCACGACGGACTGACGGATATCTTCATCCGCTCGCATTTCATCGCCGAGCTGAAGCGTAGCCTCGATACCCTGAAACGGCGGTCCGTCCACGGTTGTTTCCTCGCGCTGGACCTGGATCATTTCAAGGCGGTGAACGACACGCACGGGCACACCGTCGGCGATACCGCGCTGCGCCATGTCGTCACCGTATGCAAGAGCCAGCTGCGTTCAACCGACCTGTTCGGCCGGCTGGGCGGCGAAGAGTTCGGCATCTTCCTTCCCGGCACTACGCGGGAACGCGGCGGCGCCATCGCGGAGCGTATCCGCCTGGCGATCAACGCATCGCCGCTGACGTCGGAAGACGCCGTCGTGTCCCTGTCGACCAGCATCGGCGTGGCCTGCACCGACGCCACCGGCTACGACCCCAAACGGCTCAGTCGCGCAGCGGACGACGCCCTCTACAGGGCAAAGCGGGAAGGCCGCAACCGGGTCGTCGTCGAGCCGGAGTCGCTCACGCCACCTCCGTCTCGAAGTACCCCAGGTAGCTGAGCCCCGCGGCGCCCATCGTGGCCGGCGTGGCGCACGACGAGCCCGAATCCAGCAACGCGCCCAGCGTCTGCGACCGGTTGCTCACCAGCTGCCAGGACATGTCGGTGGCCAGGCGCTCGTCGCCATCGCTGCCGAGGGTGTCGCTCAAGGCCGCCAGGGCCGCTTCACGCGATGGCGAGAAGATCACCATGCCCTCGTTGGACAACGCCGCCGTGGCGCAGCCCAGCGCGGCACACAGCTGGCGCTTGAGCACCGCGTCGTAGGCATCGGCATCCCGCGCGCAGACGATGGTGGCGGCCAGGTCCGCATTCGCCCAGCGGCCGTCGTCCGCAAGGATGGTGGTCTCGCCCTGCCACGCCTCGGGTGGGCAGAGCTTCACCGCCGGGTCCAGGCGGATGAACGGGTTCACCTCGGCCGGGTAGATCCGGCAGGTGGCGGGGCGCCGGTCGTAGATGCCACAACGCATGTCCGGTTGCAGGTTGGGGCACGGGCCGTCAAAGGAAGCCATCAGCGTGGCGATCACGCGCACCGGCAGGGTGCCGCTCATGGCCTCGAACGAGCGGCGCCGCTTGTGCATCGCGGGCAGGTTGTCCTCGGGAGGCTCGGACGGCCAGGGAATCGCCTCGCAGAACAGCTGCACGTCGTGCCCGTCGCGCAGCCAGCCCATGGCCTCCGCCAGGCTCAGCGGCAGACGCAGGCCATGGCAGCAGCGGCCGCACATCGTGCAATCGAACTGGACCATGCGGGGTCAGCCAACCGCCGGCAGGCGATCGAGCAGCTTGTCCAGCGTGACGGGGTAATCGCGCACACGCACACCGGTGGCGTTGTGCACGGCATTGGCGAGGGCCGCCGCCACGCCACACAGGCCCAGTTCCCCGACGCCCTTGGCTTTCATCGGCGAGGAGATGGGATCGGCTTCGTCGAGGAACACCACCTCCTGGTGCGGGATATCGGCATGCACCGGTACCTCGTAGCCGGCCAGGTCGTGATTGACGAAGAAGCCCAGGCGCTTGTCGACCACCAGCTCCTCCATCAAGGCCGCACCGACACCCATCGTCATGGCGCCGATGACCTGGCTGCGCGCGGACTTGGGGTTGAGGATGCGGCCGGCGGCACACACCGCCAGCATGCGCCGGACGCGGATCTCGCCGGTGGCGGCGTCCACGCCCACCTCGACGAAGTGCGCGCCGAAGGTGGACTGCTGGTACTTCTTGGCCAGGTTGCCGTATTCCATCTTGTCTTCGGCCACCAGTTCGCCGTCGCGTGCAGCCTGCGCCAACGGCAGGCTGCGGCCCCCGGCGGTGACCTTGCCGTCTTCGAACACGGCCGTGGCCGGATCCAGGCCCAGCTTGCCCGCAATGGCCTCGCGCAGTTTCACGCAGGCAGCGTAGACACCGGCGGTCGAGCTGTTGGCGCCCCATTGCCCACCGGAGCCGGCGGAGACCGGCAGCGAAGAATCGCCGAGCACCACCTTTACAGCCTCCAGCGGCAGCCCGAGCATCTCGGCCGCCGTGGCGGCGATGATCGTGTAGGTGCCCGTGCCGATGTCCGTCATGTCGGTTTCGACGGTGGCGTGGCCATCCGTACCCAGGCGCACCCGCGCGGCGGAGGTCATCACCAGGTTGTTGCGGATGGCGGCAGCCACGCCCATGCCCACCATCCAGCGGCCGTCGCGCAGGCTGCCCGGCGCCGTGCCACGCTTGCCCCAGCCGAACCGGTCGGCGCCGTCGCGCAGGCACTTCACCAGCTGGCGCTGGGAGAACGGGCGCTCCGGATGTTCCGGGTCCACCTGGGTGTCGTTGAGTATGCGGAACTGCACCGGGTCCATGCGCAGCTTCTCGGCCATCTCGTCGATGGCGATCTCCAGCGCCATCAGGCCGGACGCTTCGCCCGGCGCGCGCATGGCGTTGCCCTCGGGCAGGTCGAGCACGGCCAGCCGCGTGGCGGTCATGCGGTTGGCCCCGGCATAGAGCAGGCGGGTCTGCTGCACCGCCGTTTCCGGCCCGCCGCCGGGCAGGTCGCCGGACCAGCTTTCGTGGGCGATCGCCTGGATTTTCCCGGCGGTGTCGGTGCCGATACGGATGCGCTGGATGGTGGCCGGGCGATGCGTGGTGTTGTTGAACATCACCGGGCGAGGCAACGTGACGGCCACGGCGCGCTTCGCCGCACGCGCGCCGAGCGCGGCCAGCAGGGCGTCGGCGCGCACGAATAGCTTGCCGCCGAAACCGCCACCGATGTAGGGCGAGATCAGCCGCACGTTTTCCTTCGGCATGCCCAGCGTGGTGGCCACGTCGCCCTTGCCCCAGGCGATCATCTGGTTGGATGTCCACAGGGTGAGCTTGTCGCCGTCCCACTTCGCGATGGACGCGTGCGGCTCCATCATGGCGTGCGCGTGGTCCGGCGTCGTGTAGGTGGCATCCAGCGTCACTGGCGCCGCGGCAAACCCCGCCGCGAAGTCGCCGTGCGCGCTGTCCGCGTCGGCGTCGTCGGGCTTCACCGCGCCGGCCTTGACGGCCGCCAGGTCGAACTGTCCCGGCGTACGCACGTAGTCCACATGTACCAGCGACGCGGCCGCCCGCGCCTGCTCGAAGGTCTCCGCCACCACCACGGCTACGGCCTGGTGGTAATGCTGGATCTCCGGGCCACCGAGCAGCCGGGCGGTGTTGTACTTGCCCTTGCCCAGCTTGCCGGCATCCGCGGCGGTGACGACGGCCAGCACGCCGGGCGCACGGCGTGCGGCCTGGGTGTCGATGCCGGCGATGCGGCCGCGCGCGATGGACGACGCCACGATGTAGCCGTACGCATGGTCGGGCGTGGCGGCGTGTTGTTCGTACGCGTAGGGCGCGGTGCCGGCGGTCTTCAGCGGGCCGTCGATGCGGTCATGCGGCTGGCCGACGACCTTCATGCGATCGATGGGATTGGTGGTGGCGGGCGTGTCGAATTTCATGGCTCAGCCCTTTGCCTCGGCGAGTACCGCGCCGAGCGTGCGCTCGACCAGAGGAATCTTGAAGGCGTTCTGTTCGGTCGGCGTGGCGCCGGCCAGCAGCTGCGCCGTGAACGCCCTGGCACCTTGCGGCAGCGACGCCTCGGCCGCTTCCAGCCGCCACGGCTTGTGCGCTACGCCACCCACGGCCACCCGCCCCGTACCGTCCTTCTGTACCACCGCAGCGACGGACACCAGTGCAAACGCGTAGGACGCGCGGTCGCGTACCTTCTGATAGATGTGCGTGCCGCCGGGCGGCCGGGGCAGGGTCACGGCGGTGATCAACTCACCGGGCACCAGCGTGGTCTCGACCTGCGGCGTGCTGCCGGGCAGCGTGTGGAAATCCGCCATGGGGATCTGCCGGGTGGTGCCGTTGGGCTGCACGGTCTCGACGCGCGCATCCAGCGCGCGCATGGCCACGGCCATGTCGCTGGGGTGCGTGGCGATGCACGAGGCGCTGGCGCCTATCACCGCATGCGAACGGCTGAAGCCGCCGATGGCCGCGCAACCGCTGCCGGGCAGGCGCTTGTTGCAGGCCTGGTTGGTGTCGTAGAAATAGGGGCAGCGCGTACGCTGCAGCAGGTTGCCCGCGGTGGTGGCCTTGTTGCGCAGCTGGCCGGAGGCGCCGGCCACCAGCGCGCGGGTAAGCAGGGCGTAGTCGCGACGCACGCGGGCGTCCGCGGCCAGGTCGGTGTTGCGTACCAGCGCACCGATGCGCAGGCCGCCCTCCGGCGTGGCCGCGATGGCGGCCAGGTCCAGTCCGTTGACGTCGATGAGGTGCTCGGGCTGCTCGACCTCGATCTTCATCAGGTCGAGCAGGTTGGTGCCACCGGCGATGAAGCGGCTGTTGCGCTGGCGTACCGCGGCCGCCGCGGCGGCGGCCGGGCTGGTGGCGCGCTCGTAGGTAAAGGGTTTCATGCCTTGCTCCCGGCTACCTCGGCGATCGCCTCGACGATATTCGAATAGGCGCCACAGCGACAGATGTTGCCGCTCATGCGTTCGCGGATTTCCAGCGGGCTGGGCGTGGCGTGTACGCCCAGGTCGCCGCTGACATGGCTGGGGATGTCGTCGCGGATCTCGTCCAGCACCGCCACGGCGCTGCAGATCTGGCCCGGCGTGCAATAGCCGCACTGGTAACCGTCGTGCCTGACGAAGGCCGCCTGCATCGGATGCAGGGCCTGCGGCGTGCCCAGGCCCTCGATCGTGGTGACCCGGGCGCCTTCGTGCATCACCGCCAGGCTGAGGCAGCTGTTGATCCGGCGGCCGTCGACGATCACGGTGCAGGCACCGCACTGCCCGTGATCACAGCCCTTCTTCGTGCCGGTGAGGTGCATGTGCTCGCGCAAGGCATCCAGCAGCGTGGTGCGCGTGTCCAGGGTAAGCGTCTGCGGCTTGCCGTTGACGTGCAGGGTAACCGTGGCGGTCACCGGGGGACGCGGCGCGGCAGGAGCCGCGGCCTTGGCGACCAGCGGCGGCACGGCGCCGGCGGAGGCCGTCGCGGCACTCAGCTTGAGGAAGCCGCGACGGGAAATCTTCAGTGTGTCTATCGTGTCCACTTGGGTGGGCCTGTAGTCTGCGTCGATGCGATCGACCGGGATGGCCTGCCTTGCCCGCCGAGGGTCCGGCGGAAGGTAACGCGGGATTCATAGCAAGAATCAAAGGAAACGGTGTGTGGATTTCATGAATACGAAGTGCGACCCAGGTCTCACTTCACGCCCGCGGGTGTCCCACTCCTGTCATGGATCGTGGCAACAATACCCGGGCTCGCGAGCAGGGGAACTGCCATTCGCTTGGGGAACATCATGCAAAACCGCTTTTTGAGTGCCGTTGCCGTCGTCATCTTCGCCGTCGCCGGCACGGTGCATGCGTCCGATACCGCCTGCCCGCAGTTCTTCCAGGGCCAGCAGGCCCCGGACCTGATCGACACTTCGTTGGCCGAGCGCACCACCGTGGTGTGCAACGACGCCTATGCGCTGATCGCCTCCGGCGTGACCAAGGGTCCGCTGTGGTCCGCGGAGCACCTGACCGCCACGCAGATCGCCAGCGCGCAGAACACGCCGCGCAAGGACGCCTTCCATCCGGAAACGGCCATTCCCGCGGAAGATCGCTCGCAGCTGGCCGACTACAAGGGCAGCGGTTACGACCGCGGCCACATGACCCCGTCGGGTGACGAGCCCAACGCCACCGCGCAGCGCCAGAGCTTCTCGCTGGCCAACATGGTGCCGCAGGACCACCTGCTGAATACGGGCAAGTGGGAGCGCATCGAGACCAGCCTGCGCACGATGGTGACGAACGACGGCGAAGCCTGGGTCGTGACCGGCCCGGCCTTCGACGGCCCGACGCCCAGCACTATCGGCGCGGACGCAGTCATCGTACCGAACTACACCTGGAAGGCGGTTTACATTCCGGCGGAAGGTGGTGCGGCCGTGTGGCGCTGCAGCAATGTCGATGCGACGGTGTGCACGGTGATGTCGGTCAAGGCGATCACGGACGAGACCGGTATCGACCCGTTCCCGGCCCTGAGTGCCGCGATCAAGCAGAAAGCCATCTCGCTGCCGCTGCCGAACTGACGTTCGTCGGGGAAACGGCCGTACCGGCCTGCCTGGGCGATCCATCGATCCGCCCGGGCAGGCCAACACCCAAACGCTAGCGCAACTGGCTGTCCTTGCTGCCGCGCCGGTTGTAGCCGGTGGCCACGGCCTCGCCGCGGTCGGCCTTCTCCTGACAGGCCACGCACAGGCGAACCCCGGGGATGGCCTTGCGCCGACCCTCGGGGATCGGCGCATCGCATTCCTCGCAGTGCGTCAGGCTGGGCCCTTTCGGCAGATGGCTGCGCGCCCGCTTGACCGCATCCTCGACGGTGGCGTCGATCTGGTCCTGTACGGCGGTATCACCCGCCCAGCCGGTCGCCATGGCGATTCTCCTGTTCGGGGCGGTGTTGTGGATCACCGGAGCCGGTGGTGACCGGTTCCTCCGGTGCGCCGGGCGTGCGGTGCTGGGGGTCGCCCGAGCCGGTGGTGGGCTCGTCGTCGGGATCGCGCTGGTGCATGGCGGTGCTCCACGAGGCAGGACGCCCAGCAGACCACCTACCCCGTCAACAGCGCGTCCAGCCCGTCAGAAGCCCTTCTGCACCTGCACCCAGGCGCGGACATCGTGCGTCTGCGCGAGGATGGCCGGCCGCGCCCCGATCGGATGCGCCACATCGGCGCTGACCGACCACTGGTCGTCGCCCAGCCAGCGCAGGCCGAGGCCGGCATCCTGCATGTGCACGCTGTTGGTACCCGGCGCGAACGTATCCTTGTAAATCGACACGCGGCCGCCGTCGACGAAGGCCAGGGCCACCCAGTTGCCCGGCGCGCCAATGTTCAGCGTACGACGATACTCAAGGTTGACCATCTGTCCCTGAGTACCGGCGAGCGCACCGGTATCGTAGCCGCGCACGTTGTTCGCGCCGCCGAGATAGAACTGCTCGGCCGTGTCGACATTCCGGTTGGCCCACTGACCCTGGAAGCCGACGTACAGCGCGTTGTTCTCGGACAGCTGCTGCAACCGCGCGATGGAGAACGAATACTTCAGGTAATGACCCTTGGTCCGCGCACTCACCGCATCGACGAATTCGGCGAACGCGTCGTCGAAGCCGAGCATGCCGTAGGTGGCGGCCAGGTTGAAGTTGGTCACGCCGTGGGCGTCGCGCTGGTCGCCGGCAAGCGTCGCCGTCCAGCCCTGTGTGTGCCGCCGGGTCCGCACCGCGACCACGTCCACCATGTCGTTGAGACGGCGACGGTCGTAACCCAGCTGGCCGTACAGATTGCCCTGGGCGCTGCGGATGAAGGGGTGGCTGACGAACACGCTGGCCACCTGGGCCGTGCCATGCGCGTCGAGCACACGCAGGTCGCCCTTGAGCTTGTAATCGAGCGTGGACACGGCGGCACCGACCACGGTGCCCTGGCCGTTGAGCAGGTAGCGATACCCCACGCGCCCGTAATTCATGTTGGCGCCGGCGCTCAGCGCAGTCAGGTCCAGCACGTCGCCCTGGTGGAGCAGGCTGTTGACGCTGAACGTACCGGTGGCACGCACGCGGCCCGTGTAACGGTTGCCGTAGTCGTCCAGGGCCACCAGGCCGGTGTAGCGCGGCCGGTCATCGGTACGCACCGCCAGGTCGGAGGTACCCGGCTGGTCGCCGGGCCGCAGCACCGAGGTTTCCGTCACGCCGGGCACGTCGCCGAGCAGGAGCAGGCTGCGATCGAAACCGTGCGTGGAGATCGGCATGCCCGAGGTGAGCGGATCGAGCGTGGCCTGCAACGGTGCGTCGTGCGTGCGACTGTGGTTTTCCAGCGTGACCTTGCCCAGCCGCGCCTCCTGCACCGCGATGCGCACGGTGCCGCCGGACAACGTCTGCGCCGGCACATAGGCCACGCTCAGCGGGTAGCCTTTTTCGCGATAGGCGGCGGTGATCTTCGCCGCCAGCGCCTGCAGCTGGGACAGCGTGAGATCGCTGCCCTCACCGGTCGCTACCAGGGCATGCAGTTCGGCAGCGGGCAGCAGCGTGGCCCCGGTGACTTCGATGGTGGTGACGTGAAACGGGGCGCTGTCTGCGGTCGCCACGGCGGCGGCAGGCGCTACCTCGAGGCCGGTGTCGTTACCCCGGGCGGGCTGCGGCGCCGTGGGCACCTGCCGCAGCAGGTCGCCAGCCTGCGGTGCGCGGGACGACTGCGCATGAACGCCGCCGGTAAGGGCGAAGAGGATGCACGCGCCCAGGAGGTTCACGGTGCGAGAGGGAAGCAAAGCAGTGTTCATCGATTGACCGGTACGAAGGGGTTGAATGGGGTCGGCGGTGGCGATGCGATGCATCAGTGCATCGCATCCGCCGGCAGGCGCACGCCGCCTTCCACCACCTGGAGGGAAAGACCGGGCGTGAAATCCGCACGCTGCACGTTCTTCTCCACGGGCTGGCGCGTCTTCTTGTGGTTGCCCGAGTACTGGCCGACGGTGACATTGGAGGCCACGCCATACGGGGTGGCGATGGACTCCGGGTTCAGCACCGCATCGATCTGGGTCAGCGCAGTGGCGGACGCACCCTGCGACGCGTTCTGGTGGACGCTCGCCTGGGTCTGGGTGGTGGTGTTGAACGCGTAGTTGCCACCATCCGCGCCGCTTGCGGCGATATCGCTCACCTGCACCGACTTGCCAAGGCCGACTGTCGGATCGGCGAACGTCGCGCTGCCCGCCGCGAAGCCCACCTGGTCGCCCGGCAGGATGCCGTCGGCACTCAGGCGCACCGTGTCGTTGCGGCTGCCGTCGAAGAACTTGTCAGTCCCCTGCGCGGCCACCGTCACCGACCGCTTCACGATGCTGGCAGTGGTGAGCGGATTGAAGGACAGCACGTAGTTACCGGCGTCGCCACCGTCGATGCGCCCCGCCACGGTCACCGACTTGCCGTTAGCGGCGTTCTTGTCGACGAACTGGCCCAGCGTGGACAGGCGCACATCGTCACCCGCCACCACGCCACCCAGCGAACCGCGGGTGATGGCTGAGGCGTTGCCGTCGTACACCTTGTCGTCGGTCGTGACCGCCGCCGTGATGCCCAGCGGCGTCACCGTGGCGACGTCGCGGCCACCGGCCAGCGTGTAGTTGTCCGCCAGCGTAGCGCCGTTACCGGTCAGCGCCAGCGTGCCCAGCGATGCCAGCGGACGGTCGGTGGCCACGTTGCGACTGGCCAGCACACCGCTGCCGGAGAGCGTAAGCGACTCACCGGCGATGCCGTCGAGCACGCCACGCTCGCCGAACATGCCCGCGCCTGCGCCGGCGGTGCCGTCGTAAACACGGTTGCCGGACAGGTCGAGCACGACCTTGCGGATATCGGCCATGGTGGTCGTGTTGGCGGTGAGCGCGTAGTTGCCCGCGTCGGCACCGGTCAACTGCGCACCCACGTCGACACGCTTGCCGTTACCGGCATTCTTGTCGACGAACTGCCCCTGGGTCACCAGGCCCAGGTCGTCACCGGCCAGCGTGCCGCCGAAGGTGCCATGCGTCTGCGCGGCCGTGCCACCGTCATAGGTCTTGCCGTCGGCGGCGATGGTGCCGGTGATCGCCAGCGGCGTGATGTCGCCGGTCGTCACCGTCGCGGTGTTGATCGCGTAGTTGCCCGCGTCGGTTCCCGAGGCGGCGATGCCGTCCACCGTCACTGCCTTGCCGTTACCGACGTTCTTCGTGTCGTAACGCGTACTGGTGGCCGAGAAGGCGACCTGATCGCCCGACACGATACCCGTGGACGACAACGCGGCCGTCGCCAGCGTGTTGGCGTCATAGACCTTGGTGGAGCCGGTAGCGTCGACGACGATCTGCTTCGGCGTGATCGTGGCCGTGTGCGTGCCACCCAGCAGCGTGTAGTTGCCGGCGAGCGCGCTGCCGTTGCCCTGCAGGCCCAGCGTGCCCAGCGACGTCACCGCCTTCTGCGTGCCGACGTTCTTGTCGCCGACGGCACCGATGCCCGACAGGGTCAGCGTGTCGCCGTTGATCCCGGCCACCTGCGCGCCGGGCCCGAAGCTATCCGCCGCCACGGTAGTGGAGCCGTCGTAGATGCGCGTGCCCTGCAGGCTGATCACGTAGGGCGTAATGGACGCCGTGGTGGTGGAGGCCGCGTTCCAGAGGTAGTTGGCCGCATCGGCTCCGGATGCCGCGATGCCCGACGTGGTCACCGTCTTCCCCGTGGTCGCGTTGGCATCGCTGAAGCGGGCGCCCGTGCTGCTGAAGGTGACCACGTCGCCACCAAGTACGCCGGCCGGTGCCAGCACCGTGGTCGCGGTATCGGCGCCATCGTAGACCTTGTCCGCGGCGATCGTGTTCACCTGGATCGCCGCACGGGCGATCGATGCCGTCGTGGTGGCGTTGGAGGCGATCGTGTAATTGCCGAGATCGCCGCCGCCGAGCACACCGGACACCGTGACCGTCTTGCCGGTACCTGCGTTCTTGTCGGCGAAGCTGCCGCTCGTGCTGGTGTAGCGAAGATCGTCGCCGGCGACCACACCCGACAGGCTGCCGTGCGTGGTGGCCAGGGCCGTGGTGTCGTAGGTGCGGCCATCGGCGACGATGCTGCCGGTGATCGCCTTGGGCGTAATACTGGCCGTGTGCGTGCCGCCGACCAGGGTGTAGTTGGTCGCGATCGAGCCGCCGGTGCCGGCCAGCGCCAGCGTACCCAGCGACGTCAGCGGCCTGGTGTTGCCCACGTTCTTGTCGGCCACTGCACCGGTACCCGACAGCGCCAGCGCATCGCCGTTGAGGCCGAAGACCATGCCCTGGAAGGACAGCACCCCCGCGGCGATCGCGTTGGAGCCGTCGTACACGCGGCTACCGACGAGGTTGATGACCAGGGGCGTGATGTTGGCGGTGGTGGTCGAGGTGGCGTTCCAGGTGTAGTTGCCCGCGTCGGCGCCGCTGCCTGCGATACCGCCGGTGGTCACCGTCTTGCCGTTGGCGGCGTTGGCATCGCTGAAGCTGGCGCCGGTGCTGGTGAAGTCGACGACATCGCTGCCGAGCACACCGCTCTTGCCGAGCGAGGTGACGGCGCCGGACGTGCCGTCGTATACCTTGTTGCTGGCCGTGGTGCCGACGACGATGGCGGCCTTGGCGATCGATGCCGTCGTTGTCGTATTGGCCGTCACCACGTAGTTGTTGCGGTCGGCGCCGGTAAGCACGCCGGAGACATCGACCGTCTTGCCGGTGCCCGCGGCCTTGTCGAGGAAGCTTCCCGTCGTGGACGCATACGACAGGCTGTCGCCGGCAATCACGCCAGCCAGGCTGCCGTGCGTGGTGGCGTTCGTCGTCGTGTCGTAGGTGCGGCTGTCCGCCACGATGCTGCCGGCAATGGCCTTCGGCGTAATGGTGGCCGTGGTGGTAGCGGTGGTGTTGACGGTGTAGTTGGCCGCGTCGGTCCCCGATGCGGAGATGCCGCCGACCGACACGGTCTTGCCGACGCTTGCGTTCTTGTCGCCGAACAGCGCCGTGCCGTACGCGAAGTTCACCGTATCGCCGCCGAACACGCCGCCGGAAGCCAGGGTAACCGTCGCATTGAGGCTGGCATCGTAGACCTTGTCCACCCCCGTGGCCGCCACTGTGAGCGCATACGGCGTGATGGTGAGGCGATCCACACCGCCGGTCAGCGTGTAGTTGCCGGCGCTGGCACCGCCGTTACCGGTCAGCGCGAGGGTGCCTAGCGACAACGTACCCGTGCCATTGGCGGCCAGGTTGTACGTGCCCACGTTCTTCGCATGGGTTACGCCGCTGCCGCTCAACGTCAGCGTCTCACCATTGGCACCAGTCACTACACCGCTGCTTCCGAACAACGAGGCCGCCGCGGTGGTGGTGCTGTCATAGACACGGGTACCGGTCAGGCCGATGACGAACGGCGTGATATTCGCGGCCGTCGTGGTCGAGGTGTTGGACAGGGTGTAATTGGCCGCATCGCTTCCGTTCGCGACGATACCGGTCAGTGACACCGTCTTGCCCGTGCCTGCGTCCTTGCTGTCGAAGACGTTGGTGCCGGCGCTGAAACTGACGTTGTCGTTGGCAGCGAGGTCGTTGCTGTACAGCGTCGCGGCGGAGGCGGTGGTACCGTCGTACACCTTGGTGACGCCCGTCGCGGCCACGGCGATCGCCTTGGCCGTGATGTCGGCACGCACGGTGGTCGGCTGCGAGACGGTGTAGTTGCCCATGTCACCGCCAGCGAGGCCAATGGCGGTGGTCACGGCCTTATTCGTGCCGACGTTCTTCGTGTCGAACGTACCCAGCCCCGTGTTGGTCATGCTGACATCGTCGCTGCCGAGCACGCCGTCCAGGTGCGAGCCCTGCAGGGCCGCGTTACGGTTGCCGTCGTAGATCTTGCTCGTCGCCGTCGTGCCGCTGACGGTCAGTGCCGCCTTGCTCACGGTGTAGCGGTCGACGCCGCCGGCCAGCGTGTAGTTGGAGGCGAGGCCGGCATTGTCGGCAAGCGTCAGTCCGCTGTTATCGAAACCGGCCCCGTTGCGGTACACACCCACGTTCTTGCTGTTCAGCGCGCCAGCGCCGCCCAGTACCAGCGACTCGCCCGCCACCAGGTTGCCGAGTGCCAGGGTGCCCGCGGCCGCGGTCGTACCGGCGTCGTACACGCGGCTGCCGGTCAGCGTGAGCACGCGCGGCGTGATGTCGGCCGTGGTGGTCGCGGAGGTGTTGCCCAGCGTGTAGTTGCCGGCGTCGCCGCCGCCGGCGGTGATGCCGGACACGGTGACGGTGCGACCGTTGGCTACGTCCTTGCCATCGAAGGTGCTGGAGCTGCTGCCGAAGGTCACGCTGTCGCCGGCAACCACGCCGGACGAGGCCAGCGCCGTCGTCGCCGCGGTGCCGCCGTCGTACTGCTTGTTCTGCGCGGTGGCCGTGGCCGTGATGCTCTTGAGCGTGATCGCTGCCGAGATCCCGGTGGGCTGTATCACGACGTAGTTGGCGGCGTCGCTGCCGGTGACCTGCATGGCGGTGGTGACGTTGCGCGTGCCGACGTTCTTGCTGGCGAACGTGCCTGTCGCCGTGGTCGCGCCATCAAGGCTCACGGTGTCACTGCCGAGCACACCGGCCAGCTGTGCACCGCTGAGCTGCGCCAAGGTGTTGCCGTCGTACACCTTGTCCGCCGCGGTGGTATTGATGACGGTGAGCGCGGCCGGGGTGATCGTCACCCAATCGATGCCGCCGGCCAGCGTGTAGTTGCTGGCGGTGCTGCCACCGTTACCGCCCAGTGCCAGCGTGCCGAAGTCGGCGAACGCGCGCTGCGCGCCCACGTTCTTCGTCACCAGGTTGCCGGAGCCGGTCAGCGTCAGTGTCTCGCCGTTGACGCCGGCCACGGTGCCGCCGCTGGTGAACAGCGACGCATCGGCATGCACGGTGGCGTTGTAGACGCGCGTACCCATGAGGTTGACGATGAACGGCGTGATCGTGCCCCGCGTGCCGCTGGCGGCGGTGGGCAGGCTGTAGTTGGCCAGGTTGGTGTTGCTGCCGGCGACGAAGTCCGAGACCGAGAGCGTGGAGCTCAGGCCGACATTGCTGCCTGCGTTCACGTCGAGGTAGTTCGCCGTCGACGACTGCGGAATGGTCGCGCTCTGCATGCCGACGAAACCATTAAGCGTGTAGTCGGAAGCAAGCAGCGTGACGGAATTCGAACCGTCGTACGGCTTGGTCGGGTTACCAGTGATCGACGCGGTCACCGTGCGCTTGGCGATATCGGCAGTCAGACCACCGACCTGGTCCACGCGGTAATTGGCGGAACGGCTACCGCTCAGCCCCAGCCCGGAGACGGTGACCGCCTGACCCGAGATGGCGTTCGCCGAGCGCACGCTGCCGCCGGCGCTGGAGGTATCCAGCGCCACGTTGCCCGCGTCGCTGGCGAACACACCGTGCAGGGCCGCGTTGCTCGTATCCAGGCCGATCGCGGTCGTGGCGTCGTAGACCTTGTTGACGGCCGAGACACCGCTGATCGACAGCGTATACGGACTGATGGTGGCGGTAAGGCCGGTCAACGGCTGCAACGCATAGTTGCCCGCTTCGCTGCCGGAGATCGAGAAGCCGCTCGGCGTTACGGCGATGCCGGTACCGGCATCGCCGGTGGCGAAGGTGCCGGTGGTGCCCTTGGCCAGCGTGACCTTGCCGGTATCGGTGTCGGTGGAGACCAGACCCAGCAGCGATGCCCCGGCACTATTGAGCGTGGCCGCGGCGGTCGTGTCGTAGGTCTTGTTCTGCGCCGATACACCCAGGATGTACAGCGGCGCAGCCGTGATCGATCCCGGGCCTTCGGCGGTGAAGTCCAGCGTGTAGTTGGACAGGTCCGTACCCGCGTTGGCCAGATAGGACGTGGTCGCCATCTGCGCCGTGATGGTTTTTCCGGTGCCTACGTTCTTCGTATCGAACGCGACCAGCTTGGACGGCACGATCTGTGCGCCTTCGTTGTTGGCGAAACCGGAGATGGCGTAATCCGTGGCCGCCAGCGACATGTACGTGGTGCCGTTGTAGACCTTGGTCGGCGTGTTGATGATCGCCGCGGTCAGCTGCGCCGGGGTGATCTCGCCCGTGCCGTACGCCGAGGTCGGCAGCGGCGTGTAGTTGGACAAGCTGGTGCCGCCGTACGGGGTGTAGTCGCTGTCGGCCAGCGACACCGACACCGGCTGCTTGCCGACGTTCTTGCTGGCGTAGGTACCCGTGGTCTTGGTGATGTAGACGCCTTCGCCGGGCGCGAACGCTTTGGAGGAATCGTTCACCGTGAGGGTGTAATCGCCACTGCTGTTGGCGCTGCCGGCGATCAGGGTGGCAACGGTGGTGCCGTCGTAGGCCCGGGTCGGGTGCCCGCTGATCACCACCGACAGCGCACCCAGGTCGCGCGGGGTGATCGTGCCGTAGCCGCTGATGCTGGTCGGCAGCACATAGTTGGAGAGCAGCGTGCCGCCCGTGGCGGCGAAGTCGCCGCTACCCACGGTGGCCGTGACGCCGCGCGTGCCTACGTCCTTGTCGCTGTAGGTGCCGGCGGTCTGCGTCACCGTGGCGCCTTCGCCGGCGATGAACCCGTAGACCCGGTAGTTGTTCGTGTCGAGCGTCGCCGCCGTGGTGCCGTCGTACTGCTTCGCGGGGTTGCCGACGATGGTCCAGGTCAGCGGTGCCTGCGCGATGCTGCCGGCACCGACGACGGTGCTGTCGAAGGTGTAGTTGGACAGCGACGCGCCGTTGCCCAGCGTGAAGTCGGACCCTTCGAGCCATGCGGTGACCGTGCGCGCACCGGCGTTGGCGCTATCGTAGGACGCCGACGATGCCTGCTTCACGCTGGCGGTCTCGCCCCCCTGAAGCCCGGCCACCTGCACATTGCTCTCGGCGAGGTTGGCGGTGGTGGTGCCGTTGTAGGTACGCGTGGGGTTGTTGACGATGGACAGGTCGAGGCGGCGCGGCGTGATGTCCGCCGTCAGGCCGGCGGGCTGGGTGAGGGTGTAGTTGCCCAGGCTGTTGCCGGCCAGCGAGAAACCGCTCGCGGCCACGGCGATGCCGGTGCCGACGTTCTTCGTGGCAAAGTTGCCGGTGGCACCGGTGGTCACCAGCGAGATGGCGCCCTGGTCGGCGGCCACCAGGTTCATCAGCTGCGGGTTGGCGAGCGCAAGCGCCGCCGAGGTCGTCGCGTCGTACGCCTTGCCCGTGGCCGACACGCCCTGGATTGTCAGGGTGCGCGGCGTGATCGCCGCAGTGATGTCCGTCGGCAGCACAAGGTCGTAGTTGGAGGCCTTGTTGCCGGCCAGCCGGAAGCCGATGGCTCCCACCGCCTTGCCGTTGCCGACGTTGGCATCGGCAAACGCGCCGCTGCCGGCGGCGGTATCGAGCGTGGCATCCGCCGTGTCACCCGAGATCACACCGAAAATGGTGGCGTGCGAGATGTCGAGCGTGTCGGCCGTGCTGCCGTCGTAGGTCTTGTCGGTGCCGATCAGGCCGGACAGCTGGACCTTGGCCTTGTTGATCGTACCCATGCCCGTGGCGACGCTGGGCAGCACGTAGTTGGACAGCTTCGTGCCGTTGGCGGCCACGAAATTGGAGGCCACGAAGTTGGCGGTGACGTTGGTGGCGCCGGCGCTGGCCGCGTCGTAGGCCACGCTGTTGGGCTGGCTGAAGCTGATGCCCTCGCCCGACACCAGTCCGCTGGTCTGGTAGTTGCCGGCCACCAGCGTCGCGGTGCGCGTGCCGTTGTACGTCTTGGTCGGGTTGTTGACGATGGCGATGCCGAGCTGTCGCGGATCGATGACGCCGATGGCGGCGGTCTGTCCGGTGCCGGTCACGGTGTACCCATAGACGGGCACCGCACCCGTGGCGTCGGTGAACGTATAGGCCGAGGTGGCCGAGGGTGCAGTCACCTGGATGCCGCTGGCCGCATCCTTGCCGGCGTAAGTGCCGCTCACGACAGCCATCGTGTTGCCGTCGACGAGGCCGGTCTTGCTGAAGTTGGCATCGGCCAGCGACGCGGACGTCGTGCCGTCGTAGGTTTTCTCCACCGTACCGGTCAGGCCGGTGATCGCCACGGTGGGCGCCAGCGCGTAGAGGAAACCGTTGCCCGCGCCCTGCACCGTGGTGCCGGGTGTCGCGTTGTACTGGATGAACTGCGGCGTGAGGCCGCCGCGGGTGTCCGTCGACGGGCTGGCGGAGTAGACGCGCCACGTGCCGGAGGCCGAGGAGAGCGCGGCGGAGCCCGCGTTGTTGACGAAGTTGTTCGCGGCCGTGAGCGTGACGCCCGCGCCACCGGCGATCGTGCCCGAGCTGCCCAGCGTGATGTTGCCGTTGCCGCCGTTGCCGTTGGCCTTGATGACCACGGTGCCCGCGCCGGTGATCGCGCTGTTGACGTTCACCGCGCGGTACGCGTCCAGCGTGAGCGTGGCCGAGGCGTTATTCCAGCTGATCGGGGCGTTGACGGTGATGTCACCGGCACCGGAGGCGTTCTGCACGCCGGCGCCGCTGGCACCCGTGGCGGTGGTCTGCTCGGTGACGCTGGTGCCGCCGTTGAGGGTGCTGGCTATCGTGCCGGCTGCCGTGCTGTCGATGGTCAGGTCGTACGGATCGACCAGCCACGCGCCCGCGGTGCCCTTGGGCGCGGCGGCGGTGATGGTGGCCGCGCCGATGTGGGCGAAGGCGCCGGACGTCTCGATGCTGCCGCCGTCGCCGCCGTGCGGGGCGCTGGCGTCCAACGTGCCGGCCACCTCGACATGGCCGGCGGCCATACCGCCCAGCAGGACGATCTGGCCGTGGCGGTTCTCGACCGTCTGCGCGCGTACCACGCCGGTGTTGTTCACCGTGCTGGCCAGCAGCGAATCCGCCGCGCCGGCGGTCATGAACACCCGGCCGCCATCGGCCTGCACCAGCTGGCGGTTTTCCACCAGGTTATCCAGCGTGCTGCGGTCCACCTGCAGGTGCATCAGGCGGCTGCCGTCGAAGGTCAGGGTCACGGCGCTGCCACCACCCATGGCCACCGTACCCAGCTGCGCCGACACCGTCCCCTGGTTGGAGACGGTATTGCCCAGCAGGGCGATGTAACCACCGCTGGCAGCACGCAGGCTGCCCTTGTTGACGATGCTGCCCTTGCCGTCGCCGCTGAAACGGCGCAACGAGGTTCCGGGAGCGTCGTCGGAGGTGTCGAGCGTGGAGGCCACCAGGCCGCCCACGTTCACCTGCGCGCCTTCCCCGAACAGCACGCCGTTGGGATTGATCAGCCACACCTGCCCGTTGGCGTTGAGGTGGCCGTAGATGTCGGACGCCTTGTTGCCGAGGATCCGGTTCACCGCGATGGCATCGCGGCCCGGCTGCACGAAGTTGACTGTTTCGTTCGCGCCGATGTCGAAGCTCTGCCAGTTCAGCGACAAGCGCTGGCTGGTCTGGTTGACTGTCGTGACCGCGCCGTCCTGGTGGATCACACCGGTACCCGCTGCCACCTGGCCGCCCGTCTGGCCGGCATGCGCCACGCCGGCGCCCAGCGCCAGGGCGATGGCCAGGGCGATCGACGACGCTCGCGGACCGATTGTCCGGGTCGTCGTACCCGGCACGGCGGGGCGGCTGCCACGAGCGAGCTCACTGGCGGCCACCCATTGCGAGGTGGCGACGTTCCAGCACAGGCGATAGATACGATTCATTTCGGGCAACCTTGGTTTCGGGGCGCATGCACACGCAGGGGCGCACCCGGCAAGGAAGCCGAGCAGAACGACGGATATCCGGGAGCCCCCCTGGACTCGGCGCGGCTCGTTCGAACGAGTCAGCGCCTTTGCGGCAATATTAAGTTACGAATGTGATCCACGTCACAAATAAATTGTGAAGGCATCCAAAAGCCAGGATTTATACCCGGATCAAAACCACAGGCGGATGCCGGCCACCCATCGTCGATCGGTGACACGACGCCCCTGGCCGGCGGCTAGATCCGCCGTGCCGCCCGTCAGGTGTTCCCAGGCGATGCCGACGTAAGGCGCCACCGAGCGGCGGATTTCGTAGCGGAGCCGCAGGCCTGCTTCGACACCCGACACGCCCGCGCGGATACCGCGAGCCTTGTCATCCTTGCCGTACGCGTTCACTTCGATCTCGGGCTGCAGGATCAGCCGCTGGGTGAACAACAGTTCGTATTCCGCGCGTAAGCGTGCGGCCGTGCGCCCGCCGGGGCCCGCGTAGGCGGTGGCCTCGATCTCGAACCAGTACGGGGCGAGTCCCTGCACACCCGCAGCCAGCCAGTTACGCTCCGGTCCCGCCCCGATATCGTGACGGACGCCCAGTTGGGCATCCCAGAAGGCGGCTACCGCGTGGCTCCACGCGAGCGTGGCGTCGCCGCTGGTGGAACCGTCGGCGCGATCGCCCTCGCTGCGAAAGGCCAGCTTGTCGCGGTCGTTGCCGTACCAGCCCTGGGCCTCCCACGACTGCCCATGCGCGCCCTGGCCCGCGAACGATTCCAGGCGGTCCAGCAGCAGCGTGCCCGCGGACGCGTTATCGTCCATGTCCATCATCGACATGCCATGCGCGGACATCGGCGCTACCTCGTCGGACCAGTCGCCGCTACGCGCGGTGGCCGGCGCGCTACCGCCCTGCATCGAGCCCATCGACATGTCGCCCATGCTCGATTGCGCCTGGACCAGGCACGGGGCGAGGGCGAGCAGCGACCCCACGATCCACCGCGTCACGAGACCACCACCTCGCGGAACATGCCCGCCTCCATGTGGTAAAGCATGTGGCAGTGGAACGCCCAGCGCCCCGGGTTGTCCGCCGTGACGGCATAGCTGACCTGTTGCGCCGGCTGCACGTTGACGGTGTGCTTGCGCACCTGGAAGGTGCCCGAGGGCGATTCGAGCTCGCTCCACATGCCGTGCAGGTGGATCGGGTGATTCATCATCGTGTCGTTGACCAGCGTGACGCGCAGTCGCTCGCCGGCGCGAAAGTGCACCGGCCTTGCCGCGGAGTACGGCAGCCCGTCGAACGACCACGTGTAGCGTTCCATGTTGCCGGTAAGGTGCAGCTCGATGCTGCGCCCGGGCTCGCGCGTATCCAGCGCACCACCGAGCGTATGCAGGTCGGCATAGGTCAGCACGCGATGGGAACGCTCGCGCAGGCCGACACCGGGATCGTCGAGGTTGGTGCGCGGCATGTCCACCCGCATGTCCACACCCGGGCCGTACTCGGACCGCGCGTGCTCGGCCATGACCATGTCGCCGCCCTGGTCGGCGTCGTCCGCCATGGCGCCCATCATGTCGCGCATGGCCAGCCGGGGCCGGGGGTCCAGCGGCGGCACCGGTGCGATCATGCCCTGGCGCGGCGCCAGGGTGGCGCGCGCGTAGCCGGAGCGGTCGATGGACTGCGCCACGATGGTGTACGCGCGATCATCCGTGGGCGTGACGATGACATCATAGGTCTCGGCCGCCGAGAGGCGCAGCTCGTCCACCTCGACCGGCACCACGTCTTGCCCGTCGGCAGCGACCACGCGCAGGCGCAGCCCCGGGATGCGCAGGTCGAAGATGGAGTTGGACGACCCGTTGACGACACGCAGGCGCACGCGCTCACCGGGGGTGAACAGGCCGGTCCAGTTGGCGGCGGGCGGCGCACCGTTGATCAGGTAGGTGTAGGTGGCGCCGGAGACATCCGCCAGGTCCGTCATGTTCATGCGCATGCGGTTCCACATGCGGCGCAGGGCCATGGCATCGCCGAAACCCTTCTCGCGCGCGTCGCGCAGGAAGTCGCCCACCGTGGGGCGACCGGTGTTGTAGACGTCGCTGCGCGTGCGCAGTTTCGCGTAGACCCGCTCCGGGTCTTCGTCGGTCCAGTCGCTGATCAGCAGGACGTGGTCGCGCTCGGCCGCATGGCGTTCGCCGTCCCTGGGTGCGATGACGATGGCACCGTACAGTCCGCTCTGTTCCTGGAAGCGGCTGTGCGAGTGGTACCAGTAGGTGCCCGACTGTTTCAGCGGAAAGCGGTAGGTGAAGCTGCCGCCCGCGGGAATGCCGTCGTAGCTCAGGCCCGGCACGCCGTCCTGGTCGGCCGGCACGACCAGGCCGTGCCAGTGGATGGACGTCACGACGTCCAGCCGGTTGTGCACGCGCAGCTGCACCGTGTCGCCTTCTTTCCAGTACAGGGTAGGGCCGGGCACGCCGCCATTGACGGTGACGGCGCGACGCGCGCGGCCGGTGAAGTCCACCGCCGCCTCGCGCACGTCAAGATCCATCGTGCTGCCGCGTAGCGGCGCCACCGGTGCCATTGCGCGGGTGGCGGATACGGGCCGAACGATGCCGGCACCTAAACCGATGCCGGCGACGGTCAGCCCCTGCACGAAACGGCGGCGGGGCAGGTGCACGGCGGGAGCAGCGGGACGGCGCATGGGCGGGGGCTTCGTGGCGATCGAAGGACCAGCCTAGCCACGGCGGGCGCGTGGCGACAACTCTGGACGTGGCTCCGCGCGCCGCCGCGGGGTTATCGGTAGGCGACGTTGACCGTGATGCGAGTGTTGGCGGTGCCTGGCACCAGCGCGGCACCCGTGGTGCGGTAGCGGGCGCGGAAACCGAACGCCTGCCCCTCGCTCGGTGCGGGCAACACCAGGGGCGCGGGATCGTTGGGGATGGCCTGGACATCGGGATCGACACTGCGCAGTTCCACCGCCACCCCGCCCGCCGCCCCGGGCCCATCGAGCTGGAACAGCGACGCCTGCCGCGCATCGGGCGTGCCACGGAAGGTCATCAGTATCTGGGTGGCACCCGTGCAGCCGGTGACCACCAGCGACTGCGTAGCCCATGCGCTGCTGCCGGCCACGGCGAGATCGCGCGCATCCACCTTCCCCAGGGCGAACACCAGCCGCTTGGCGGCGAAGGCGCAGGTGGGGCGTTGCGGCTCGACGCGGCCCTGAACGAGGTCGACCCGGACCTGCGCCTGGTCGTCGTAGCCGGCGTGGGCCAGCGTGCCGTAGAGGAGGCTGCCGCCGTCGGGAATGGGTCCCGTCTTGATCAATTGCACGCGGAAATGCGCGCTGGTCAGCTGGGCCTTGAAGGTCCAGGGAATGAATTCGCGCTCTGGCAGTACGCGCTCACCATAGTTGCTGTTGTAGAAGTAGACGCGGATGCCCACGCCGGGAAGGTTGGTGGCGTGGACGTTATCGCCCCCCGCGGCCGGCGTGTTGAACAGGGCCAGGCTGCCCGTTCGCCTCGGCTTGACGCATTTGAAGGCGGGCGAACTCCAGGCGGCCGTGGTTCGTTCGGCGATCACCGCGCCGACGGGCGCATCCGCCGCGACGGACACGGTGCCGAAGGACAACGGCTGCGCGATGCCCTGCGAGGGATGCGACAGGCAGCCCGCGAAAGCTTCCGGCGAGACGACGAGGCAGACGAAGGCAAAGGAGACGGTAGCGAAAGGGGCGAGGACGAAAGCAGGAGCAGGACGGGTCGACATGGGTGCACCGCGTGGAAGAGGGCTCCCGTAACTGTGCTCGCGTGCCCCGGGCCACCCCATACGACGGTTCTGAAATCGGGATGTCGGCGTTCCGCTCGCTGCACGGCTCATTCACCGGGGCTCACCAATGATCCAGGCATGAGCCTGCACGAGTACAAGCGCAAGCGGAACTTCGGGCGCACCCGTGAACCCGCGCCGGAAGACTCGGCACGCGGCGGCCGTGCCATCTTCGTGGTGCAGCTGCATCACGCATCGCACCGGCATTTTGATTTCCGCCTGCAGGTGGGTGACGCCCTGCGCAGCTGGGCGGTGCCCAAGGGGCCCAGCTACGACCCGAAGGTCAAGCGCCTGGCCGTGGAAGTCGAGGATCATCCGGTGTCGTACGCGGACTTCGAGGGCGACATCGACGAAGGTTACGGCAAGGGCCACGTCGACCTGTTCGACAAGGGCGTCTGGGCCACGCGTGGCGATGCGGAAGCCCAGCTGGCCAAGGGCCACCTGGAGTTCGAACTGTTCGGCGAACGCCTCAAGGGCCGCTGGCACCTCGTCCGCAGCGGCAGGAAGGAGCGCCAGCCGGCGTGGTTCCTGATCAAGGCTGACGACGCCTATGCCGGCGAGGTGGAAGCCGACGACCTGCTCGACGCCACGATGCGCGAAAGCACCCGGCGGGCGGCGAAGACACCCGCCACCCGTGCCGCCGCGAGCCGCTCCACGGCGCGCCGGAAGGCCACGCCCACGACGCGCCGCGTCTCCGTGGCCACCCTTGCCAAGGCGGCGGCCGCGCTGGACGGCGCGCGCAAGGCCAGGGCGTCGGGCGACTTCTTCCCCCCGCAACTCGCCCGGCTGCGCGAATCCCCACCGCAGGGCGAGGCGTGGCTGCACGAGGTGAAATGGGACGGCTACCGCATCGTGGCCGCCGTGGCCGACGGCGCCACCCACCTGTGGTCGCGCAACGGCCTGCCGTGGAACGATCGCGTGCCGGAGATCGTCCAGGCGATCGATGCGCTGGGCCTGGACAGTGCGCGGCTGGACGGCGAACTGATCGCCCTGGACAGCGAGGGCCGCAGCGATTTCAACGCCCTGCAACGCACGTTGTCGGGCGAGGCGCATGCCCCGCTGGTGTACATGGTGTTCGACCTGCCTTACCTGCAGGGCCATGACCTCAGCCGCGTGCCGCTGATCGAACGCAAGGCGCTGCTCGCGCGCATGCTCGCCCACGCGCCGGCCCACCTCAACCTCAGTTCGCATACCGTGGGCCACGGCGACGACGTGTTCGCCATGGCGATGGCACAGAAGCTGGAAGGCATCGTCGCCAAGCGCGTCGACGGTGGCTATCGCGGCGGTCGCGGCGACGACTGGCAGAAGATCAAGCGGCTGGAGAGCGACGAATTCGCCGTGGTCGGCTACACCCCGGCCAAGGGATCGCGGCTGTCATTCGGTTCGCTGCTGCTGGCCCGCCCCGATCCGCACGGCGGCTGGACGTACGCGGGCCGTGTCGGCACCGGCTTCACCGACGCGATGCTGCGTGAACTGGGCGACACCCTTGCCAAAGGTGGGTCGAAGACACCGACGGTCCGCATCGATGCGGTGGATCCCATGCTCCGCGGCGCCCTGTGGGTACCGCCCACCGTGGTGGCCGAGGTGTACTACCGCGGCATCGGCAACAAGGATCTGCTGCGCCAGCCCAGCTTGAGGACACTGCGTATGGACAAGTCACCCGACGACCTTCGCGACAGCGATCGTGCCGCGCCGAAAGCTACCCGCACGAAGGCCGCCGCAAAGAAGGCCACCGCCAAGAAGGCCACGAAGCCGTCCACGCGGGCGACGGAGAAACCGGCAGCGAAGCGACGCACCGGGCATGCCCCTCCTCCGGCCGCCGATACCGATACCGTCGTCATCACGCATCCGGATCGGAAGGTGTTCCCTGCCGACGGGCTGACCAAGCAGGACGTCGTGGATTACTACAAGGCCGTGATGGCGTGGCTGCTTCCGGGCATTCACGATCGCCCCACGTCCACCATCCGTTGCCCCGGCGGTATCGATTCACCCTGCTTTTTCCAGAAGCACGTCATGGCCGGCCTGGACCACGTCGGGGTCGCGCGACTGAAGGAAGAAACCGGGGCCACCGCGGATTACCTCTACCCGCGCGATGCGGCGGGCGTGATCGAACTGGTGCAGTTCGGTGCCGTGGAATTCCACCCGTGGGGCTCGCACGTGGACGATGCCGACCGCGCGGACCGCGTGGTGTTCGACCTGGACCCCGGCGACGGCGTGGCCTGGGCGCGCGTCGTGGCGGCGGCACGCATGACCCGGGGCTTCCTGGCCGAACTGGGCCTCACCTCGTTCGTACGCACCACCGGTGGCAAGGGCCTGCACGTGGTGGTGCCGTTGCGTCCCGGCGCGGGCTGGAAGGAGGTCAAGGCGTTCGCGCGGGGCTTCGCCGACGCGCTGGCCGAGGCGCATCCGCTGGAGTTCGTCGCCACCGCCGCCAAGCGGCTCCGGAAGGACAGGATCTACGTCGATTACCTGCGCAACGGACGGGGCGCCACCGCCGTGGCGTCCTATTCGCTGCGGTCCCGCCCCGGCGCGCCGGTGGCCGTGCCGCTACGCTGGGAGGAACTGGGCAAGGTGCGCTCCGGTGCGGCATTCGATATCCACTCGGTGCCCAAGCGCCTGGCCCGGTTGAAGAAGGACCCCTGGGATGGGATCGACGCACTTCGCCAGGACCTCGCCGCCGTCAGCCGCAAACTCGCCGGCAAGTGACCCACCCTGACCTGCGCGGGGTCACTTACCCACGGGCGTGCACGGGGTAAACTGCGGCATCCTCACCAAGCCGGCCCTTCATGCTCGCCTCGCTTCCCGCCTTCCTGCGCATTCCTCTCGCCTGCCTGCTGCTGCTCGTCAACACGGTGCTGCACGTCACGCCGTTGCTGCTGCTGACGGTGATCCGACTCATCGTGCCGCTGCGCGGGTTCCGTCACGCCGTGTCGCGCGTGCTGGTGGGGATCGCGGAAAGCTGGCTGGGCGTGAACGGCTGGATGTTCGGCGTGTTCACCCGCACGCAATGGCGCGTGGAAGGCGACCAGGACCTCAGCCCGCGCGAGAACTACCTCGTGGTATGCAACCACCAGAGCTGGGTGGACATCCCCGCGCTGCAGAAGGTGTTCAACCGGCGCATTCCGTTCATGCGTTTCTTCCTCAAGAGCCAGCTGATCTGGGTGCCGCTGCTGGGGCCCGCCTGGTGGGCGCTGGATTTTCCGTTCATGAAGCGGCACTCGCGCCAGGAGATCGAAGCGCGTCCGGAACTGCGCGGCAAGGATCGTGAAGCCACGCGTCGCGCCTGCGAGAAATTCCGTCACCTGCCCGTGGCGATCATGAACTTCACCGAGGGCACCCGGTTCACCCGCACCAAGCACGATGCGCAGGGCTCGCCTTATACGCACCTGCTCCGCCCGAAGGCGGGCGGCGTGGCGTTCGTCATCGATGCCATGGGCGAGGCGATCCGACAGATCCTCGACGTGACCATCGTCTATCCGGACGGCCCTACCTCCATGATGGACATGATCGCCGGCCGCATCCGCGAGGTACGCGTGCACATTCGCCGGTTGCCCATTCCCGCCGCCATGCGCGGCGACTACGAGGGCGACGCCGCGTTCCGCGCGCAGTTCCAGGCGTGGATCAACACGCTGTGGGCCGAGAAGGATGCACGCATCGCGGCCACGCTGGCCGCGCAAGGCTGATCGCGCGCCGACCGGCGGCGTCCGCGGTCAACCCGTGGCGGCGGGGCGTTTCAGCCGACGGCGCCAGAACAGCACCCCGGTAACCAGCAGGAAGGTGGGCAGCAGCCCGCCGACACAGGCCACGATGCGCCATGTCAGGCCACCCACAGCGGCGGAATGGATCGGAAACAGGGCGTTGGCCAGCCGGCTGCCGGTGCCCAGCGTCGTGGCGTCGTCGCCCCCGATCACCGTGGCCGTCCGCGGATCGATCCACAGGGCGCTGCGCCCGGCGGGGTTCCATTCGCCGGGGCGACGGATGCGCGCCACCACCGTGCCGTTGTCCTTCGAGGGCAGCATCAGCCGGGTGATCGCCGCATCGGGCGCAGCGGCCTGGGCCGCCACGAGCACGGCCGCCCAGTCCACCGGCCCCTGCACCGGCGCGGTTTTCGGCGGCCGGGGGCGCGCCGGCTCGGCGAAGGCCGCCGCCAGCCCGTTACGCACGGCGCCCCGGTACGCCATCGTGGTGCCGGTACCGATCATCACGATCAGCAGGGGCAGGGCGACCACACCCACCGCGCGATGGAAGCTCGCCCAGCGCAGCAGCGGCGGCTGGGTGTGCGGCCGGAGGTGCCGCAACGCGCGCTGGCGGCCGGGCCAGTACAGCCAGACGCCCGAAAACAGCATGAACAGCCCCGTGCAGGCCACCACACCGAGCACCGTTTCACCCAGCTCACCGCCGAGCAGGTGCGTATGCCAGTCCAGCAGCACCAGCAAGGGGTCGCCGGCCTGCGGGCGCCGCAGCAGGAGCGCGCCGGTGGTGGCGTCGTAATACGCACGGTTGCCGCCACGTTCCTGGGCCTGCCATACGGGAAGGTCATGATCGGGCAGCGACACCCCGCGCCACCCCCTGGCGGCGGGCGTGGCGAGCATCGCGGACAGCGAGTGGCCCTGTGTCGCCAGGTCTGGCAGGGGACGCGCCACCAGGGTGGGGTGCGTGGCCGCGAATAGCGGTTGCTCGAACAGCAGCACGCTGCCCGACAGGGTCACCAGCGCCAGGAGCAACCCCAGCGTGAGGCCCAGCCACAGGTGCAGCGTCTTCAGCCAGCGGCGTAGCCGGCGCGGGTGAGCTGCCATGGTGTCGGTCCGACGGGGCGGGAAAGGCGGCCATCGTAAGTGCGAATGATTCTCGAATCAAACACCACCAACACGCGGGAACCCGGCGATTGACCCTCCCATCACACCGGGTCGACCCCACGGGCGGAAGGATGGCCAACCCACGTGCCCGAGGAACATGCGATGAAGACCCGCCACGTTTACAGCACGTCCGGTCTGGATCAGGCGCGCGCAGCCATGCGCGCCGCCCGCGATGCGGGCATTCCGGACGCGGACCTGTCGCTCATCGCGCGGCACGACATCGAGCTGGATGCCATTCCCGAGCACCGCAAGGACGAGCACTCCGACTTCGCCCCCGCTGCCGCGCGTGGGCTGGCCGAAGGTGGCGCCACCGGCATCCTGGCCGGCCTGGTCGCCATGGCGATCCCCCCGCTTGGCGTGACCATCGCCGGCGCGGTGGCGGCGGGTGCGGCGGGCGCCCTGGTCGGCGCATGGACCAGTGCGCTGATGGGCGCCTCCGCACCGGACCCGGTGCGCCAGAAATTCGAGGGCGAGATCGAGGCGGGCCGCATCCTCGTGGTGGTGGACGGCGAGGGCGATGCGCTGGAACGGTCGCAGCGCGAGATCCGCGCCACCGGCGCCATCGACCTGCCGTTTGAGCAGCCCACCGCGCTGAGCTGACCCTCCCGGAGGCTCCGACCATGGCGACCCGACGTTCCCCCGCGACGCCGCGGGCCTCCGGCCATGTCCGCACGGGCATGGGTGGCTGGACCTACGTGCCCTGGCGCGGGCTGTTCTATCCCGACGAGCTGGTGCAAAAGCGCGAGCTGGAGTACGCCAGTCGGCAGGTGTCCACCATCGAGATCAACGGCACCTACTACCGCTCGCCCGGGATCGATATCTACCGGCGCTGGGCGGCGGAGACCCCTGACGGGTTCGTCTTCTCGGTGAAGGCGCCGCGGCACATCGTGCAGAGCCGCGCGCTGGCGGGCACCGGTGAGCGCATCGGCCGATTCCTCGACGGTGCGGTGGGCCTGGGCGATCGACTGGGCCCCGTGCTCTGGCAGTTCCTGCCGACGCGGCGTTTCGATCCCGACGACATGACCGCCTTCCTCGACCTCCTGCCCGACCGCCACGGCGGCCTGGCCCTGCGCCATGCCGTGGAAGTGCGCCACGACAGCTTCATGGACCCGGCCTGGCTGGCCCTGGCGCGCCAGCGCGGTGTCGCCACCGTGTTCACCGACTCGCCCGACCATCCGTCGTTCGCCGACCTCACGGGGCCCTTCGTGTACGCGCGTCTGATGCGCAGCCGGGCGAAGGAGACGAACGGCTATCCCGCCAGGGAGCTGAAGGCATGGGCGTCGCATGCGAGCGACTGGCAAGCCGGCGGCGATCCGACCGACCTGCCACACGTGTGCGAGGCGCTGGCGCCCGGCCCAGGCCGCGACGTGTTCGTGTATTTCATTTCCGCCGCGAAGGAACGCAACCCCGCTGCGGCTGTCGCACTCGGCAAGCGCGTCGAAGACGCATAATCCTCCCATTCCCCCACCGGACGACCCATGGACCGTCTTATCCAGAACCACCTGATCGACCTTTTTGCCGAACACGCGATCCCGCTCGAGCCCGACGAGGACTGGCTGCTTACCGAAGGCGACGATTACCCGGCGCTGCGCGGCATCTGGCACGAGGGCAAGGAGGGCGGCATGGGCCGCCTGGACATCGATATCGTCCTCGACGAGGAACGCACCATCGAGGAAAGCTTCGGTGGCAACGGCGGCGGCAAGGCCGGTTGCCGCGACGCGCTGGACAGCTTCGCGCGCAACGATTTCTACGTGGTGCTGGCGGCCTGCTGGCACACCGTGGACAAGGACAAGCTGGACGTGCGCGAGGTGTCCGCCGGCACGCAGCGCTTTACCCTCTACGTGGGCGATTTCACGGTGCGCGGCGAGAAGGACGCACCGGTGGAGATTCCCGAGGAGGGGTTCTCCGCACTGGAGGCCGCGATCGCCACGGCCCCGCTGACCGGCGACGTGCACTGGATCCGCGTGTTCTACGGCAACGTGGGCGACGGCAGCAGCAAGATCGAGGTGCTGCTGGACAACGAGCCGTGGGCCGCGGGGCACAAGGCCATCGCCTCCGTGGACTGGCCACGGCACGACCACTACTACAGCCTGCGCAACCTCATCGCGCTGGTTCCGCGGGACTAAGGCCAGGCAGGGGTTCCGGCGCCCAGTCCTGCGGACGCAGGATCCGGAACCCGCTGTCGCGCGCGGCGCGTCGTGCCAGCTTCAGCACTTCCGCATCGCGCGAGAACAGGAGGCCCGCGCCGGCGGTCGACGCCAGCTCCAGGAACTTCTGGTCGTCCGGGTCGCGGCAGCGCGGAAGCCGCGTGGCCGTGGCTTCATGCGGCAACAGCGTGACCAGACGATCGAACGCGGCCGCTGCGGCGGCCCGGCGTGGGGGGTCCAGCTTCAACGCAGGGTAGTCGAGCACCTTCAGCCACTCGTCCCGGCAATCCGGACGCGTCACGGCGTGCAGCGTGCCCGACACCATGGCCCCGACCAGCGCCGCCGCGTTCGGGTCGGCAAAAACGAACGCATCCAGGCACACATTGGTGTCGAGCACGACGCGCACGCGCTCAGGCCGCGGCGCGTTCGGCCAGGGCGGCGCGTTGCTCGGCCACGAGGGTGTACGAACGCTTGCGCGCCTCGTGATCGAAGACCTGCGCCGTGATGATCAGCTCGTCGGCGCCGGTGCGCGCGATGAACGCGGCCAGGCCGTCGCGCACGGTGTCGGGCGAGCCGACCACGGCGCAGGACAGCGCATGGTCCACCTGGGCCTTCTCCATGGACGTCCACACGCCGTCCATCGAGTTCACCGGCGGCGGCAGCTGCCCCGGCGCGCCGCGGCGCAGGTTCCAGAATGCCTGCTGCTGCGACGTGAACAGGCGACGGGCCTCCGCGTCCGTATCCGCGGCGACCACGTTGATGCCGAGCGCCGCGTAGGGCTTGTCCAGCACCTCGGACGGCCGGAACATGTGCCGGTACACTTCCAGCGCCTTCATCATCATGTCCGGCGCGAAGTGCGAGGCGAAGGCGAAGGGGAGCCCCAGGTGCGCCGCCAGCTGGGCGCTGAACAGGCTGGAGCCCAGCAGCCACAGCGGCACGTTGGTATCCATGCCGGGCACGGCGCGCACGGTCTGCCCGGGCCGCTGCGGGCCGAGGTACATCTGCAGTTCCTGCACATCGTCGGGGAAGCGGTCGTCACTGGGGCCCATCGAGCGGCGCAGCGCGCGTGCCGTGCCCTGGTCGGTGCCGGGTGCACGGCCCAGGCCCAGGTCGATCCGCCCCGGGTAGAGCGACGCCAGCGTGCCGAACTGCTCGGCGATCACCAGCGGTGAGTGGTTGGGCAGCATGATGCCACCCGAGCCCACGCGGATGCTGTGCGTGCCCTCGGCGATATAGCCGATCACCACGGCCGTCGCCGCGCTGGCGATACCGGTCATGTTGTGGTGCTCGGCCAGCCAGTAACGGTGGAAGCCCAGCGACTCCGCGTGCCGGGCCAGGTCGCGCGAGTGGCGCAACGAGTCGCCCGGCGTGGAACCACGCGCTACGGGGGAAAGGTCCAGTACCGAAAACGGAATCATCCGAGCACACCTCGACAATAAGGGGGGCGGACGAACCGCCGATGATTCCAGATGGGCGGCGGACGCCCGGATTGCAACCCACGGGCTCACCACGGAAACAGTCCGTTCCGGCCAGCGATGCGCCGTGGCGCGCGCGGAGGAGGAAAATGCACCCATCCACTCATCCAGTCCGGTATTGCCGGGGGAGCACGACATGATCGACATTCGCCGCTTTGCCACACTCGGTGGCGCGAACCACGGCTGGCTCGATGCGAAGCACCATTTCTCGTTCGCGTCCTACCGCGACGAGGCACGCATGGGCTGGGGCGCGCTGCGCGTCTGGAACGACGACACCATCGCCGCGGGCGCCGGCTTTCCGGCGCACCCGCACTCGGACATGGAGATCATCACCTATGTGCGCGAAGGCGCCATCACCCACGAGGACAGCCTGGGCAACAAGGGCCGCACCGAAGCGGGCGACGTGCAGGTGATGAGCGCCGGCACCGGCATCCGCCACGCGGAATACAACGCGGAAAACGAGACAACGCGCATCTTCCAGATCTGGATCATTCCCGACGGCGAGCGCAAGGCACCGTCCTGGGGCACCCGTCCGTTCCCGAAGGGAGAGCGCTCGGGCCAGTTCATCACGCTGGCCAGCGGCATGCCGGGCGACGGCGAAGCCTTGCCGATCCGCACCGATGCCCGCGTGCTCGGCGCCAGCGTCAAGGCGGGTGAGACCATCGAGTACGCCCTGGGCGAGGGCCGCTATGCGTACATGGTGCCGGCCTTCGGTTCGGTGCAGGTCAACGGGCAGGTGCTGGACAAGGGCGACGGCGCGGCGATCCGCGACGAGACGCGGCTGAGCATCACGGCGACGACGGATGCGGAGCTGGTGCTGGTCGATACGGCGGCGTAACCGGCTCGGCAGGCATGCCGTGGATCGTGACGACCCACGGCATGCGTAGCCGTACCGCGGCTTGGCCTGGCTAAGGCGTGGCCGCCGTCTGGTGCGGCGCGCCGTGCTTCATCAGGCCCTTGGTGAACAGATAGGCCGCCGACTGGTAATAGGTGATCGCGGCGTCCGCATCGGCCTGGTTGACGGACGTGACGGGCGTGGCATCGCCCGTATCGCGTTGCGGCAGCATCTGCTTCACCGGCTGGCGCGGCACCAGCGAGGTCAGCGTGTCGCCGCGCAGGTAGCCCAGCTCCTGGTAGGTGCTGATGAAGGCGCGCTCGCGCCCGGGCTCCAGCTTGAACAGGTTGTAGCCGTAGAAGCGCGACGTGTAGCTGAAGTGCAGCAGGCCCAGCACGGTCGGCGGGATGTCGATCTGGCTCATCAGGCGGTCCACTCGCCCCGGCGCAATGTGCGCGGGCGAGTAGATGTACAGCGGGATGTGGTAACGATCCACGGGCAGGCTGGTCTTGCCGGCGCTGGTGGCGCAATGGTCCGCGGTGATGACGAACACGGTGTCCTTGAACCATGGCTTGGTCGCCGCGCGTTTCAGGAAATCGCCCAGCGCCCAGTCGGTGTACGCCACCGCAGCGGTGCGACGCCCCTGCGGCAGTGACACGCGCCCTTCGGGGAAGGTGAACGGGCGATGGTTGGACGTGGTCATCACGTGCCCGAAATACGGCTTGCCCTTCGCGTAGGAGGCGTCCATGCGTTTGATCACCAACGAGAACAGGTCCTCGTCGGCCACGCCCCAGACGTTCTCGGTATGGATGTCCTTGCTGTCGATGGCGTTGCGGTCCACCGCCGTGTAGCCGTTGTTGGCGAAGAAATGGTTCATGTTGTCGAAGTAGCCGTAACCCCCATAGAGGAACTCGGAGGTATAGCCCTTGCCGTTGAACACGTCGGCCAGCGACCAGAGGTTCTCGTCGTCCGGGCGCTTGACGATGGATTCGCCGGGCGTCGGCGGCACCGAGAGCGCCAGCGCTTCCAGCCCGCGCACCGTGCGGGTGCCGTTGGCGTACAACTGGCTGAAGAACAGGCTTTTCGACGCCAGGGCGTCGAGGTTGGGGGTCAGGTGCTTGTGCTTGCTGACATCCAGGCCCTCGACGTAATCGCCCGACAGGCTTTCGACGCTGATCAGCACCACGTTGAGCTTCTGCTCCGTACCGTCGCCGGCGATGCGCCGCGTGATGTCCATCGGATCGTCGCTGGCGAACGTGGCGTCCGGCGTCTTCAGCTGCTTGCGCAGGTTGGCGAACATGGCCGTATCCGGCAGGGTCGGGTAGTACTTCGCATAATCCAGCTCGTTTTCGCGGAACGCGGCGACGAACTGGTACGGGCCGTTGCCGGCCAGTTCGTTCACGTAGTTATTGTCCGAGCGATCCTTCATGGTGCCATCGACGGCGAAACTGACCACCACGGTAAGCACCAGCCATACGGCCACCACGAGGCTGCGCGCGCCGAAACGCGAGCCATCGTCACGCGCGGCGAGCATGCGCCGGCTGAAGAACACCACGGCGACGGTCGCGGCCAGCAGCATCAGCGACCAGGTGACGATCGGGTACGACTCGCGGATGTTGCCGACCACCTCGTGGGTGTAGACCAGGTAATCCACGGCGATGAAGTTGAAGCGCGCGCTGAACTCGCCCCAGAACACCAGCTCCGCCGCGCCGAGGTAAAGCACGACGAACGCGAGAATGAAACAGAAACCGAGGAAGATGCGGTGGCCCCAGCGGGACACATAGGCGCGCCGGGGCAGCAGCCAGAGCACCAGCAGCATCGGCCAGGCAAAATAGACGTACTCGACCACGTCGTAGCCGAAGCCGACCAGGAACAGGTAAAGCCACTTGCCCGGGCTCGGCGGTATCTCGTGCCCCGTCTTGACCAGCAGGATGAGACGGACGAGGAACGCCACGCCCACGAACAGGATGCCGTACCAGACCAACGGCCGGAAGCGCTGGCGCAGCGCACCGGGGGCCGACGAAACAGAAGTCATGACGCCTCGCAGGAAAAGGCCGGTCGCCTATACGCCCGGGTTCGAGCACGAGGGTAAGCAGGTGGGCTTACGTAAGGCTTTCCCGAAGCTTAGATTGAGCTTCGGCCCCGAATGTCGGCTATCGTGGCCCCGTAGGAAAAGCCGATCTGCCGCGCGAACGCGCCTTGTGGCACCCTACCCGGCCTTACGATCCATATCTGTGGGAGCCACGGCACCGTGGGAGAAGAAACGAGGGCGGAGCTCCCGATGAACGACCAGCCGCTAGCCGGCAAGCCTGCGCTCTATGTGACCCTGTTCCGTCGCGCTGGCGGTCCCCTGCTGTCCGTCGTGCTGCTGTGCCTGGCGCTGTGGGCGCTCAAGGCCATGGCCAGCGAGGTGACCTATCGCCAGATCGGCGGCTATGTGCATGCGCTGCCCAACAGCGACATCGCCCTTGCCATCCTGCTGACCGGCGCCGGGTTCGCGGTGATGACGCTCTACGACTGGTTCGGCCTGGCCAGCGTGGGCAAGCGGCTGCCGGCCACCCGGGTCGGCCTGATCTCCTTCATCAGCTATGCCTTCTCAAATGCGCTGGGCATGTCGCTGCTGGTGTCCGGGTCCATCCGCTACCGCTTCTATGTGCAGGCCGGGCTGACCCCCGGCGAGATCGCCCGCGTGGTGCTCTACACCACCCTCAGCTTCTGGCTGGGCCTGGCGGCGATCACGGGCGTCACCCTGCTGCTCGTGCCGATCCCGCCCGATGTGCCCCTGTCGGGCCTGCGGATTCCGCTGGCGATCGTGCTGTCGCTGGTGCCGCTGGCGTGGTTCGTGGTGTCGCTCACCGTGCGCCGGCCCATCCGCCTGTGGCGCTGGGAGATCGCCACGCCCACGCCCGCCATGGCCGCGCGGCAGATCCTGATCGGCGCGCTGGACTGGGGCCTCGCCTCGGGAGTGCTCTACGTGCTGATGCCGGAGGCGATCTCCGGCGGCTTCGGCCACTTCCTGGCCATCTTCGTGCTGGCCCAGATGGCGGGCCTGATCAGCCACGTACCCGGCGGCCTGGGCGTATTCGAGGCGGTGATGCTGGCCGGCTTTGGCGCCACCGGCAACCACGGGCTGGAAGCGCCCATCCTCGGCTCGCTGGCGGCGTTCCGCGCGGTCTATTACCTGCTTCCGCTGGGCGTGGCCACCGTGCTGGTGATCTGGCGCGAGATACGCGCACTGCGCCACGCAGCCATGATCGCCCCCTGGTTCAGCGGGTTGCTGCCGCCGTTCTTCGCCGGCCTGACCCTGGTCGCCGGCGCGGTGCTGCTGTTCTCCGGCGCCACGCTGGCCATTCCGGGCCGCATGGAGATCCTGCGGGGGTTCGTGCCGCTGCCGCTGGTGGAGGTATCGCACTTCCTCTCCAGCGTGGTCGGCATGATGCTGCTGATCCTGGCCCGCGGCCTGCAACGACGGCTGGACGCCGCCTACGTGCTGACGCTGGTGCTGCTACTGCTCGGCGCCATCCTTTCGATGCTCAAAGGCATCGACTACGAGGAAGCCACCCTGCTGTCGCTGCTGGCCCTGGCCCTGGCGCCGGCCCACCGGCACTTCTATCGCCGGGCCTCGCTGTTCCGTGCCAGCTTCTCGCCGGGCTGGGTGCTGGCCATCGGTGCGGTGTTGGCCTGCTCCACCTGGCTGGTGTTCTTCAGCTTCAAGCACGTCGAATACAGCAATAACCTCTGGTGGGAGTTCAGCTTCCACCATGGCGGCGCGCCCCGCGCGCTGCGTGCGCTGGTCGGCGCTACCGCCGCGCTGCTGCTGTTCGGCCTGGCCAACCTGATCCGCCCGGCCCGCGCCCGCCGCACGCGCCCCGGCGACGCCGAACTGGCCCGCGTGCTGCCCCTGGTCAAATCGTTCGACTCCGCCCAGGCCCACCTGGCGCTGGTCGGCGACAAGATGCTGCGCTTCGCGCCGGACGACCGTGCCTTCATCATGTACGACGTGGAAGGACGCAGCTGGGTGGCCATGGGCGACCCCGTAGGCACCGACGAAGACGCCCGCCGCGAACTGGTCTGGAGCTTCCGCGAAGAATGCGAGCGAGCCGGCGGCTGGCCGCTGTTCTACCAGGTGCGCCCGGCCGACCTGGACCTCTACCTCGACGTGGGCATGAGCCTGCTTAAGATCGGCGAGGAAGCGCGCGTCCGCCTGGAGACCTTCAACCTGGACGGCAAGTCGAAGAAGACGCTGCGCGGCACGGTCAACAAGCTGCAACGCGACGGCCTGCGCATGGAGATCGTGCCCGTGGAGGACGTGCCCGCGCTGCTGCCTCGCCTGAAGGTCATCTCCGATGCCTGGATGGGCGACAAGAAGGTACGCGAGAAGCGCTTCTCGCTGGGCCTGTTCGATGAACGCTATCTATCCCGCACGCCGATGGCCGTGGTGTGGCAGGGCGACCAGCCGGTAGCCTTCGCCAACATGTTCCTTACCGCGTCGATGGAAGAAGCGTCCGTCGACCTCATGCGCCACCTTCCCGAGGGCCCTTCCGGCATCATGGATTTCCTGTTTATCGAGCTGATGTCCTGGTCCAAGGCCCAGGGCTACCGCTGGTTCAACCTCGGCATGGCCCCCCTGTCGGGCCTGCAGAACCGTCGTACCGCGCCCCTGTGGAGCCGCTTCGGCGCCATGGTGTTCGGCCGCGGCGAGCGCTTCTACAACTTCCGTGGCCTGCATCGCTACAAGGAAAAGTTCGACCCCGAGTGGGAGCCGCGCTATATCGCGGTGCCCGGCGGCATCGCGCTGCCGCTGGCGCTGGCCAACGTGGCCAGCCTCATTTCCGGTGGCCTGGGTGGAGTGGTGCGCCGGTGAGCACGCCAAAGAAGAGGAACGTGCTGCGTATCGTGCTGTCGTGCGTGGCCGGTGCCATCGTGCTGGCCCTGCTGGCCTGGCACCCCTGGACCCACGCATCGATGGAGAAATCCACCGTGGAGCTGCCGGCACTGGCCGCAGCGCCGGCCGGACAGGAAGACCTGCTGGTGGTCATCTATTCCGGCGACGGCGGCTGGTGGGATCTGGACCAGCGCCTGGGCGCGGTGTTCACCGGCCGGGGCCTTCCCGTGGCCGGGGTCAGCACCTTCAAGTATTTCTGGCGTTACCGCTCGCCGGAGGAATCCGCCCACGACCTGGACGGCCTGCTGGATCGCTATACCAAACAGTGGAACAAGCAGCGCGTGCTGCTGATCGGCTATTCGTTCGGTGCGGACGTGCTGCCGACCATCGTGGGCCGGCTACGCCCCGACAACCGGGCGAAGCTGGCCCAGCTGGTGCTGTTGTCGGCCAGCCGCGACGTGAATTTCGAGATCGAACTCGAGGGCTACATGCAGCAGGGCTGGTGGACCACCCACACCCACAACTTCCTGCAGTGGCTGAACCCGGTGGTGCACACGGACGCCATACCGCCGATCCTGGCGCTGGGCGGCCGGCCACCGATGGCCTGCTACTACGGCACCGAGGACGCGGACGACAGCGGCTGCACCGATCCCAAACTGCCGTCGTTCGTCACCGTGTACAAGAAGCCGGGCTCGCACCACTTCGACGAGAACTACGAAGCGCTAGCCACCGAGCTACTGCAGCGCATGCCGCCGAAGGCCTCCACGTCGCCTTAACTTTTTTAAGGCGTCTGGCACGTTTTCGGCTGTCACGGAACCTTCACCGGCACGCCACTCAAACTTTCGTCTTTTCGGTGCAACTTGCTCGTAAGGCGGGGAGTCCGACTGGAGAAGGTTTATGCGACGCACACCGGGAAAACGCGATTACGGCTCCTCCGACTGCGCCCACCTGCGCAGCCTGGCCAGCCGCGGTCTGCCGCCTTCCTCGCCCCAAGCGAGGCCCGCAGGCAGCAAGCACAAGGATCGACCGGAGGGCAGCCGTGTCGCTGCACCGGGCCTGCAGAATCGCGGTAAGCGCGCTTCTACGTAAGTCTGAGCTGGCCCTCTTGTAGGGAAAATAGCAGCCAACTTTAAGAATCCTCCTATATCCGTCATCGGACCAGCCAAGGAAGATAGCGTTACGCCCACCGGCCCACACCGGCGGGCCAACGTATCGCCGATGACCGATCCGACGGCAGGATGCCGTCTGTCCCTAGAATCAGGATCGATCCCCCCCTTCATCGGCGGTGACGCTGCGCCGGCTTCGCCGGGCCGCGTCCTGGTGGTCTGACCACCCGACCCAGGGACGGTCGTCATGGCCCTCCGCGTGAGCGCGAGGGCCATGTTTTTTTGTAGCATGGCTCGATGGGTTGCCTACCGATTCCCCTCTTCGCGCTGCTCGGCTTCGGGCTGGGCTACCTCATCGACGATCGTCCCGGCTCGCTCTGGGGCGGTGGCGTGGGTCTGGTGATCGGATTGGCCGGCACGGCGCTGGTCATTCGCGCGATGCGGCGGGCGAACCGACCGGGCTAGGCCGTGGGTCCACGATGCCTGCCGGGTTTCAGTGATTCGTCAGCGACGCTGACGATGCCGGTCAGGCCTGGCGCGACCCTGGGGCGGCGACGGTCGCTTCGGCATGCGCCTGCCGAAGCTGATCGGGCGAGCCCGGCGGAATCCACGATGCCAGCACGGCAGGCGCCTCGGCGTTGGCCGGGGCCACGGAGACTTGCACCGCTTCGACGATATCGCGCGTCGCGCCGGTTACGCGCAACATGACCGTCAGGGCGTTGCCTTGCTTGGTCCAGCCGACGAGGTTGCTCGGGAGGACATGGCAAGCGGGCTGGCCACCGTCGAAGAGGGTAAGGACCCCTGAGTCGATCTCATCCATCGTATGCACGGTTCGCTTCCTGACAGGGGCCGCCCGGTGGGCCGACGGTTATTTTCTCAGGAGGGGTTGGCTTACGTCTGTCGGGGGAGGACTACACAATTTCGGTGTGTTTACGCTTCCTCAAAAGAGCTACTGCAACGAATGGACATGCCGATACAAGCGCAACTACACCAAAGAGTATTCCGACGGGAAGTATGTAGTTGATACGGGCGACGGCTGGCATGAACATTAAAGCAAAGGCTGTAGACCCCATGAGCCACCACGTCGGAGCAAAGATGAATTCGGCGACGACAATCGCCATAAAGGCAAGGTAGATCTCTATGAGCATGACGAAATCCGGATAGCTCAAGTACCACATGAATCGGTAGGCGTAGACGAGGTAGTGAACGACGAACGAGATTGCCAATGCCAGGCTGGCCTTCCATGGAAATCTTTGGATTTGCATTGCCTTAAACATCCTTCGTGATCTGAAGCCAGACCGCTCCCTCGATGGTCGATGGTCGATGGGTATCATCGCAGCGCATCTGACGAATCGCGAGAGCGACCGGAGATAATCTACCTCATGGGCCGGATGCTACGCCGACAGCCGCCATGACACCCAAAAGGGCTCCGATGGCCGCGAAAAGCGCGCTGGCCACATGGCGACGCATCGCCTGGCGCCTAATCGAAAGCAGCCGTGACTTTGCCAGACGAACGCCAACACCGTCTTCCGGGCGACTGAAGTGCTTAGGCCTGAATATGTAGTCGAAGCGAATCGACGGGGAAGAATCGATATCCAACCACTCGCCGTGATCGCGAGCGATCCTTTGTGCTTCCCTCACAACCCGCTGAACGCGAGAGAGGTTCCATAAGCCGTAAGCGATGCCAGGTGCGCTTCCAAGAAAAACTCCGTATGCCCCGTAGTCAGGCGCACTCATGACCGATACCACAACAGTGCAGTGAACAAGGAAGACTCATGGAGGTGAGTGAAATGGAAAAGGGCCGCGCTCTTTTACATCAAGTTTTTTGACATAGCGAATCGATGGAATGCGGCAAAGACATTGAGGGTACGTATGGACTACGACAACTTGAAGCTGACCATACCGGCAGGCCAGACAGGCTTGTAAGCCCGCTCATCCAGGCGGCGATATCCCGCTGTTAGCGTAGCGAACCAGGACTCCCTACCGTATGCCAACCGGAGTGCGTCGAAGCAATTCATCGGTTCGTGGGTCTCGATGAAGATATCGCACTCCGCCGCTCCAACATCGTGACCGTCAATCTCGCCATATTGACCGATGACAGCGATCAGTGACTCTTCGATGGCGATAAGCTGATCGAAGTCCGGAAGGTTCGGTTCACACCACCGGAGCACGAGCTGGGATTTCATCACTGACACGTCCTCGCTTCAACGGAACCGCAAGCGAACCAGCGAAACCGGATCTCCTCATGCGGCATAGGTGAGCAAGACGACTAGCGCCGCAAGCTCCACCATGAAGAAGGATACTAATCGTATGACCAGGATGTCGTACCCCTTCCGACACAGCTTGTAAGCAGCCCAGAAATTCGCAATTGGCCACGCAATAAAGAAAACATAGCTCACCAAGGACCCTTGCCTGAAGATCAGTGCCGACAGAACGTGACCCAGCACGATCATCGGAAGCCACAGCAGGATCAGTAGAACATTCTTCATGATCGATGTACGGGCACCTTGGATGTCCGACGGTATGCGGCCACCCATAAGTCTGCTGCGATGGACTGAATGGCTCGACTAACCTTCGAACATCTTGTCGATCAAGTCTTCCAGTAAGACCCCATCGCTGTTGGGATAATAGCTCTCGTCCAGACCAAGCCGTATCAAAACATCTTCGCATGCGTCGCGAAACTCGGACAAGGCGTAGCCTGTTCCCTCCAACACGAGGTCGGGGCCGGCGACAAGGAATGAGGGAAGTAACGTCATCGTTTCTTCCGACGTCTTCAGAAGCTCGTATTGCCTCTGGCTGATTCGCACTCTCATCCTTTACTTCTCGTTGCTATAAAAACAGCGTTTGAACAAAGCTTACAGATCGTCGTGTTCAGCGAGCACAGACGGCGAGGCTGGCCCTCAAGAAAGGTTCACTCAAACAACCTGCCCTTGTAAAGCACACGGAGGAACTCCGCCATACTGGAACCCACCGGCAGCGCCTCCTTCCAGTCCATCCCGACGAAAGGAACAATGACCAACGACCGCTTAGACGACGGACGAAGGTCATAGCCAAAGCCTTCACCCGCGCCATTGGAACCAATGAGAAAAAGGCCGGGTACGTAGGTGGCAACTTCATACTCACGGTTGAACGGAACAAGTTCCTCGAGCGGCCATAGCACCAGGTAACTCTTCCCCACGAATCCATCACCGCCGTTTCGTTTCGCCATGAAGCAAAGATAGTCTTCCGGCAGGCCAACGGGCGCTGCTTTCAGCAACTCCACCGGAATGCCGTTTTCGGAAGGACCTTTATCGATCCACTCATGAAGGTAACGCTCGAAGGCCATGACAAACCTCGCACTAACAACCGTCTCAAGAGCTGGACTTCGATCCAGGCATGCTTGACGCATATCAAAAAACAAGACGACGAATAGTACAAATGGCCACAACCAACGCATCACTCATGCAATCCAGATGCGCTGCCGAAGGGATCGAGCCTTCCTAGTGCCGCGTCACGGCTATGGCAACGACCACCCGCGAGGCGCTCACGAATGAATCCGCCCAAACCGAAATGACCACGCTGCCGGGCGACAGCCGATATTCGAGGGCGCGATCCACTTCTGCAGTACCGATCGCTACGACTCCACCCGGCACGGCCAGGGTATGGGTCGCAGCCAGATGAAGCCCGGTAGTGACCACGTCTTCTGTCGTCAATGAAACCTCGACCTCGCCATCGACGTAGGGGTCGACCGCGATCGACAGACAGGAATCCGTCGCGGCAACCAATTCACCCTCTACGTATTCAGGGACTATCGCTTCCCTGTTCGTTGGATCGACAACGAAGAGGATGCCGTGATCTACGCTCAAGCTGATACTTTCCATTCCTGCTCCATAGCGAAAGTCGAAGAACTCGCCCTCCGTGCACGCGCGAGCGTTTCTCATCTCGCGATGTTCCGCCAGCACTCCTGCTTGACTGTGTACGTTAACGCTTTCCGCCAAAGTACACCGACACGCCCAGACCCGCGACCACCGAAGGCCCACGGCTACCGATCCGGTGCAACGCATAGGCATCCAGCTGCGCATGGTCACCGATGGTGTACGCCACGCCACCGCCCGCCTGCACTTCGTTGCCGTCTTCGGCGTCATGGATGGCATCCGCCTCCAGGTAGGCCATCCAGTTCTCACCGAACTTGCGCCCGAAGGTGGGTGCCAGTGTCCAGCTGTTGCGACCCTTCAGGCGGTCCACGTTGGCATACAGCGTGTTCTGATGGGTCTCGTCGACCTGCCACTGGCCGGTGGCGCCGAGGCTGACCTCTCGGGCGCCGTTGCCGAAGTCCTTGTCGCCATTCGCGAACGTGATATTACCCAGCGCCGCCCAGCTGAAGTTACCGGCATCGCTGGATCCACCGGGGGCGATCTTGAGGCCGACACTGGTGTCGCCGTGGCCCACCGCGTGCCGGCGTGAGCCCATGCCGCGCTCTTCCAGCCGGTTCCAGGCCGAGCCGGCCACCTGCAACTCCGCCGGTCCACCCAGACCGATGCGGATGACGCTGTCGGCCGTATAGGTGCGATCGAGGTAGCCGTCCTGGCGTTGCCGCTGGTACGACGGCAGCCCTTGCTCCAGGGCCAGTGTGCCAGCGGGCAGCACGCTGGTGGCGAAGCCGGCACCGGGGCGGTCGAAGTCGGGGGCATCGGCAAAAGCTGGCGCTGCGATGGCGAGGAGTAAAGCGGCGGTGAGGGCAGGGCGTAGGTTCATGCGGGCATTGTGCCTGCGGAGCGTCATTACGGCGTGGACGACCGCCTGCGCTCTTTATGGCGGGGCGGCCGAGCCGTGCCCCTACGCCAAATCGGTGATGCCGCCCATCTGGCAAAATGTGAGCGACCTGGTGCAGTGACTTAAACTGTCCGTCCGTTAAGCCGCAGTGGGTCGAACGAGAGGTGTCAGATGAGTAGCTACATGGAGAAGATCGTTGGCGATACGAGTGCTGATGAGAATGGCGCCAAGGCCGGCGGCAGTACTTTGTCGGAGGCCGTGAGCGCGATTGCCAAGCGTATGGCCGAGCACGAAAAGGAAATGACGCGCATCAAGGGAGACATACAGCGTGGCGCAAGAGCTGGGAAGGGACGCTTCCGTCTTTGATTTCGTCTATGTCGACCACGCCCGCCTCGGTTCCCTGCTCGCTCAACTAAGCGACGATGGCGTTGTCATCGCGGCACGAAAGACGTCATCGCACACGGGCTCCAACGCAGGGAAGATAAAATTTGCTGCCGCTATCGTCAGCGTCGACGGCACGACCAATGACTCGGCTACCGAGACCCTGGAGCGCTCGTTCGACACTCGCTGCCTTCTGCCCGGCAATGCGCTCCATGTCTTGCAGGAGTCGGGCATGCTGCACGCGGGTTTGAACTCCCCGCTGGGCAGCATCGTCCACATCAAGGGCAAGCTGACCATACGGGACATCGAACTAGCGAAGCAGTTGTGGGCGCCCCTCGCAAGGCTGCTTGTCGCCGATGAGCCGCCGGGCAAGCGCAAAGCCAAGCAGATAGGCCTGGACATGGCGGGGCGAACCTTGAAGCAACTCCCGCCCGCTGTGCAGTTCAGCCTTCAAACACACGATTGCCTCGAAGCTTGGGGCGTTCTTGGCGATATCGACTCGACGCTCGACACCCATGCACTGGGGTTGAAGCATGGCTCGGTGATCCAAGGGGAATGGCATCTCGTTGGGGTGCTGGATGCCGAGCCCGACCGGCCGCGCTACGGACCTGTGCTGGACGATACCGGCTTGATGGGGACAATGGCCCCCATCTTTGACGAACTCCGGAAGCTCGTCGGCCGTCCTGTCAGCGCCCATGGCATTACGCCGCTGGCCATTTTTCGACCGTGCGAGTCGGTCGATGCGGCGCAAGCGAGAAAACGCAACGACGCCGCGATGATGGTAGGCCCTGGCATCCGCTGAAGATTCGTACCCCAGCCGCCCATCATCGCGTTGTCACCCGCCAAATCTCAATTCGCCGCTTTAAGCACCGGGAAGCTCTCCGCCACCGTCACCGTCTTCTCGCCGGCGATGTCGGTAGCCGAGCGGCCCAGGCGCACGGTGTAATTGCCGGGGGCCACGCGCCAGCGCTTGCCGTTCGCGTCGTAACGCGCCAGTGCCAGCGGCTCCAGCGGGATGTCGACACGGCGGCTGGCACCGGGCTCCAGTGCCACCTTGCTCCAGCCCGCGAGGCGCTTCGTCGGCGCACCGGGGGCAGTCACGTAGATCTGCGGCACGTCGGCCGCGGCGACCTTGCCGGTGTTCTTCACCGTGACGTGGGCGACCGGCTGGCCCTTGGCGTCCTTGTCCACCGCGAAGTCGCTGTAGTCGAAGCGCGAGTAGGTCAGGCCGTAGCCGAAGGCGAACAGCGGCTCGCGGTGGGTCTTCTCGAACCAACGGTAGCCGACGTCGGCGCCTTCGATGTTGTAGTCGATGGTGTCGGCGGGCGCGTCCTTGTTGGCCAGGCCGGCCGCCTGGATCGTCGGGCGCGGCAGCTGCGACTCGTCCTTGGGCCACGTGACCGGCAGGCGGCCCGATGGCGAGACTTCGCCGTAGAGCAGGCGCGCGATGGCATCGCCACCGCCGGAGCCGGGGAACCATGCCTGCAAGACGCCGCCGACCTGGTTAAGCCAGGGCATCTTCACCGCGCCGTTGGTTTCCAGCACCACCACCGTGTGCGGGTTGGCCTTGGCGACGGCGGCGACGAGCGCATCATCTGCGGGCGCCAGCGACATGTCCGGTGCGTCGTACGATTCGGCGGCCCATTTGGACACGAAGACCACCGCCACGTCGGCAGCCGCGGCGGCCTTGGCAGCGGCGGCCGGGTCCGTGCCGGCATCGAAGCTGACCTTGTCACCCAGCTGCTTCATGAAGGTGAGCGGTGCCGACGCGTGGTAGCGCACGGGGCCGGGCCAACCGGTCGGCTCGAGACCCGGTACCGGGTCGCCGCCTTCGTCGGTGACGGTGGAGGAACCGCCACCGGCGAGCACGCCCTTGTCGGCATGCGCACCGATGACCACCACCGACTGGCCCTTGCGCGACAGCGGCAGCAGGCCGCCTTCGTTTCGCAGCAACACGGCACCGGCCTCCAGGGTGTCACGTGCGATGCGGCGGTCGGCGACGTAGGGCACCGGGGTCACGACCTTGGTCGGAATGGGATCGTCGATGACGCCGTGGGCGAACAGGCTGCGCATGATCCGCTTCGCCATATCGTCCAGGCGCGTTTTAGGCACTTCGCCCGAGGCGATGGCCTTGCGCAGCGGCTGGTCGAAGTACAACTCCTTGTCGAACACCTCGCCCGCCGACTCCTGGTCCATGCCGGCCAGTGCCGCCTTGCCGGCGCTATGCACGCCACCCCAGTCGGACATGACGAAGCCCTTAAAGCCCCATTCCTGCTTCAGCACCTGGTTGAGCAGCCAGTCGTCCTCACCGGCGTAGGTGCCGTTGATGCGGTTGTACGCGGACATGACGGAGCCCGGGTTGCCGTGGCCGATGGCGATCTGGAAAGCCAGCAGGTCGGACTCGCGCATGGCGACCGGGTCGATCTCGGCGCTGTGCGTGTTGCGGCCGGTCTCCAGGTCGTTCATGGCGAAATGCTTCACCGTGGCGACGATCTTCGCTTCCTGGATGCCTTTTATCGCGGCGCCCACGATCGTGCCGGCCAGCACCGGATCTTCGCTGGCATATTCGAAGTTGCGGCCGTTGCGGGGGTCGCGTACCAGATTGACGCCACCAGACAGCAGCACGCCGTAACCCTTGCCGCGCGCCTCGCCGCCGATCATCCGGCCGCCGGCGTGGGCCACCGTGGTATCGAAGCTTGCTGCGGTCGCCAGGCCGGCCGGCAATGAAATCGCACCCTTGCCGTCGATGCCGGGCTTGTTGACGCCCAGGCCAGCGTCGGTCTCGTTGATGGCAGGCAGCCCGAGCCGGGGCAGGGCAGGCACATAGCCCGCGCCACCCACCGCGCCCTCGGGCACGCCGTGCTTGTCGCTGGCCAGGCCGAAGTCCGAGCGGATAATACGGAACTTCTCATCGTCGTTCATCGCGGCCACCAGCAACTCAGCGCGGCGATCCGGCGACAGCGAGCGATCCATCCAGGGGCGGGCAGGCGGCGTGGCCGCGCCAACGGAGGCGGTGAGGCCCGCGGCGACGGCAAAGGCGAGGGCGGAGCGGCGCAGGGTAGCGGACATGATCTTCCATTCGATCCGGGGGACAGGCCTACACCATCGCCAAGTAACGGTTTCATCGCAACCCACGAGACCCGTACGGCGTAAGCTGAAACCTTGACCGTCCTGCCTCGCGACCCCACTTAAGTGGTTCAATGAATTCACAAAAGTCGACGCCGCTCGCCGCGTTCCATCCCGCCGTCGCCGGCTGGTTCGCGCAGACCTTTCCGGCGCCCACCGAGGCGCAGGTGGCCGCGTGGCCGGCGATCCGCTCCGGGCGGCACACCCTGGTGGCCGCGCCGACGGGCTCAGGCAAGACCCTGACCGCCTTCCTTTCCGCCATCGATATGCTGGTGCGTGAAGGGGTGCGCGACGGCGGGCTGAGCGACCGCACCGTCATCCTCTATGTATCCCCGCTCAAGGCCTTGTCGAACGACATCCGGATCAACCTCGAGGCGCCGCTGGCCGGCATCCGCGAGCAACTACGCCAGCAGGGCCTGCCCGACCTGGAGATCCGCACCGCCGTGCGCACGGGGGATACCCCGTCGTCCGAACGCGAGCGGATGAAACGGCGACCGCCACACATCCTGGTCACCACGCCCGAGTCGCTTTACGTGTTGCTCGGCTCGGCCTCGGGCCGCGCCATGCTGAGCCATGTGCGCGAGGTGATCGTCGACGAGATCCACGCCATGGCGGCGAGCAAGCGCGGCAGCCACATGGCGGTGTCGCTGGAACGGCTGGAAGCGCTGGCCCAGCGACGCATCACGCGCATCGGCTTGTCCGCCACGCAGAAACCGATCGAGAAGGTGGCCGCCTTCCTTACCGGCGGCGCCACGGACGACTGCGCCATCGTCGACATCGGCCACGCGCGTCGGCGCGACCTGGCACTGGAGGTGCCGCCCGTGCCGCTCGAGGCCGTCATGTCCAACGACATGTGGGAGCTGGTCTACAACCGGCTGGCCAACCTGATCGAGCAACATCGCACCACGCTGATCTTCGTCAACACGCGGCGCATGGCCGAGCGGCTGTCGCGCCACCTGTCGGAGCGGCTGGGTCGCGACGCGGTGACGGCGCACCACGGCAGCCTGTCGCGCGAGCAGCGCCTGGATGCCGAGCAACGCCTGAAGGCGGGCCAGCTGCGCGCGCTGGTGGCCACCGCGTCGCTGGAGCTGGGCATCGACATCGGCGACATCGACCTGGTCTGCCAGATCGCCTCGCCGCGCTCCATCGCTGCCTTCCTGCAACGGGCCGGACGGGCCGGCCATGCCGTGGGCGGTACGCCGAAGGCACGGCTGTTCCCGACCTCCCGCGACGATCTGGTGGAATGCACCGCGCTGCTGGACTGCGTGCGCCGTGGCGAACTGGACGCGCTGATCATGCCGCACCAGCCGCTGGACGTGCTGGCGCAACAGATCGTCGCCGAGGTGTCGTGCCAGGAATGGGACGAGGACGCGCTGTTCGACCTGTTCCGCCGCGCGTATCCGTTCCGCGACCTGCCACGCGCGACGTTCGACGACACCGTGCGCATGCTGGCCGACGGTTTCACCACGCGGGTCGGGCCACGCGGCTCGTATATCCATCGCGATGCGGTCAACAAGCGCCTTCGCGAACGACGCGGCGCGCGACTCACCGCCGTGACCTCCGGCGGCACCATTCCCGAGACGGGCGACTACAACGTCGTGCTGGAGCCGCAGTCCACCGTGGTCGGTACCGTCAACGAGGACTTCGCAGTCGAGAGCCTGGCCGGTGACGTGTTCCAGCTGGGTAACCGCTCCTATCGCATCATGCGCGTGGAGATGGGCCGCCTGCGCGTGGAAGACGCGCAGGGCCAGCCGCCGAACATTCCTTTCTGGCTGGGCGAGGCGCCCGGGCGCACGGACGAACTCTCGATCGGCGTGTCGCGGTTGCGCACGGATATCTCGGCGGAGTTCGACGAGGGCGGCCGTGACGGCGCGCTGCGCTGGCTGATGGACGACCTGGGCCTGTCGCGAGCTGCGGCCGAGCAGATCGTCGACTACCTGTTCCGTGCACGCGCGGCACTGGGCGCGCTGCCCACGCGCGAGACGCTGGTGATGGAACGGTTCTTCGACGAATCCGGCGGCACCCAGCTGATCATCCACACGCCCTACGGCAGCCGCATCAACCGCGCCTGGGGTCTGGCCTTGCGCAAGCGGTTCTGCCGGAAGTTCAACTTCGAATTGCAGGCAGCCGCAACGGAAGACGCTATCGTGCTGTCGCTGTCCACCAGCCACAGTTTTCCGCTGGACGAAGTGGCCCGCTACCTGCATTCGAACTCGGCCGAGCATGTGCTGATCCAGGCCTTGCTGGATGCGCCGCTGTTCGGCGTGCGCTGGCGCTGGAACGCGACGACGGCGCTGGCACTGCCGCGGTTCACCGGCGGCCGCAAGGTCGCGCCGCAGTTGCAGCGCATGAAGAGCGAGGATCTGCTGGCCACCGTGTTCCCGGACCAGGTGGCCTGCGCCGAAAACCTCGTCGGCGAGCGCGAGGTGCCCGACCACCCGCTGGTCAAACAGACGCTGGAAGACTGCCTGCACGAGGCGATGGACAGCGAAGGCCTGCTCACCATCCTGCGTGGCCTGGAAGCGGGCACCATCGCCATGGTCGCGCGTGACCTGGCCACGCCCTCGCCACTCGCGGCGGAAGTACTCAGTGCCGCGCCGTACGCGTTCCTCGACGATGCGCCGCTGGAAGAACGGCGGACGCAGGCCGTGCAGTCGCGCCGCTGGAACACCGCCGAAACGGCGGACGACCTGGGCCGGCTGGATGCCGAGGCCATCGCGTCGGTGCGCGAGGAAGCCTGGCCGGAAGCACGCAGCGCGGACGAAATGCATGAGGCGCTGGTGCAGCTCGGCGCAGTCACGGCCGACGAAGCCGCGCGCGAGCCGGGCTGGAAAAAGCTGTTGTCCGCCCTGGCGAAGGATGCCCGCGCCACCGCGATGACGATCGGCGGCACGACGCTGTGGATCGCTGCGGAGCGTTTGCCCGCGTGGCAGGCGGTGCATCCACAGGCCACGCTGATGCCGGCCATCGTGGCGCCGGCGGACTACGCGGCCCAGGCCTGGACGGCCGACGCGGCGCTGATCGACCTGGTGCGCGGACGCCTGGGTGGGCTCGGCCCGGTGCCGGCCGCCGTGCTGGCGACGTCGCTGGGCGTCGCCGTGGGCGACGTGGAGGCCGCGCTGACCTCGCTCGAAACCGAGGGCTATGTCATGCGCGGGCCGTTCTCGCCCGGTGTCGCCGGGACGGAATGGTGCGAGCGCCACCTGCTGGCCCGTATCCACCGCTACACGATCGGCCGGCTGCGACGCGAGATCGAGCCGGTCGCGCCACGCGACTACCTGCGCTTCCTGCTCGACTGGCAGCACCTGACCCGCGCCACGCAGGTGGCCGGCCCCGATGCGCTGGCCGGCGTCATCGCGCAGTTGGAGGGTTTCGAAGCCGCCGCGGGTGCCTGGGAAGCGGAACTGCTGCCTGCGCGCGTGGGCGACTACGGCATCGGCTGGCTGGATGACCTGTGCCGCGCCGGACGCGTGGTGTGGAGCCGGCTGCGCCGGGGCACGGGCAGCGGCGGGCCGGTACGCGCCACGCCCATCGTGCTGCTGCCGCGGCGGCAGTTGCCGATCTGGTCCGCCGCCGTGCCGTTTGCCGAGGGCGAAACCGCGCTGTCGTCGCGTGCGCAGGCCGTGGCCGACGCACTGCGCGACGACGGCGCCCTGTTCTTCGACGAGATCGCCACGACCACCCGCCTGCTACGCACGGAACTGGAAGACGCGCTGGGCGAACTGGTGGCGGCCGGACGCGTCACCGCCGACAGCTTCGCCGGCCTGCGCGCGCTGTTGCTGCCCGCCGCCAAGCGTAACGGCAGCCGCCAGCGACGCAGCCGCCGGCACATGCTCAGCGGCATCGAGGATGCCGGGCGCTGGGCGCTCGCGCGGCGCCCTCGTGACGAGCGCAACGACGCCGACGGCCTGGAGCACATCGCCCGCACGCTGCTTCGGCGTTACGGCGTGGTCAGCTGGAAGATCCTGGAGCGCGAGGCCAGCTGGCTGCCGTCGTGGCGCGAGTTGCGGCGCGTGTACCACCGCCTGGAAGCCCGCGGCGAGATCCGCGGCGGCCGCTTCGTCGACGGCCTGGTCGGCGAGCAGTTCGCCCTGCCCGAGGCCCTGCCGGCACTTCGCCAGATCCGCCATCGCGACCACGACGGCGAGATCGTCTGCATCGCCGGCACGGACCCGGCCAACCTGGTCGGCGCCATCATCGCCGGCGCCAAGGTGCCCGGGGTGATCGGCAACCGCATCGCCATCCGCGACGGCGTGCCGCTGGCCGCCATGATGGCCGGCAAGTTCGTCGCGCTCACGCCGCTGGAAGGCGACGACGAGCGCGACGCCCGCAAGGCCCTGCAACGCCATGCGACATTCCCCGCCGCCTACGCCTGATCCGCCCACCGCCTACCTACCGCCGTAGGTAGGAGCGCACGATGTGCGCGAAAAACCAACAACGCGGCGACGCGGAACCCCCCATCGGGCGACCCCACCGTTCAACCTCATCGTTCGACGGCGCGCTTCATCGCTCGACGGTGCGGCACGGCTATCGCGCACATCGTGCGCTCCTACATGGATGCTTGCTTCTTAACGCAGTTGTACATCCCCGATCACCCATAGCTTCGGGCCGGGCTTGCCGGTGATGACGAAGCAGAGGTCGTGCGTACCGTCGCGCTTGGGCAGGGTGCCTTGCAGGGTGGCGCGGCCGTCCTTCGCCTTGGCCAACGGCAGCGTGGCGAGTTTCGGGCCCGTGCAGGTGTCCTGGTGGACCTCGATCTCGCCGGCCGCCGAGCGCGCCTTGCGCGCAACGATGCCGGCGGCGTCCTTCCACAGGGCGTAGTTGTAGGGCAGGCGGTCGACCGTGATGTCGATGCCATAGCGACCGTCGAGGTTCACGCCTTTCCACATCCAGCAGGTGTCCATGATGTCCACCTTGTAGACCGGGCGCACACCGTCCACCGCGTTGACCGCGGATAGCCGCAGCGCCAGCTTGTCGGTGCAGGTGTCGAGTCCGTCGCTGGTGCGATGCAGGAGCGACGCCGCGTCGATGCTGCGGTCGCGTGGGCCGGCCAGGCCAAAGCCGTTCTGGAACGTATTGGCGCGCACGGTCGTCGGCAACGCCACATCGAACGGCGCGGTGTACGCGGTGGACTGCGAGGTGGGTGCGGTGCCGTCCGTGGTGTAGCGAATCGTGCCGTAGCCGCTCTGGTTGGACAAAGTGACGCGTGCCTTGCCGTCGGCCGTGGCTTCGCTGGCGATCGCCACGGCGAACACGCCGTCGGCCGGCACGATGCCCGCCGCGCGGTAGCGCGCCATCTGTGCGGGCAGGCGCGCGATGAAGCTGTTCCAGTCGGCCTTGGGCGACCAGGTGCGCTCGGCCACCGCCGCCATGCGCGGAAAGATCGCATGCTGCGTGCTGTACCAGTCCGGCAGGTATTCGGTGAACACGGTGACCTGCTCGCCGAGCACGTGCTGCGCCTTGTCCGGCGCGATGCCAGCGGGCACGGGGTCGAAGTCGTAGATGGTTTTTAGCGTCTGTCCCGAAGGACGCCCTGCCGGTTCGTCGGGCAGCGTGGACTGCAGGCGATCCAGGTACAGCGTGGGCGACGGCGCCATGACCACGTCGTGCCCGGCATTGGCAGCCTTGATCGCGCCGGCGGTACCGCGCCACGACATGACGGTGGCGCTGGCCGGCACCTTGCCGTCGAGGATCTCGTCCCAGCCGATCAGACGACGGCCGTGCGTTTCCAGGTAGTCGCCGATGCGCGCGACGAACCAGCCCTGCATTTTCTCTTCATCGGTGATGCCCAGGGTCTTCATCCGTGCCTGCACGGATTTCGAGTGCTCCCACTCGTCCTTGGCCGCCTCGTCGCCACCGACATGGATATACGTGGACGGGAAGATCGCCATCACCTCATCCAGCACGTCTTGCAGGACCACGAAGGTGGCGTCGTCGGTGTTGAACAGCGCGGTGTTGACGCCCCAGTCGGACGACACGGTCAGCTTCTTGCCGTTGCCCAGCTTCGGATACGCAGCGACAGCGGCCTGCGCATGGCCGGGCATCTCGATTTCCGGTACGACGGTGATGTGTCGCTCGGCCGCATAGGCGACGATCTGCTTCGCTTCGTCCTGCGTGTAGAAGCCGCAGTACGGTGTATCGGCACTACCGGTCAGCGCGATATCGGGGCCGACCGTCTTGCGGCAGGCACCGATCTCGGTCAGCTTCGGGTATTTGGTGATCTGCAGCCGCCAGCCCTGGTCGTCGGTGAGGTGCCAGTGGAACGTGTTGAGCTTGTGCATCGCCATCTGGTCGAGCAGGTGCTCGATCTCGCTCACCGACTGGAAGTGTCGGCTGGAGTCGAGCATCAGGCCGCGCCATTCGAAGCGCGGCGCATCGACGATATGCAGGCCCGGCACGCCGGCCTGGGCGGCGGGGTCGGTCAGCAGTTGCGCATAGGTCACCGCGCCGTAGTAAAGACCGGTCTCGTCGTTGGCGGCGATGCGCACACCGCTGCCGTCCACATCCAGCGTGTAGGCTTCGCGGCCCTTGATCGCCGCGCTGGTGGCCAGCACGATGCCGCCGCCGCGCGGCTTGCCTTCGACGATGGCGAGCGTGATGCCACGCGCCTGGCGCACCCACCCCTGCAACTGGGCGGCCACGTGCCGTGCCGCGGTATCGCCCGGCGCCACCGTAATGGCGGCCTTCGGATCGAGCGTGTAGCGCCCCGGCAGCCGCTGCATCTGCGCGGGCTGCGGGATGAGGGAAAGCGGCGTGTCGTCGATGGGGCCCACATTGTGCTTGGGTGGCTGCTGGGCACAGGCGCTGAGGCCGGCGACCAGGACGAGCAGGAGGGTACGGCGCATCGATGACTCCGAAAGGTGCGGGAAACGGCATCGTCGATTGTGGCGAACGCCGATGCCGGTGGAAAGTGGAGGCGAGCCTCGGGGAAACGTCACCCAAAAAAACGGGCCCGATACGTCGCGTCGTCGGGCCCGAAGGGGAATGAAGCATCAGGGTGGCGGCCATCCATGGCCGCGGAAGATTTACCGCCGATCAGAGGTCGAAGTGCACCGAAGCCATGTAGCGGCGGCCCGTGGTGTACTTGGCAACCGGCAACGACGTGACCGTGAGGTACTGCTTGTACGTCTCGTTGGTCAGGTTCATGCCGGCCAGGGTGAACGACACGTTCTTGTTGAGCTTCCAGCCCAGCGTCGCGCCCAGGTCGCCGTAGTCGGCCGTCGTGGCCGGCGGCGCACCGGCGATGTAGCCGCCGGCGAGGTACTTGCTGCGCCAGTTGTACGTGACACGGGCACTGAACGGACCCATCTCGTAGTACGGGCTGAGCGAGTACGCGTTCTTCGAGTTGTACGGCAGCGATCCGCCGGAATCGAGCGTGCCCTTGGCGTAGGTGTAGCTGGCCGTCGTGCCGAAACCGGTGTCGCCGAACGCCTGCTGGTAGCTGATGCTGCCGCCGCGCACCTTGCCCGAGCCGGTGTTGCGCGGCCGGCTGATGGAGTACGTGCAGAAGCCGTCGGCCGTGCACAGGCCCTGCGCCACCTGGCGGGCGAACGTGGTCGGATCGTTGACCAGGCCCGAGTTGAACTGCCGCTCGTTGGCCGAATCGACCACGGTGTAGTTGTCGATCTGCTTGAGGAAGCCGGTGACCGCGACATACGACTGCGGCGCGAAATACCACTCCGCGGACAGCGAGTAGTTCTTCGACTTGTAATCCTTCAGGTCCGGGTTGCCGCCCGAGCCGGTCAGCACCGAGTCGTTGAGGAACAGGTTGTTCACCTGCATGTTGTACGGCGGGCGGGCGATGACCTTAGCCGCCGCGGCACGCAGCACCACTTCGTCGGTGAGGTCGTAGGCCACGTTGAGGCTGGGCAGCCAGTTCTTCGACGTGCGCGACGAGGTCTGCCACGAACCGGCCGGGGCCGGCAGCACGGGTGCGCCGCTGTAGTTGAAGCCGGTGCCATCGGTCTTGGTGTCCACGTAGCGGATACCGATATTGCCGTGGAAGCCGCCGCCGGCGAAGTTGCCCTGCACATAGGCCGCGTTGGTCTTCTCCAGCAGCTTGTACGTGCCGTTGAGGTACGTGCCCGGGTCCTCGTTGCCGCCGTTGGTGTTGCGCACCCAGGCGTACTGGGCGTTGCGGTCGGGCATCACGTGGCTGGCGGAGCCGTCCAGGCCACCCAGCGCATCCAGCGTGTCGGTGTAGCCGCCGAAGCCGAGGTCCTGGAGGTTGGTCGGTGCGTTGCCACCGTAGACATGCGCCTGCATGCCTTCTTCGTGACGGTTCCAGCGGTAGCCCACGGCCACTTCGTTGAAGAAGCCGTCGAAGTACTTCGAGAAGTCCAGCTGGCCGTACGTGTCACGCGACTGCGCCGAGTAGTCGCCGTAGTTGCCGGGCCAGCCGCCCAGGCCGGGCACGTCGCCCATGTGCCAGTTGGCCGGGTTGCGCGCCGCGGCCGGGCTGTCGAAGTTGAAGCCCTTGTTGATGTCCCAGGTGTAGCCGCCCGCGTAGACCGGCTCCATCACCGCCTGGGAGATGTTGTCGTTGCGCGCCTTGCTGTAACCCGCCGCGCCCGCCAGCTGCCAGCCATCCCCGTGGAAGGTGGACTTCAGGTCGTGGGCCACGGTGCGGACCACCGACTTGCGGATGTTGCTGTCGAAGGTGTTCTGCGCAATGGCCGGGCAGGCCGGATCGTCGTTGCCGCAGACATGGCCGCCGGTGACGACGCCGTTCGGGCCCTGGTTGAAGCTGGTCACGTTACCCGGCGTGGCGCCGGTGAACGGATACAGCGACTGGTTCCAGTTGTCGAAGTTCTCGCGCACGAACAGGTTGTTGATGTCGATGTCCCAGTTGTCCGTCGGACGGATCTGGAAGCCGAGCGTGGCGGTGTCGCGCTTGCGCTTCTGCTGGAACCACGCCGAGTTGATCTCGTCGGGCACCTTGGCGTTGGGATCGAGCGAGCCGTTGGCGATGCCGGCGGCGACCGCCGGGCTGGCCGCCCACTTGGACACCGGGCTGTAGCTGAAGATCTCGAAGCCCTGGCGGTCGATCTTCTCCTCGTAATGCTGGATGGAGGTGACCATGCCGAAGGTGTTGGCATCGTTCTTCCAGCTGTACAGCGCCGAGCCGTTCGGGCGCGTGCCCGGCGTGCCCTGGTCGTTGTAGTTGAGGCCGAACGAACCGCGCACCGTGTTGGCGGGCAGGTCCAGCGGCTTGAGCGTGTGCAGCAGCACGGTGCCGCCCAGGCTGCCTTCGGTCAGGCGGGCCTCGGGCGACTTGTACACTTCCAGGCGGCCGACGATTTCCGGAGCGAGCATGGTGAAGTCGAAGCCGCGGTTCGGCTGCGCGCCGTACTGCCACGGCGTCTGCGACACCGGCTGCCCGTTGAGGAAGGTGAGGTTGAGGCTGGGGTCGGTGCCGTCGATCGACACACGGTCGCCCTGGCCGAACTGACGGTCGATGGTGACGCCGGGAATCTGCGTCATCGCCTCGGCGACATTGGTATTGGGGAACTTGCCGATGTCTTCGGCGGTGACCGCCTCGACGATGGCGTCCGCGTTGCGCTTGGTGTCCAGCGACTTCTCGAGGCTGGCCCGGATGCCGGTGACGGTGATGCCCTCGAGCTGCGCCGCCTTCTCGGCGTCCGCTTTTTCCTGGGCGGTCTGCGGTTTCGCAGGCGGGGCCGGCGCGTCCTGCGCGGCGGCCATACCCGTGAAACAACACAATCCGGCGATGATGCTCGCCGTGAGCAGGTTTCTACGATGCGACATGGTGTCCTCCCCTCAGAGGAATAGCGTCGACGGGTTTCGCGACCGCGCCGTGCTTCGTTGCTATCGAAGGGTCTTGCGACCCCGTGGTTTGCCGAGCCTGCTTGCCTTTCCCACCCTTCACTGGACGCTCGAACCATGCAGGTAGAGACCGGCGGCACCGATCACGCCCAACTGCCCGTGGTCCATCAGCCGTACCGGCACCTGCTGGAGAAAGGGACGCATGACGCCCTTGTTGAAAAACCTGTTGGCGAAACGGCTGGCGATCAGGTGGTCGCGGATGCGGGGAAGGATGCCCCCGGCCAGGAACACACCGCCGCGCGCGCCGTAAAGCATGGCCAGATCGCCGGCGAAACTGCCCAGCACGCCGCAGAACACGTCCAGTGCCTCGACCGCGGCGGCATCGCTGCCATCGAGCGCGGCAGCGGTGACGGCCGCCGGCGTCGTCAACGTCGCGACCGATCCGCGCAGCGCCGACGTCGCGCGGTACAGATTGACCAGGCCCGGGCCGGACAGCGCGGTTTCGTACGACACGTAGTCACGGCCCCGGGCGAGCTCACCGAGGATGGCCACCTCGCGCGGGTTACCCGGCGCGAATGAGATCTGTCCGGCTTCCGTCGCCAGCACGGTCGCGTGCGGCGATCCCGGCAGGAGTACTGCGGAGCCCAGGCCCGTGCCCGGCCCCATGACCAGGATCGGGCCCACGGTGGGCTCGGCGGCGGTATGGATGATCGGCGTGGTCTCGTGGCTGCGCAGGAACTGGCAGGCGTAGGCCACCGCTTCGAAGTCGTTGACCACGGCCAGCCCGTGCAGGCCCAGCGTGTCGCGGATATCGCCGATGGACACCGGCCAGGGCAGGTTCTCGTTGACGATGGCATCGCCCAGTACGTAGCCGGCGCTGGCGACCGCGCAGTGCTCGATGACGTCGCGGGCGTCCAGACGGCCGATGAAATCCTGCAGCACCGCGGTCAGGCTGGGCCAGTCGGCACAGGCATAACGCTCGTAATGCAGTACGTCGATGGTCGCCGCGCCCGGCGGCCGGTGGACCAGGCCGATGCGGGCATGCGTTCCGCCCACGTCGGCGGCGATGAACGCCCCGGTACGCGACGCACGCACGATGTCCCGCTGGTTGGCCGATTCGCCCACGCCGTGCCCCTTGGTGCCCCTGATTCGCCATGAGTCTGTGAGTGAAATGACAACGTTGTCAACAGGACAAATGGCTAGGACAACGCGGAATCCATAACGCGCTGCAACAGGAACGATCCGCGCCGCAGGGCGGCTGTATGCGATGCATGCCTTTGCACACGCTGTCGTGACGCCGGCTCGCTTGCCGCAAGGCGCGTGACGCGCCGCCACATCGAAAGTCACAACGCGCTGCCCGTGGTTTCGCAAGAACCTCACTGCCGATTGACAACGTTACGCAGCCGAGTCAATAAAGGGACAATTCGGGGTTCAACAACGAGGGGTAAGCCATGTCGTCCACACCGGTCGCCGTCGAAGAGACGCGCCATTCCAGCCTGGTCCCGATGATCATCATCGGCGTCCTGTTCTTCATCTTCGGCTTCGTGACCTGGCTCAACGGCCCGCTGATCACCTTCGTCAAGCTCGCCTTCAACCTGGACGACGTCAACGCCTTCCTCGTGCCGATGGCGTTCTACCTGTCCTACTTCTTCCTGGCCCTGCCCTCGTCGTTCATCCTCAAGCGCACCGGCATGAAGAAAGGCATGGGCCTGGGCCTGTTCGTCATGGCCATCGGCGCGGTGCTGTTCGGCCAGTTCGTCACCATGCGCATCTACCCCGGCGCGCTGGTCGGCCTGTTCGTCATCGGCGCGGGCCTTTCGCTGCTGCAGACGGCGTCCAATCCGTACATCTCCATCCTCGGCCCGATCGACAGCGCGGCGCAGCGCATCGCGTTCATGGGCATCTGCAACAAGATCGCCGGCGCGCTGGCGCCGTTCGTCTTCGGCGCGGTGGTGATGAGCAACATCGGCACCTTCGACAAGCAGATCGCCGCGGCCGCCACACCGGGCGAGAAGGATGCCCTGCTGGCCGCCTTCGCCGCCAAGGTGCATATGCCGTACATGGTGATGGCCGCCCTGCTGGTGGTGCTGGCGATCTGGGTGGTGCGTTCCTCGCTGCCGGAGATCCGCGCCTCGCACGACAACTCGGAGCGCGCCATCGGCCACGACAAGGGCAGCGTCTTCAGCTTCCCGCACCTGTGGCTGGGCGTGCTGTGCCTGTTCGTCTACGTCGGCGTGGAAGTGATGGCCGGCGACGCCATCGGCACCTACGGTCAGGGCTTCGGCATGACGCCCGAGGCCACCAAGCACTTCACCTCGTATACGCTGTTCGCCATGCTGCTGGGCTACATCGCCGGCTTGCTGCTGATCCCGAAGTTCGTCTCGCAGCAGCGCTACCTGGCGATCTCCGCGATCCTGGGCGTGCTGTTCTCCATCGGCACCTATGTCACCACGGGGTACACGTCGGTCGCTTTCGTCGCCGCACTGGGTTTCGCCAACGCCATGATGTGGCCGGCGATCTTCCCGCTGGCGATCAAGGGCCTGGGTCGCCTGACCGAGTTCGGCTCGGCGTTCCTCATCATGGGCATCGCCGGCGGCGCGGTCATCCCGCAGCTGTTCGCGCACCTGAAGCAGACCCACGACTTCCAGGCCGTGTTCCTCTGCCTGATGGTGCCGTGCTACCTCTACATCCTGTACTACGGCGCGGCCGGCCACCGGGTGGGACAGCACGCCCGCACGTAAGCCGCGGCATCTTCGCTCGACGACGGCCATCCAGTAGGATGGCCGTCTTGCTTACGAGGTTCGTCGATTGCGTAGTCCCACCATCAAGGACGTGGCCGAGCGGGCCGGCGTGTCGCTGAAGACCGTCTCCCGTGTCATCAACCACGAGGCATCCGTTCATGCGCGCACCCGCGAGAAGGTGCAGCGCGCCATCGATGCGCTGGATTACCAGCCCGACCAGGCCGCGCGCAGCCTGCGCAGCCAGCGCACCTATGCCCTGGGCCTGGTTTACGACAATCCCAACGCGCACTACGTGATCGCCATGCAGAACGGCGTGCTGTCCGTGTGCCGCGAGCGCGGCTTCGGCTTGCAGATCCATCCGTGCGATTCGTCCGTGCCGCGGCTTGCGGAACAGTTGTGCGACCTGGTCAGGCGCAACCGCCTGGCCGGCCTGGTGCTGTGTCCGCCGATGTCGGAGCAGCCGGCGCTGCTGACGGCGCTGACCGAGCAGAAGGTGGCTTTCGTGCGCATCATTTCCGCCCGGCAGGACCCGAAGGACGGCTGGCCGTGTGTATTCGTGGACGACCGCGACGCCGCCTACGCCATCACCGAGCACCTGATCCAGCTGGGCCACCACCGCATCGGTTTCCTGTGGGGCGGCAAGGAGCATCGATCCAGCCCGGAGCGCTACCAGGGCTACGAAGACGCCCTGCGCGAGTACGGCCTGCCCGTGGACAGGAAGCTGGTAGTCGAGGGCGACTACTCGTTCGACGACGGTTTCCGTGGTGCGCGCCGTCTGCTCGCCCTGAAGGAACCGCCCACCGCCATCTTCGGTTCCAACGACGAGATCGCCGCTGGCGTGCTGGCCGCCGCGCGCTCGGGTGGGGTGGATGTGCCCTGGGAGCTGTCGATCGCCGGCTTCGAGGACAGCCCGTTCTCCAAGCAGTCGTGGCCGGCGCTGACCACCGCGCGGCAGAACACCGAGGAAATCGGACGCCATGCCGCGCAACGCCTGATCGCCGAAATCGAGCACGACGACCCCGCGCACGCGCTGGCCAACGAGGGCTTCAGTCCCGACCTGGTCGTGCGCGGCTCCACGGCGCCGCGTCGCCCGCCTACGGGCGCTTAACACCGTTTTACGTATACTTCCGGGGTTGTCCGCGCCGCGTCGTGCTTCGATGCAACCTGCCGGCAACCACGCGTCCCTTTGATGGACCGTTCGCGCGCCGCCGACTGACGCGGCGCATCCCTTTCCCTTGGGCGGCAAGCACCGGCTGCGTCGTGCCGTGCCCGCTCGCGTGACAGGATTAAACATCCATGCAAGATCGCCACGGGCACGAAGCCCATTTCGGCTGGTTCCATCGCCGTCGTAAACACCTCAAGCCCGCCGACCTGACCATCGTCGACCAGGCCATGCTGAAACGCGCCGTGGGTGCCGCGGCACTGGGCAACGCCATGGAGTGGTTCGATTTCGGCGTCTACGGCTACCTGGCCGTCACCCTGGGGCACGTGTTCTTCCCCGGCAGCAGCCCCACGGCGCAGGTGATCGCAACCTTCGCCACGTTCACCGTGGCCTTCCTGGTGCGCCCCATCGGCGGCCTGGTATTCGGCCCGATGGGCGATCGCTTCGGGCGGCAGAAGGTGCTGGCCGCGACCATGATCATGATGGCGGCAGGCACGTTCTCGATCGGCCTGATTCCCGGCTACGACACCATCGGCCTGTGGGCGCCGGCCCTGCTGTTGCTCGCGCGCCTGTTGCAGGGCTTTTCCACCGGTGGTGAATACGGCGGTGCAGCCACCTTCATCGCCGAATATTCCACCGATGCACGCCGCGGGCAGATGGGCAGCTGGCTGGAGTTCGGCACGCTGGGCGGATACATCGCCGGGGCGGGCGTGGTCACCGCGCTGACCACGCTGCTCAGCGCGCAGCAGATGCTCGACTGGGGCTGGCGCGTACCGTTCCTCGTCGCCGGTCCGCTCGGCCTGCTGGGCCTGTACATGCGCATGAAGCTGGAGGAAACCCCGGCGTTCAAGGCGCATGCCGATGCCATGGAAGCGGCCGGCGACGCCTCGCGCGTGTCGCTGAAGGAGCTGGTCTCGGTGCACGGGCCGCAGTTGCTGAAATGCATCGGGCTGGTGCTGGTGTTCAACGTCACCGATTACATGCTGCTGACCTACATGCCCAGTTACCTCACGGTGACGCTCGGCTACAGCGAAGCCAAGGGCCTGCTGCTGATCCTCATCGTCATGCTGGTGATGATGCCGCTGAACGTGGTGGGCGGTTTCTTCAGCGACAGACTCGGGCGCCGGCCGATGATCATCGGCGCCTGCGTGGCGATGTTCGTCCTCGCCATCCCCTGCCTCTGGCTGGTGGGCACCGGCAACGACTGGCTGATCTTCGCAGGCCTGATGGGCCTGGGCGTGGCCCTGGTGTGTTTCACCAGCACCATGCCCGCCACGCTGCCGGCGTTGTTCTACACGCCGGTGCGCTACAGCGCGCTGTCGATCGCGTTCAACGTGTCGGTCTCGCTGTTCGGCGGCACCACGCCGCTGGTCACCGCGTGGCTGGTGGAGCGTACGGGCGACCCGCTGTTGCCGGCCTACTACCTGATGGGTGCGTCCGTGATCGGACTGGTCACCATGCTGTTCGTGCGCGAGACGGCCGGCATGCCGTTGCGCGGTTCGCCGCCGGCGGTGGCCGACCATGCCGAGGCGACGGAACTGCTGGCCGGCGACGCGCCACTGACGGTGGACGAGGCCTTGCCGCCGGTGCCCGAGCGCGCTGCGATCGAAGGTCACGCCGCGTGACATGACGTGACGTGCGATCCTGCGCGTCTTCGTCCCCTCGGTGGCACTGTCCATGTTCTATGTCGTCCTCGCCATCGCGTTCAGCGTGGCCGTTTCCATCCTGCTGAAGCTGGCACGCCGCGGCCAGGTCGACATGGTCCAGGCCGTGGCCACCAACTACGTGGTGGCCGCGGCCCTGGCCTGGTTGCTGCTGGATGCCCGTCCGCAAGCGGCCATGGCCGCCAGCGACACCTACGCGCCATTGCTCCTGCTCGGCGTGCTGCTGCCTGCGATTTTCCTCGTGCTGGCGCGCTCGATACGCAGCGCCGGCATCGTGCGCACCGACGTGGCGCAGCGCCTGTCGCTGGTCATCCCGTTGATCGCCGCATTCGCGCTCCTGGGCGAGGTCGCCACCGGACGCAAGCTGCTCGGCGTCACGCTCGCGCTGGTGGCGGTCGTCTGCGTGCTCTGGCGACGGTATCGCGGCGACCTCGACCCGCGCGCCGCAGGCCTTCGCAGGGAACCCGCTACATGGCTAGCGCCTCTCGCCGTGTTTGCCGGCTTCGGCGTGATCGACCTGTGTTTCAAACTGCTGGCCAAGGCCGGCGCGCCGTTCGCCAGTGCGCTGCTGGTCTCGTTCCTGATCGCCATGGTGCTGTGCTGGCTGGTCGTCGTCGGCCGCGCTATCGCCGGCGCGGCGGCATTGTCGTGGCGGAGCATCGGTTTCGGTATCGTGCTGGGCGCGGCTAACTTCGCCAACATCCTGTTCTATGTGCGCGCGCACATCGCCTTGCCGAACGATCCGTCGCTGGTGTTTGCGGCGATGAATGTCGGCGTGATGGTGCTGGGCGCGCTGGTAGGCGCGCTGGCGTTTCGCGAGAAGCTGTCGTGGATCAACTGGGGCGGGCTGGTGATGGCGCTTGCGGCCATTGCGGTGATGACGGGCTGAGCGCCGCGCGCCACGATGTGCGTGGATCGCCCGCATCGCGGGCTCCTACAACCGCCGGCACCACCGCAACGGTTGCCGACCCCACCGCATCGATGCCCCCGGTAGGAGCCCACGATGTGGGCGATCCCAAGCCACATACCAACGCATCGAAACCCCTGTAGGAGCCCACGATGTGGGCGATCCCACGCCACATACCAACGCATCGAAACCCTGTAGGAGCCCACGATGTGGGCGATCCCCAATCCCGATAGGTCGTGCCGACTCAGCGGCCCAACTGCGCCGCCTCGCGCGCCAGGGCTTCAATGGCCGCCCAATCCGACGTCGCGAGAAGCTTGGCTGGCGTGAGCCACGATCCACCCACGCACACGACATTGGGCAGCGAGAGGAAGTCCGGCGCGTTGGCCAGGCTGATACCGCCGGTGGGACAGAAGCGGATCTGCGGCAGGGGGCTGGCCCAGGCGCCGATCAACTTCGGGCCGCCGGCCGGCACGGCGGGAAAGAACTTCTGGAAGCGATACCCGCGTTCCAGCAAGGCCATGGCTTCACTGGACGTGGCCGCGCCGGGCAGCAGCGGCAGTTCGTGGTCGTCGGCGGCATCGAGCAGGCGGGGTGAACTGCCGGGCGACACGGCAAACTTCGCGCCGGCCTTGAACGCGTTCTCGAGATCGCGCGCGGTCAGCACGGTGCCCACGCCGACGAAGGCGCCTTCCACTTCCGCGGCGATCGCCCGCACGGCGTCGAGGGCCGCCGGCGTGCGCAGGGTGACTTCGATGGCGGGAACCCCGCCGGCCACCAGCGCGCGCGCCATGCCCACGGCCTTGGAGGCGTCCTCGATGATGACCACCGGCACCACGGGCGCCAGGCGCAACGCGGATTCGACACTCTGTTGCTTCGCTTCGTTGCTCATCAGGTACTGCTCCGGTGAATCAGAAGACGCCGGCACCGAGGTCGGCCGTGACGGCGGACTGACGGAACATGGCGAAAAGTTCGCGACCCATGCCGGTGTGGTGCACCGCCAGGTCGATCTGTTCGGGAACGCGACGTTCCCACTCGTCCGTAGGCACCAGCACCTCGATGCTGCCGGCCACGGCATCCAGGCGCACCATGTCACCCGTGCGGATGCGCGCGATGGGGCCGCCGGCTTCCGCCTCGGGCGTGACATGGATGGCCGCGGGTACACGACCCGACGCGCCGGACATGCGGCCGTCGGTCAGCAGCGCCACGCGGTGGCCGCGATCCTGCAGCAAGCTGAGCGTCGGTGTCAGCTTGTGCAGCTCGGGCATGCCGCGCGCACGCGGGCCCTGGAAGCGCACCACGGCGATGAAATCGCGATCCAGCTCGCCGCGGTCGAACGCGGCTTTGACGTCGTCCTGTTCGTCGAAGACGATGGCCGGCGCCTCGATCACCATGCGATCGTCCGGCACCGACGACACCTTGATGACGCCGCGGCCGACGTTGCCCTTGAGCATGCGCAGGCCGCCGTCGTGACGGAACGGCTCCGCCATCGTGCGCAGCACGCCGCGATTGCCGCTTTCCTTCGACACCGGCTTCCAGGTCAGCGTGTCGCCTTCCAGCACCGGCAAATGGCGGTAGGCGTCCAGGCCGTGGCCCATGATGGTGTCGACGTCGCCATGCAGCAGGCCGGCGTCCAGCAGCTGGTCCATGAGGAAGGCCATGCCGCCGGCATCGTGGAAGTGGTTCACGTCGGCGTAGCCGTTCGGGTAGACGCGCGCCAGCAGGGGCACCACGGCGGACAACGCGTCGAAGTCGTCCCAGCGCAGTTCCACGCCGGCCGCGCGCGCGATGGCCACGAGGTGCAGCAGGTGATTGGTCGAACCGCCCGTGGCGTGCAGGCCGATGACACCGTTGACCACGGCGCGCTCGTCGACGATGCGGCCGATGGGGCGATAGTCGTCGCCCAGCGTGTCGATCGCCAGCACGCGCGCCACCGTGGCGCGGGTCAGCGCGTCGCGCAGCGGGGTATCCGGTGCCTCGAAGCTGGCTCCCGGCAGGTGCAGGCCCATGATCTCCATCAGCATCTGGTTGGAGTTGGCGGTGCCGTAGAAGGTGCACGTGCCCGAGCCGTGATACGAGCGGGCCTCGGCATCGAGCAGTTCGGCGCGCGTGGCCTTGCCGGCGGCGAACGCCTGGCGGACCTTGGATTTTTCTTCGTTGGGAATACCCGACGGCATCGGGCCCGACGGCACGAACGCGCTGGCCAGGTGACCGAAACTCAGCGCGCCGATCAGCATGCCCGGCACGATCTTGTCGCAGATGCCCAGGTACAGGGCACCCTCGTACATATCATGCGACAGCGACACCGCGGTGGCCATGGCGATCAGGTCGCGCGAGAACAGCGACAGCTCCATGCCGGGGCGGCCCTGGGTCACGCCGTCGCACATGGCCGGCACGCCACCGGCCACCTGCGCCGTGGCACCCAGCGTGCGTGCGGCCTGGCGGATCAGTTCGGGATAGCGCTCGTAGGGCTGGTGGGCCGAGAGCATGTCGTTGTACGAGGTGACGATCGCGATGTTGGAGGCGTGGCCGTTGCGCAGCGCGTCCTTGTCGTTCTCGCCGCAGGCGGCGAAGCCGTGGGCAAGGTTGCCGCAGGACAGGTGGTGGCGCTTCGCGCCCTTGCCGCGCGCGGCGTCGATCCTGGCCAGGTAGGCCGTGCGCGTTGCACGGCTGCGCTCGACGATGCGCTGCGTCACCTCGGCGACGATGGGATGGATGGTCATGACATGTGTCCGGAGCGGCGAGGTGCCGCGCGGTTATCGCGCGGCGATTTAACGATGATCAGGCGGCCCAGTAGATATCCACCGGGACACGATCCTGCGTGAGCACCGCGGCGATCGGCAGGTCCGCGCCGGCCTCGGCCTTGGCCAGCACGTCCTTCTTGTCGGCGCCTTCGATGTGCAGGTAGAGCGTGCGCGTATCGAGCAGGCGCGGCAGGCTGAGGGTGATGCGTGGTTCACCCGCGCCCTCGGCACGCATGGACAGCACGCTTTGCGTGCCCTTCAGGTCGAGTGCCTCGGCCAGGTGGTCGCCACCGGGAAAGAACGAGGCCGTATGGCCGTCCGGACCCATGCCGAGCACGACCACGTCGAACGGCTTGCCGAGTGCATCGACACGCTCGCCCACGGCATCCAGCGCGGCGTCCACGTCGTCGGCGTGCGACTTGTCGAACAACGGCAGGAACGCCGCCACGTGGGCCTCGTGCCGGATCAGGTGATCCTTGACCAGGGCGGCGTTGGAGCGTTCGTTGTCCTCGTCCACCCAGCGCTCGTCGACGAGCGTGATGGTGACCTTGGACCAGTCGATCTCCTGCTGGGCGAGTACGGCGAACATCTGCTTCGGCGTGCTGCCGCCGGACACGGCGAGGCTGGCCTTGCCGCGCGCCTTGACGGCGGCTTCCAGCTTGCCGGCGATGTCCCGGGCCAGTTGGTCGGCAAGGGTGAGCTTGTCGGCGAAATCGTGCTTGTGGATCGTGGCGTTCATGCTGCGTCCTCGGCCCAGGTGCGGCCATCGCGTTCGATGAGCGCCACGGCGGCGCTCGGACCCCAGGTACCCGCGGTATACGGCTTCGGCGTGTCACCGCCGGATTCCCACGCGTCGAGAATGGGACCCGCCCAGTTCCATGCCGCTTCCACTTCGTCGCGGCGCATGAACAGGGTGGGGTTTCCACGCACGACATCGAGGATCAGCCGTTCGTAGGCGTCGGGCTGCTGCACGCCGAACGCCGCCGCGAAGCTCATGTCGAGCGGCACGTGGCGCAGGCGCAGGCCACCCGGACCCGGATGTTTGATGGTGAGCCACAGCTTGACGCCTTCGTCCGGCTGCAGGCGCAGCGTCAGGCGGTTGGGCAGCAGTGCACCGTTGGTGGGATCGAAGATGGAATGCGGCAACGCACGGAACGTCACCACGATCTCCGAGACCCGGCTGGGCAGGCGCTTGCCGGTGCGCAGGTAGAACGGCACACCCGCCCAGCGCCAGTTGCCGATCTCCGCCTTGAGGGCGACGAAGGTTTCGGTGCGCGACTGGTCGCTACCCAATTCGTCGAGGTAGCCCCGCACGCCCTGGCCTTCGGCCGCACCGGCGCGGTACTGCCCGCGTACCGTCAGCTGGGCGGCGTTACTGGCGTCGATAGGGCGCAGCGACCGCAGCACCTTGAGTTTCTCGTCGCGCACGGCGTCCGGCGCCAGCGACGACGGCGGCTCCATGGCGAGCATGCAGACCAGCTGCAGGATGTGGTTCTGGACCATGTCGCGCAGGGCGCCGGCGCGGTCGTAGTAACCCGCGCGATGGCCGACGCCGACCGTCTCGGCGACGGTGATCTGCACGTGGTCGATGTGCTGGGCGTTCCACAGCGGCTCGAACAGGGCGTTGCCGAAGCGCAGCGCCAGCAGGTTCTGCACCGTTTCCTTGCCCAGGTAATGGTCGATCCGGTAGGTCTGCGATTCGTTGAAGACGCGGGCCACGGCATCGTTGATGGCGTTGGCGCTTTCCAGGTCGCGCCCGATGGGTTTTTCCAGCACCACGCGCGAGCGGGCGCCGTTGAAGCCCAGCGCGCCGAGGCGCTGGCAGATGTCGGTGAAGATGTCCGGCGCGGTCGACAGGTAGAACACGCGGATGTGGTTGGGCTGCACCTGCATCAGGGCAGAAAAGTCGTCCCAGCCTTCTTCCTTGCGTGCATCCAGCGAGAGATAGCCCACCATGGCGATGAACGCCTCGAGCTGGGCGGGGGCGACATGGGTGACGCCCTGCTCGACCGAACCGCGCACCAGGTCGCGGTAGCCGGCATCGTCCAGGCCTTCGCGGGCGACGCCGAGGATGCGGCTGCCGGGCTGGATCTGGCCATCCACGAACCGCTGGTACATCGCAGGCAGGAGCTTGCGCACGGCCAGGTCGCCGGTGCCGCCGAAGATGACGAGGTCGAAGGGTTCGATCGGGAGGAGTTGGGCGCTCACGACAGTGGCCTTTGCAAAACGGAAGGGTGCCGGAGGATCGTACCAGTGACATACCAGGACGTACCAGCCCCGTACCAATCGGCGCGACATTTCGCCTCGGACGAGGGTCGCACCGGTGGCGCAAACGTTTACTCTCCCCATTTGGATCGTGCAAACAGGCGTTTGAATCCAAAGGGTTTGTGAGATGTGCGAATGAGCCTTGCCGCAGTGGTTGTGGATTGGTATCTTCCCGGCATGGAAACCGCCCTCGTCGCCGAGTACCAGCGCCTGCAGCACGATCCGGCCTCCCGGCAGCCGCTGGCGTACATGCGCCTGCGCCGGGCCATCCGCACGGTGATCGAGAACGGCGAGGTGCAGGTCGGCCACGCGCTGCCCAGCGAACGCGACCTGGCCCGGGCCCTCACCCTGTCCCGGGTCACGGTGCGCAAGGCCATCGGCGGACTGGTCGAAGATGGCCTGCTCACCCAGCGCCACGGCGCCGGCACATTCGTCTCCGAGCGCATCGTCAAGCCACTGTCGCGGATGACCAGTTTCACCGAGGATCTCCGCGCCCGCGGGCTCAACCCGCGCTCGGAGTTCTTCGAGCGGGCCATCGGCGAGGTCACCCCCGAGGAAGCCATGGCGATGAACCTCTCGCCCGGCACCCAGGTGGTGCGCCTTCACCGCCTGCGCTATGCCGGCGACGAGCCCCTGGCAATCGAGCGCAGCGCCGTGCCGCTCAGCCTGCTGCCCGACCCCAGCCTGGTCGAGGATTCCCTCTACGAAGCGCTCGATACGCTGGGCAACCGCCCGCGACGCGCGCTGCAACGCCTGCGCGCGGTGGTGCTGGGCCCGGCCCAGACCCGGCTGCTCCGGCTCGGTGCCGGCAGCGCCGGCCTGAACATCGAGCGGCGCAGTTTCCTCGACGACGGCCGCATCGTCGAATTCACCTGTTCCTGGTATCGCGGGGACATCTACGACTTCGTCGCCGAACTGCAAAGCGACTGACGGGCACACCATCGATATGACCACCCAGCCGCAAGACACCCTGATGTACCGCGAAGCGCACGAGACGGCCGAGGTGGTCGAACGGCAGCTCGCGCTGAACGAAGGCGTGATCGGCGCCCTTGCCGACCGGCTTCGCGCCCAGCCCCCGCGTATGGTCATCACCTGCGCCCGTGGCAGTTCCGACCACGCGGCCATGTACGCCAAGTACGTGTTCGAAACCCAGCTGGGCGTGGTCACCGCGTCGGCCTCACCATCGGTCACCTCCATCTACCACGCGGCACAGCGCCTCGACGGCGCGCTGTACCTCGCCGTCTCGCAGTCGGGCAAGAGCCCCGACCTGGTGCGCAACGCGGAGGCCGCGAAGAAGGCCGGCGCCTATGTGGTCGCCCTGGTCAACGTGGTGGATTCCCCGCTGGCCGACGTGGCCGACGTGGTCGTGCCGCTGCACGCGGGCCCGGAAACCAGCGTCGCCGCGACCAAGAGCTACCTGGGCGCGCTGTTCGCGATCCTGCACATCGCCGCCCGCTGGAGCGGCCGCGCCGAGATCGGCGACGCCCTCACCGCGCTGCCCGCGCAGCTTCGCCAGGGCTGGGACGCGGACTGGTCCGCGCTTACCGAGGGCCTGGTCGATGCGCACAACCTGTTCGTGGTCGGCCGCGGTTTCGGCTTTGCCGGGGCGCTGGAAGCCGCGCTGAAGTTCAAGGAAACCTGCAACCTGCACGCCGAGGCGTTCAGCGCGGCCGAGGTGAAGCACGGCCCGATGGCCCTGGTCGGCCCGCATTTCCCCGTGCTGTTCTTCGCCCAGAACGACGATACGCTGCCCGGGGTGCTGGAGATCGCGGCGGAGTTCCGCAAGCGCGGCGCCAATGTGTGGATCGCCGCACCCGGCGCCACGGGCGAGGGTGTGCTGCCCCTGGTCGCCACCGCGCCCATCGCCGCACCGCTGATCACCGTGCAGAGCTTCTACCGCGCCACGGCCGCGCTGGCACTGGCACGCGGTTTCAACCCCGACGTGCCGCCGCACCTCAACAAGGTCACCGAGACCGTCTGACCTCTCGCCCCACGTATAGGAATTGCCATGACCATCGCCCTCGTCAACGGCCGTGTGCTGACCGATAACGGCTTCCAGGGTGGCTTTGCCGTGCTGGTCGACGGCGGCACCATCACCGGGCTGGCCTTGCCGTCCGATCCCCGCGTGCGCGCCGCCGAGCGTCACGACCTCGGTGGCCGCACGCTGCTGCCCGGTTTCATCGATTGCCAGGTCAACGGCGGCGGCGGCGTGCTGTTCAATGACGTGCCCACCGTCGACACCATCCGTCGCATCGGGCAGGCGCACGCGAAGTTCGGCACCACCGGCTTCCTGCCCACCCTGATCAGCGACGATGCCGCGGTGATGGCGAAGGCCATCGATGCGGTGAACGACGCGGTGGCCCAGGGCGTGCCGGGCGTGCTCGGCATCCACCTCGAAGGCCCGTTCATCGCGCCCGAGCGCAAGGGCGTGCACGATCCGGCCAAGTTCCGTATCGCCGACGCCGACGACGTAGCCATGGTCGCCCGGCGGCACGGCGGCGTCACGCTGCTCACGCTGGCGCCCGAGCGCGCCTCGGCCGCGGTGCTGCAACAGCTGGTCGCCCACGGCGTGATCGTGGCGGCCGGCCACACGGCCGCCGACTACGACACCACCCGCCAGGCCCTGGCGACCGGCGTGCGTGGCTTCACGCACCTGTTCAACGCCATGACGCCGTTCACCAGCCGCGAGCCCGGCGTGGTCGGCGCCGCTCTGGAAGACGCCGCCAGCTGGTGCGGTCTGATCGTCGACGGCCACCACGTGCACCCGAGTTCGCTGCGTGTCGCCATCGCGGCCAAGGCGCCGCAGAAGATGATGCTGGTCACCGACGCCATGCCACCCGTGGGGTCGGACGATCCGAACTTCGTCCTGAAGGGCGAGACGATCACCGTCCGCGACGGCGTCTGCCAGACGGCCGACGGCACGCTGGCCGGCTCCGCGCTGGACATGGCCACTGCCGTGCGCAACACGGTGGAGATGGTCGGCGTGGCCTATGACGAGGCCGCCCGCATGGCCTCCACCTATCCGGCCGCCTTCCTCGGACTGGAAGCCACCCACGGCCACATCGCGGCGGGCTATCGCGCCGACTTCGTGGTGATGGACGACGATCACACGGTGGCCGAAACCTGGATCGGCGGCGAGCGCGTCTACGCCGCCTGATCCGTCGCCCTGCACTGGCTCGCTTCCGCGCGGGCCAGGCGTTAACATTGCGTTGTTCGGGTGTCCCCGCCGGCCTGAAGCGGGCGGGGATGAAACGGGAAGCCGGTGCGCCACACATGTGGCAAGGCCGGCACTGCCCCCGCAACGGTAAGCGTGAGGAGCCGCCCAGAACGGCTCCATCCACCGGCCACAGCCACTGCGCAAGCGGGAAGGCGCCGGTGCGATGCCCTCGGGCCAGCGCGAGTCCGGAGACCGGCCCGATCGGCGAATCCTGCGCTTTTAAGCGCGGGCGCCGTCCCGTTATCGGCGATTCGCGGAGGGCGAATCCGGACAGTCATCCGGGTGTTGCCCGTGGTGCCGTTCGTCGTTGTGTCCTCCCGCGCGCCTGTTGAGGCTACGCATTGCCGCACCAGCGGCGGAGGAAACCCGTTCCATGAAGAAGACCCTGCTCGCGACGGCCCTGCTGTCGACGATCGTCGCTGCCCATGCGGCCGACGCACCCAACGGCACCCTCGACCCGGTGGTGGTCACCGCCAACCGCGCGCCCACGCCACTGGACGAAGTGCTGGCCCCGGTCACCGTCATCAGCCGCGAGGACATCGAGCGCCTGCAGCCCCGCAACGTGCAGGACCTGCTGGCCGGCCTGCCCGGCGTGACCATGACCAACACGGGCGGCCTGGGCCAGCAGACCTCGCTCTTCATGCGCGGCAGCAACTCGGCACACACGCTGGTGCTGGTGGACGGCGTGCGCGTGGGCACCGTGGGTGCCGGCCTGCCCGCCTACGAGCAGCTGCCGGTCGAGCAGATCGACCATATCGAGGTGGTCCGCGGCCCGCGCTCCAGCCTGTACGGCTCGGATGCCATCGGCGGCGTCATCCAGATCTTCACCCGTCGCGGCCAGGCCGGCGAAGCGCCCACGCCCAGCCTGTCGATCGGCGGCGGCAGCCACGGCTACACCGCCGGGCAGGTGGGTCTCTCGGGCGGCACCACGCATGGCTGGTACAACGCCAGCCTGGGCGGCCAGTACACCGCCGGGATCAACGCCTGCCGCGTTGGTGCGAGGGAAGCCGGCAAGGGCTGCTTCACCGACGAGCCGGACCATGACGCCTACCGCACCTACAACGGCGCGCTCTCGGGCGGCTATCGCTGGGACAACGGCACCGAGCTCACCGGCAGCTGGCTGCGCAGCAAGGGCGACATCGAATACGACGGCGATTTCCAGAACCTGACCCGGCGCTCGCAGCAGGTGGCCGGTGCAAACCTGGCCTTCGACGTGCTGTCGGCCTGGCGCATGTCGGTCAGCCTGGGCCAGAACCAGGATCGCGGGGACAATTACCTTAACGGCGCGGACAAGACCTACTTCGGCGGCCTTGCCCAACTCTTTGTTACCGGCGCCGATAAGGTCCGTGGGGGTTACCTGTACTCCAGGCGCAACCAGGCATCCTGGCAGAACGACATCACGCTGGCCGCCGGCCAAACGCTCACCGCCGGCGTCGATTACCAACAGGAAAAGCTCGACAGCGACACGGCATACCTGAAGGACACCCGCAACAACACAGGCGTGTTCGCGCTGTACCAGGGCGTGTTCGGCCCGCACGAGATCCAGCTGTCCGCGCGCCATGACCACAATACGCAGTTCGGCAACCACACCACCGGCTCGGCCGCCTATGGCTACCGCTTCGACGACGGCATGAAGATCACGGCCTCGTACGGCACCGCCTTCCATGCGCCGACGTTCAACGACGAGTACTACCCGTACTTCCAGTACGGCCCGTCCGTGCGGAACCTGAAGCCGGAGAAGTCGCGCACGGCCGAAATCGGGCTGTCCAGCCGCCCCGGCATCTGGACCTGGGCGGTCAACGCGTACCAGACCCGGGTGGACGACCTGATCGGCTCCGACGCCAATTTCCTGCCGATCAACGTCAGCAAGGCACGGCTGCGCGGCGTGGAAGGCCAGCTGGGTGCCGACATGGATGGATGGCATGTCCGTGGCTACCTGACGTTGCAGCAGCCGCTGGACCGCGACAGCGGCGCGGAAAAGGACAACCTGCTGGCCCGGCGCCCTCGCCGCACCGGCCGGGTGGACCTGGACAAAGACCTAGGCGCGTTCACGCTGGGCGGCTCCGTCTACGCCTCGGGCTACAGCTACGACGATCCGGCCAACACCACGCGTCTGGGCGGGTACACCACCGCCGACGTGCGGGCCACCTGGCACCTGGACGATGCCTGGAGCGTGCAGGGCCGCGTCGCCAATATTGCCGACAAGCACTACGAGACCGTGGCGTACTACAACCAGCTGGGCCGCACGTATTACCTCACCCTGCGCTTCTCGCCCCTGCGCTGATCGGCCTGCCGGCGGCTCCCGCCGGCAAACGGGGTACCCCTGCCTTCCGGCAGGGGCCCCACTAAAGGCACACGCCACGAAACCGCGCGAACGTCATAAAGTCTGTGGGCGCGGGTATGCTTCCCGCGATCACAGGAAGTGTCGTGAACGTTTTTGCACCTTTCATCCGCCGACCGATCGGAACCTCGCTGCTCGCGGCGGGGCTGGTGCTGTGCGGCTCCATCGCCTACATGCTGCTGGGCGTGGCGGCGCTGCCGTCCATCGAAGTGCCCGCCGTGTTCATCCAGGCCCAGATGCCGGGTGCCAATGCGCAGACCGTGGCCTCGACCATCGTCGCCCCGCTGGAGCGCCACCTCGGCCAGATCCCGGGCGTGGACCAGATGTACTCGAACAGCTCGGAGGGCAGCGGCTTCGTGCGGCTGCGCTTCACCCTGGCGCGCTCCACCGATGCGGCCGCCCGTGACGTGCAGGCCGCGATCAACGCGGCCGCCGCCGACCTGCCGGCCGGCATGCCGACGCCGCCGCAGTACTTCAAGTTCGACACCGGCCAGATCCCCGTCCTGCTGGTGACCTTCACCTCGAAGACGCTACCGCCGGACAAGCTCTACGACGTGGTGGACACGCTCATCCGCCCGGCCGTGGCGCAGATCGACGGCGTGTCACGCGTGCAGATGTTCGGTGGCACACCGCACGCGGTGCGCGTGGAACTGGATACGCGCGCACTGTCGTCGAAGGGGCTGACCGCCAACGACGTCTCCAATGCGCTCAGTGCCGCCAACGTCACCTCGCCACAGGGCGTCCTCTCGGATGGCCACAGCCAGATGACGGTGACGGCCACCGACAGCCTGCGCGACGCGAAGGACTTCGGCAAGATACTTATCGCCGTGCGCGACAACGTGCCGGTGCGCCTTTCGGATATCGCCCGGGTCTACAACGGGCAGCAGGACCAGTACCAGGCCGCGTGGTTCCAGGGCGAGCGCGCGGTCACCATGCAGATGAGCAAGCGGCCGGAGGCGAACTCCATCGCTACCGCGGACGCGATCCGAGCGGCGCTGCCCCGGTTCCGCTCGCTGCTACCGGCGGATGCGAAGGTCACCCCCATCTTCGACCTGACCCAGACCACCCAGTCGGCGCTGCACGAGGTGAAGGTGGCGCTGCTGATCAGCATCGTCATGGTGTTTCTGGTGATGATGGTGTTCCTGCGCCGGCTCGGCCCCACGCTCATCGCCACGCTGAGCGTGCCGTTGTCGCTGGCGGGCGCCTTCGTGGTGATGTGGACGCTCGGCTATACGCTCAACACCATGTCGCTGATGGCGCTGGTGCTGTGCATCGGCTTCGTCGTGGACGATGCGATCGTGGTCATCGAAAACATCGTGCGGCACATGGAGAACGGATCCAAGCCGATGCCTGCCTCGCTGGATGGCGTCCGCGAGATCGGCTTCACCGTCATGTCGATCACCCTGTCGCTGGTGGCCGTGTTCGCGCCCCTGCTGTTCGGCAACAGCCTCATCACCAAGCTGCTGCGCGAGTTCTCGGTGACGCTGGCCGCGGCGGTACTGATCTCCGCCATCGTATCGCTCACGCTGACACCGGCCCTGTGTGCCCGCTATCTCAAGCACGATGCGCCCGGGCGCCAGCCCGGTCGGATGGAACGCGCGCTGGAGCGCTTCGATCGCGGGTTCCTGCACTTTTACTCGCGTGGCCTGGACTGGGCCATGCGGCACCGGCGGGTGATGCGCTGGCAGCCGCTGATCCTGCTCGTCGCGACGTTCGGGCTTGGCTTCGCCGTGGTGAAGACCGCCGGCGGCAACTTCATGCCGGACGAGGACACCGGCATGCTCCAGGCCGAGGTCACCGCGGACGCGAACATATCCCCGACGGAGATGTCGCGCCGGCTCAAGCGGGTCGGCGAGATGATGCAGAGCGATCCCGCCGTGGCGGACGTGACCACGATCCTGGGCAGCGGCAACGACGGCGCCGCGGTGGGCAACAACGGCACGATGTTCATCGATCTCAAGCCCAAGGGTAGCGGCGTCGGGCAGCGCCACGAGTCGATGAAGGAGTTCCTGGATCGCAAGGGCAAGGAGTACGACAAGCTGTCCGATGTCCAGGTGTTCATGAACCCGATGCAGTTTCTGGGCGGCAACGGCGGCAACAGCAATCGCGGGCAGTATTCCTTCCAGCTGGTCAGCACCGGCGGCGAGCCGCTGCAGCCATGGACATTGAAGCTGGTGCGGCAGATGCGGGCCATGCCGGAGTTCCGCGACGTCGGCAGCGACTTCGATATCGTCGGCAAGCAGCAGATGCTCTCCGTGGACCGCAATGCGGCCGGCCGGCTCAACGTCGGCATGGGTATGGTCGATTCGGCCCTGTACAACGCCTTCGGCCAGCGCCAGGTATCGATCATCTACTCCGACGTCAACCAGTACTGGGTGGTGCTTACTGCCGCGGCAGCGCAGGAGTTGAGCCCGGACACGCTGCTCAACACCTACGTGAAAAACACCGTCGGCAAGATGATTCCGCTCTCGGCCGTGGCCACCATCAAGCCGGTGGCGACGCCCAGCGCGATTACGCACCAGAACCAGCTCGAATCGGCCGACATTACGTACAACCTCGCGCCGAAGATCACGCCCGACAAGGGCAATGCCCTGGCCGAAGAAGCCGTACGCCGGATCGGCCTGCCGGCGGGCGTGCGCATGGACGTCACAGGCACCAACCAGCGCATGCGCGATGCGCAGTCCAACGGCATGGTGCTGCTCATCGGCGCCATCCTCGCCGTGTACATCGTGCTGGGCATCCTCTACGAAAGCCTGGGTCATCCGCTGACGATCATCTCCACGCTGCCCGCGGCCGGCGCAGGCGCCTTCCTGGCGATGCTGGTCACGCAGACCCAGCTCACGCTGATGGCGATCATCGCCGTGCTGCTGCTTATCGGCATCGTGAAGAAAAACGCGATCCTGATGGTCGACTTCGCCCTGGTCGCCGAACGCGAGCACGGCATGTCTCCCGTGGAGGCCATCCGCCAGGCCGCGCTGGTGCGCTTCCGCCCGATCACGATGACCACGCTGGTCGCCATGGGCGCGGCACTGCCGCTGGCCATCGGCTTCGGCGTGGGCTCGGAGATGCGTCGCCCCCTGGGCATCGCCATCGTCGGCGGCCTGCTGGTCTCGCAGATGCTGACGCTGCTGAGCACGCCCGCCATCTACCTGTGGAACCACGACCGCAAGGAGCGCAAGGCCACGCGGATACATCGCCGCATGCTCAAGCGCCGCTACAAACGCTGGAAACGCCTTCGTAAAAAATAGGCGCATGTAGGAGCGAACGATGTTCGCGAACCCAAGACGCGCATGCTGCGAATGAAGCCATGCACCAACCCATGACGGCGTTTCCGTGCGCAAAACAAAGTGCTCTTGCGCTTTGTTCGCCTTCCAACGTCAGAGCCGCTTCGTCGGGGCCACGGAAACGCCGACAGGATGGTTTGCATGGTTTCAGTCGCGGTAGATACCGTGACGGTTCGCGGACATCGTCCGCTCCTACCCCGCACCGCGGCAAATCCATCCGCACCGCATGTAGGAGCGCACGATGTGCGCGATATGTCGTCGCGATACATCGTCGCGATACGTCGGCAAGCTACATCGTCGCAGTCAGACCGCCGCATCCCCCGCAGGCAACATCGCCGCGCGCTTCCAGCTCCCGCGGCGGTAATACACCGCCGTGATGCCGAGCGACACCAGCGAACCCACGGGGAAGCTCCACCAGATGGCGTCGGCTCCCCAATACGGTTCGAGGAGCGCGGCGAACGGATAGCGGACCACCCACATCGCGATGACCAGCACCACCAGCGGCAGCATCACCGCGCCGGTGGCGCGCACCACGCCGAACATCACGAAGGTGACGCCGAACAGCAGGAACGACCAGACCACGATATGGTTGAGGTGCTGTGCGATGCCGATGGCGGAACTGTCCTCACCCAGGAACAGCGCCAGTGCCGCCCGGTTGAACAGATAGATCACCAGCACCAGCGTGCCGGTGAGCAGGAAGTTGGTGAGGATGCCGGCACGGCCGATGCCGGCGACGCGATCCCAGCGCCGCGCCCCTACGTTCTGCGCCACCATCGACGACACCGCCGAGCCGATCGCCAGCGCAGGCATCTGGATGTACGTCCACAACTGCGCGGCCGCGCCGTACGCGGCCGTGGTCTGCGAGCCATGCCGGTTGACCAGCGACATCATGATGATGGCCGACGAGGAGATGACGATCATCTGCGCACCCATCGGCAGGCCCTTGAGCAGCAGCTGCCTGAGCAGCGCGGGGCGGGGCAGCAACAGGTGCAGTTCGTGGCGACCGATGCACAGGAAATGGCGGCGCCGGTACAGCCAGCCGACCAGTGCCAGCAGCGAGACCACCTGCGCGATCAGCGTGGCCACCGCCGAGCCGGCGATGCCCATGGCGGGCACCGGGCCCAGCCCGAAGATGAAGAGCGGATTGAGCGCGACGTCGAGCACCACGGACAACAGCATGAAGACGAAGGGCGTACGTGAGTCGCCTGCGCCGCGCAGCGTCATCATGAGGAAGGTGTAGAGGTACATCGCCGGCAGGGCGACGAAGATGATGCGCAGGTAGGCCGTGGCATAGGGCAGCGCGTCGTGCGGCGTGCCCATGGCGCCCAGCATGATCGGCGTGGCGACGAATCCGCCCAGCGCGACCAGCAGCGACATCACGACGAAGAAACCGAGCCCCGTACCGACCACGCGCCGCGCCTCGGGCACGTCGTTCGCGCCCAGCGTCTGGCCGACCATGATCGTGGTGGCCATGCCTACGCCGAAGACCACGCCCAGCAGGAAGAACAGGATCAGGTTGGCGTTGGACGTGGCCGCGTACGCGGACTCGCCGAGGAAATGGCCGATCCATACCGCGTTCACCGACGCATTGAGCGACTGCAGCACGTTGGCGCCCAGGATGGGCAGGGAGAACCGCAACAGCGTGCCGACGATCGGGCCCTCGGTCAGCGTGCCGCGTGGCGGGCTCATGCCTCGTCGCCGGGGGAAGCGCCACGGGCGCCATCCGCGCCCGAAGCCTCGCGGCTGGCCTGCTCGACCAGCCGGCGCAGGGCCATGGATGCGCCGCCGGCTTGCCCGGCCAGCCACTCCCAGTGGCGAGGCAGCAGGGTGACCTCACGGGCGACCACGCCCAGCTTCGGACGACCCGGCCCGCGCCTGGGCGGCACCGCTGCATGGTGGGTGGGCATGGCGAGGGCCGGCTGGGAAGGAGCGCGCAGTTTTACCCGGAGCAAACCATGCGTCAATGGCCGCCGGGCGAGCCGGTGGCAACCAGCGCGGATCGATCCTCGACGGCGCCGTTGCCATGGAAGCTGGCTTCGAGCGCCTCGATCGGAACCGGCCGGGCGAACAGGTAACCCTGCATCGCGACGCATCCTTCGCCCAGGAGCCAGCGCCGCTGGCTTTCGGTTTCCACGCCTTCCGCGACCACCTCCAGGTTGAGGCTGCGCGCCAGGAAGATGATGGATCGGCAGATCGATGCGTCGACATCGTCGTCGAGCAGGCTGGCGGTGAAGTGGCGATCCACCTTGATCTTGTCCAGCGGCAACCGCGAGAGGTAGGTCAGGTTGGAGTAGCCGGTGCCGAAGTCGTCCAGTGAGATGCTCACGCCCATGGCGCGCAGCTCGTGCAGGGTCCGGATGGCGCGCTCGGGCTCCTGCATGAACGCGCTTTCGGTCAGTTCCAGTTCCAGCGAGGACGCACTGGCGCCGGTCTCGGCCAGGGCCATGCGCACCTCCGCGACCAGGTCGGTGTGCACCAGCTGCTGGGCGGAGACGTTCACCGCGATGCGGCACCCGGGACCCAGGCGCTCGAACACCAGTCGCTGCTGGCGGCAGGCCTCGCGCAGCACCCACTGGCCGATCTGCACGATGGCGCCGGTCTCTTCCAGCAGCGGCACGAGTTTGTCGTTGCCGGCCAGATCCGCCGGTGCGGAAGGCCAGCGCAACAGCGCTTCCACGCCGATCACCCGGCCATCGTCGCCCGAGTGCTGCGTTTGCCAGGCCAGCGACAGCTCGTTGTCCAGGTTGACGCCGGACAGCCGGGTGAGCACGGTGAGACGGGCCATGGCGGTGGCGTGCATGTCCGCCGCGTAGCGCTTCCACGTGTGCCGGCCCGAGCGTTTGGCCACGTACATGGCCGTGTCGGCGTTGCGGATCAACGTGTCGGCGTCGGCGCCGTCGCGGGTGGCAAAGGCCACGCCCATGCTGCACTTCAGGCGCTGCATGGTGCCGCCCACGGTCAGCGGCTCCTCGATGGCGCGCTGGATACGCGGGAGCACTTCCATGGCCGTGGCCGGATGACTGGTAAAGGGCAGCATCGCCACGAACTCGTCGCCGCCGAAACGGCCCACATGGCCCAGGCCGTCCAGCGCATCGCCCAGGCGCAGGGTGACGTCGCGCAGCACCTGGTCGCCCAGCGCATGGCCGAGCGCGTCGTTGATGACCTTGAAATGGTCCAGGTCGATGAACAGGACCATCAGGCCGGAGCCCTCGCGCACGCTCTCGGTCACCAGCTCGTCGAGTTTCTCGCGCAGGGCGCGCCGGTTGGGCAGCCCGGTCAGTTCGTCGTGCGTCGCCTGGTAGTTGAGGCGCTCTTCGTAACGGCGCTGCTCGGTGACGTCGCGCATGATCACCAGCGTGCCGTCGCCCTTGGTGTCACGGTAATCGGACAGGGCCAGCTCGGCCTCGAACGGCATGCCATGGTCGGGATTGAGCCACGCGATGAGGTTGGCGCCGTCGGGCGACCCGGCTCGCAGCACCGCCAGCGCGTCGTCGTCCATGAAACCGTCCACGCGGCGGCCGACCAGGGTCTCGCCGCTGCTTCCCAGGCGTTCTTCCGCGCGCGGATTGGCATACTCGATGCCGTCGCCACGCACGATGGCCAGCGGCAGCGGCACACGGGCCAGCAACTGACGGTAGGCGGCGGCGCTGGCGGCGAGGTCGCGATCGGTGTCCTCCAGCCGGCGGCGCGTTTCGTGGAGCACGGTGACCTCGGCGATCGTACCGGCCAGGACGGGCCGGCCTTCTTCGTCGGTGATCCGCGAGGCGCGCAGGGCGACCCGCACTTCCTGGCCATCCACGCGGCACAGCCGGTGCTCGAACTCGAGCGGGCCGTCCTCGCTGGCGAAGCGGTCCACCCACGCGACGATACCGGCCTGGTCGTCGGGGTGGACCAGCTTGTAGTACGTGCCACGACGCACCACCACGCGATCAGGAGGGTGGCCGGTGATCTGGTGGACCTGGCCGGACCAGACGATCTCGCCGGAGGTCAGGTCGGCCTCCCACAGGCCGATGTGACCGGTCCGCTGCACGTCGCCCAGGTGCCGCGCCGTGCGTGAAAGCGCGTCGAACAGCCGCGACTGCTTCCGGTAGGCCCGGTCGAACGCGGTGGCGAAGAGATGGATGAGCAGCACCAGGGCCAGCGTGGCCAGCAGGGTCTGCCGGGCCTGCGTCCACCAGTCCGCCAGCACGGCCGAGCGATCGACCGAGGACCGGGCCACGAACGGGTAGACGGTGGAGGCGGCCCAGGCCGCGATACGCTCCGGGTCGTCGACGAAGCCCGTGCTGCCGGGGGCCACGTTACCCGCGGTCCAAGCCCTGACCGGCCCCTCGCCATTGCTGGTGAACACACGGCCGGACGGCGAGAAGATCGTCATCTCGGCCGTGTTGCCCAGCATGGTCAGGCGCATCGCGTCGCGCATGCGCTCCGCGCGGATCACCGTACCGAAGGCGGCCGGCTCCACCACTCGAGAGTCCACCAGGATGCGTAAGGCCGACCCGGATCCTTCCGTCTCACCGATGGCTACCCGGACGCTGGCACCCAGGGCCATCCGCCGCGGAGCGGCCAGCATCGGGACCCAGTCGTAGACCGGCGTGTGCGTGGAGGCGATGACCGTGCCGCGCGCGTCGAGGGCCAGGAAATTGGGCAACTCCGGGTGCCGCGCCTGCACCTCGGCAAGGTTGGCGCGCAACTCCGAAATATCGGGGCCATCGACCTCGTTACGCAGTGCCAGCAGGGGGCCCAGGCTGGCATCCACCTGTTGGTCGAGCAGTCTGACCACGCCATTGGCCGACGCTGCGACCTGACGCTGGCTGGTCGCCAGCATGCGCGCGTATTCCTGCATCTGCAGGCCCGCGACCAGCGCGGCGATGCCGAGCGAAAGCGCGACACAAACGGCCCAGATCGCCAGACGGATGGTATGGGCGCGGGTCTTGGTCGCTCCCTGTGCCGTCGCGGTCGCCACCGTATTGCCGCCTCCTCGGGTCGTGGTCCTGGCCCGCCCTTGCGAAGCCTCGTCGTCCTGTAACGGCACGGAAGGACGCGGCTTGAACGAGAAAGATTTCGCCCTCCCCCTTTTTTCACGCCCGCTCAACACTATTTACCGAACCATCCGGTTCATAAACACGTCCCAGCACAAGGACCTTCCCCTGCCATGCGTTCGTCCCGCCTCGCCCTCGGCGCTCTCGCCGCGCTTTCCCTTGCCGCCGTGTCCATCCCCGCGGCCGCCGAAACCCACATCGAGCTGCAGGGTGGCCGCAGCTACATGGACAGTTACGGCACCAATGTCTTCTTCATCGAGTCGGTGTTCGACGCCCGCCCGATGGGGGGCAGTCGCTTCACCTGGTCACCCGACGTGTCGATCGGCTACGTGAAGGGGCGCGACATCGGTCGCTACGAACAGTCCCGTCCCGGCGTCACCAACAATGTCTGGGTGGGCGCTGCCGGTGCGCGTCTCCACTATGGCAGCGAGGGTGACTGGTACCGTCCGTTCTTCTTCAGCTTCCAGGTCGCCGGCACGGCGGGCGGGCGCACGCAGGCGCTGTCCAGCGGCTACGAGTTCGTCAGCACCCTGGGCTGGCAGTACAAGAACATCAGCTTCCAGATCCGCCATATCTCCAACGGGAGCTTCCAGGAGCCGAACCGTGGCGAGACGATGGGCCTGGTGGGTATCGGGTTCGATATCTGAGTTTTTCGTGTTGAGGAGGGGGATAGCCTTCGGCATCGCGTTTGGCCTTGGGTCGTGGAGCAAGAGCCGGCGGGTGCCACCCTCGTGGCCACGCCTGCGGCGACCCGAAAGGGAAGGGCCGCTGGCGCGTCCGTTTACTTATTGCCCTTCGGGCACGGGTCGGGCTTCGAACGGGGATTTTTGATTCGCCATCCATGGCTCAGCAAAAATGGCCGGCCGTCCTGGCCGGCCCCCTTCGGGCCTTTTCCGTTCGAAGCCCTCGCCTGCGGCTACCGGCCACGAGGGTGGCACCCGCCGGCTCTTTCGATGACTGAGGTTGCGTGTGGGGAGAGCAAAAAGCCGGGTTTTGCTTCGTAGCCGGGAACGCTCGCTTGCCTGTTGCTCACGGCATCGGTCGCCTTAGGTGTGTTGAGGGTTCGCGCACATCGTGCGCTCCTACACCGCCGGCGGATCACGCGTTCCACAACCTGCCCGACCCGGGCCCGAAGGGCAATAGACATACGGCCGCGGGTAGGAGCGCACGATGTGCGCGAATCAAAGACACGGCCGCGCTAGCGGCTTTCCACGACGGGTCGCCGCAGGCGTGGCACCGAGGGGCTACCCGCCGGCTCTTGCTCCACGACCGCAAGGCCTTAAAGCTTTAGGACCAAACACAACACCGAAGGCAAACCACCGCTCAATGCCCCGAAGCCGCCGGCCCCGCCTTGGCCGAGAACGGCGGCTTGGCCAGCCAGACCACGAAGATCAGCGCGACGAAGACGAAGCCCAGCAGGTAGAACACCTCGTTGAACGAGATCTGGTACGCCTGGTTGGTGATCATCGCGTTGACCGACGAAGCGGCGTACTGCGGATCGCCGCCCCCTATCTGGGCCATGGCCTGCGTGGTGTTGGGATTGAACGGGGTGAAGTTCTCCGCCAGGCGCTCGTGGTGCACGATGGCCCGACGATCCCACAGGAACGTGGTGATCGACGCGGCGAAGCTGCCGCCCAGCGTGCGCAGGAAGGTCGCCAGGCCGGAGCCCGCGGCGATTTCCCGGGGTTGCAGGTCCGACAGCAGGATGCTCAGCACCGGCATGAAGAACAACGCCACGCCCAGGCCCTGGATCAGCTGGACCATCGCCACGCTGTAGAAGTCCACCTGCAGGTAGAAGTCCGAGCGCATGAAGCAGGTCGCGCCCATGACCAGGAACGCGCCCGAGGCCAGGACGCGCAGGTCGAACTTGTGCGCGTACTTACCCACGAACGGCGTGAGGATCACTGGAATGATGCCCAGCGGCGCCGCCGCCAGGCCTGCCCAGGTCGAGGTATAACCCACGTTCCGTTGCAACCACTGCGGCACCAGCAGGCCGATGGCGAAGAATGCCGCATAGGCCAGCACCAGGCACAGGGTGCCCATGGCGAAGTTGCGATGGCGGAACAGCTTCAGGTTGACGATCGGGTCCTTGTCGGTCAGTTCCCAGATCAGGAACACGGCCAGGCCGATGGCGGCGACGATCGCGGTCACCACGATGAAGGGCGAGTTGAACCAGTCCTCGTCGTTACCCTTGTCGAGCACCACCTGCAAGGCACCCACACCGATGATGAGCGTGATCAGGCCCACGTAGTCGACCTTAGGCTTCTCGGTCACTTCCGGCCGGCCCTTCATCTGGTTGGCCACCACGAAGCTGGCGAACATGCCGATGGGCACGTTGATGAAGAAGATCCACGGCCAGGTGTAGTTGTCGGTGATCCAGCCGCCGAGGATCGGCCCGGCGATGGGCGCCACCACGGTGACCATTGCCAGCAGCGCGAGCGCCATGCCGCGTTTGGCCGGTGGATAGATCGAGATCAGCAGGCTCTGCGTGATCGGGTACATCGGGCCGGCCACCGCACCCTGGATGGCGCGGAACACGATCAGCATCGTCATGCTCTGCGCGATGCCGCACAGGAACGACGCCAGCGAGAACAGCAGCGTGGCCCACACGAACAGCTTGGTCTCACCGAAGCGACGGGTGAGGAAGCCGGTGAGCGGCAGCGCGATGGCGTTGCTCACCGCGAACGAGGTGATCACCCACGTGCTCTGGTTGGAGCTGACGCCCAGGTTGCCCGCAATCGTGGGCAGCGACACGTTGGCGATCGTCGTATCGAGCACCTGCATGAAGGTCGCGAGCGATAGCCCGACCGTGGACAGCGCCAGGTTGGGCGGTCGAAATTCGGTGCTCATGAGCCCTCTCCCTTACTTCGGGGCCTGCTGCTCGGCGCCTTCACCCGCGGACGTGTTCTCGTGGATCACGCGCGCGATGTCCTTGTCGGCATCGGCCAGCTGCTTGTCGTAGATCGGCGTGCTGAACTCGGGCTGCGTGGGCGACTGCTTCGCCAGCAACGCGCCGCCCTGGTCGTGCAGCGACACCGTGACCTTGGTCGACAGGCCCAGGCGCAGCGGCTTGTCGTCCAGCTGCTTGGGATCGGTGAACACCACGCGCACCGCTACGCGCTGCACGATCTTGATCCAGTTACCCGTGGCGTTCTGCGCCGGCAGGATGGAGAACGCGCTGCCGCTGCCGACGCCCAGGCTGCGGATCTTCGCCTTGTACACGGTGTCGCCGCCATACACGTCGGCCGTGACGTCCACCGGCTGGCCGATGCGCATGTGGGTCAGCTGGGTTTCCTTGAAGTTGGCGTCGATCCACACCTCGTGCAACGGCACCACGGCCATCAGGGCCGCGCCCGGCTGCACGCGCTGGCCGACCTGCACGCTGCGCTTGGCAACGTAACCATCCACCGGGGCGACCAGGGTCGCGCGCACGAAGTCGAGGTAGGCCGAACGCAGCTTCGCGGCGGCGGCACGCACATCCGGATGGGACGAGACGACGGTGTCGTCGACCAGCACCTTGTTGCTGCTGTAGGACTGTTTCGCGGAGGCCAGGCTGCTTTCCGCGGAGGTCAGCGTGTCGGCGGCGTGCGAGAGTTCCTCGGCGGAGATGGCCCCTGTCTTGGCGAGGTCGCGGCGGCGGTTGTAGTCCTGCCGCGCACGGTCCACCGCGGTCTGGCGTACCGCGACATCGGCCTGCGCCGAGGTCACGTTGTTGTACAGGCCACGCACGCGACGCACGGTGTTGGCCAGGTTGGCACGCGCGCTCTCGAGCGCGACCTCGGCGTCGCTGGGATCGAGCTTGACCAGCACGTCGCCCTGGTGGACCAGGTCGCCGTCGTCGGCACCGATCGAGGTGACCGTGCCGGCGATCTGCGGGGTGATCTGCACCACGTTGCCATTGACATAGGCGTCGTCGGTCTCTTCGTACCAGCGGCCGTCCACGAAGTACCAGATCACCCAGCCGATGAGGGCGAGGACGACCACGAGCAACAGCAGTTTGAGGAAGAACCCGCGACGGCTCTTCGGGGGCGGCGCGACGACGGCGCCGGCGGGGGCGGTGGTTTCTTGTGACATCGGAAGCGGCCTCGGGACGATTTCTTAAGGGGTTGCCGGCGTGCTGGCGGTCGCGACGGATGCGTCGTCGGCCGAGGGGCGGAACCCGCCACCCAGCGCCTGGATCAGTTGGACGGAGGTATCGACCTGCTGTGCTTTCAGCGACGCCGTGCGCTGCTCGGCCTCGAGCAGCTGCTGGCGTACCACCAGCGACTCCAGGTAGCTGCCGACGCCGGCCTTGTAGCGCTGCTGCGACAGGTCGTACGCCTGCTGCGCCGCGTCCTGCGCCCGCTGCTGGGCCTGGATCTGCGTCGCCAGGGAGTCGAGCGCGGAAAGTTCGTCCTGCACTTCGTTGAGCGCACGCACCAGGGTGGTGTTGTATTGCGCGACGGCCAGGTCGTAGTCCGCATCCTTGCCGGCCAGGTTGGCGCGCAGGCGGCCACCGTCGAAGATGGGCAGCGAGAACGCGGGCAGCACCTGCCAGAAGCGCGCCTGCGAGGCGAACAGGTTTTCCGATCCGCCGGCCAGCTGCGCCGCGAGCACGCCCAGCGTCACGTTGGGCAGGAAGCGCGCCTTGGCCGAGACGATGTCCTTCGAGGCGGCTTCGACGCGCCAGCGCGCGGCGACCAGGTCGGCACGGTGGCCGAGCAGGTCGGCCGGCAGGTTGGCCGGGATGGCGACGGCGGCCGGGCTCAAGGCGGCGGGACGCACGATGTCCAGGCCACGATCGGGGCCCTTGCCCAGCAGCACGCTGAGCGAGCTGCGCGCGCTGTCGATGGCACGCTGCGCCACCGCCACCTCGCGCTCGGCCGACGCCACTTCGCTGTCCGCCTGCTTGACCTGCATCTGGTTGTCGACGCCCGCGGCGACGCGCTGCACGGTCAGCTTCTGCGACGCATGGGTGCGGTCCAGCTCGGCGTGGGCCACGTCCAGCTGGGTGAAGCCGTAGCCGAGTTGCACGTAGGCGCGGGCGACGTTGGTCGAGATCTCGATGCGCGCGGCGCGCATGTCCACCTCGGCCGCGCGCTGCGAGCCCACGGCCGCCTCGAAGGCGGCGCGACGGCCGCCCCACAGGTCCAGGTCCCAGTTGAAGTTGCCGTAGCCGTACTTGGTCCACGAGAAGTGGTTGCCCGGCGGGTCGGGCAGCAACGAACCCGGCAGGTGTGCGCCGGCCACGCCGCCGCCCACGCTGAGCGTGGGACTGCGCGTGGCATCGGCCGAACCGGCCTGCGCCTGCGCCTGGCGCACACGGGCGCTGGCCGTGGCCAGGTCGGGGTTCTCCTTCAGGGCTTCCTCGATCAGCGAGGTGAGCTGGCTATCGCCCAGTCCGGTCCACCAGTCGGCCGCCGGCCAGCCGGCCGGGGAGACGGGAACCTTCGCCAGGCTGCGGCCGGCGTGAAGTGTGGACGGATCGGTCAGCGTGCCTTGCGGATCCAGGCCACGGCTGGTGACGCAGCCGGAGAGGATCAACGCGGCCCCGACGGCCGCCACGAGTGTGTGCAGACGCATTGCGTTTTGCCTCGGACGTAAGTTCAGTTCTTTTCGCGAAGCGCGTTGAGCACGCGCCCCAGGTAGTCGTGCAGCTGGTCGCGCTCGTCCTGGGTCAGCGTTTTCTGGGCGCGTTCCAGGGTGGCGAGGTTGCTTTCATGCAAGTGTTTCCACAGCGCCACGCCGGCCTCGGTAAGGTCGATGCGCAGCGCGCGGCGGTCCTGCTCGTGCGGCTGGCGGCGCAGGTATCCCTTGGTTTCCAGCTGGTCCAGCTGGCGTGTCATGGCGCCGCCGTCCAGGTCCACGGCACGCGCCAGTTCCGTGGCGGTCATCGGACCGGCGGTGGCCAGGCGCTTGAGCACGTGGAACTGCGTGAACTTCAGGTCCGTGCCTTGGGCGGCCAGGTCGGACTCGATCGCCCGGACAATTTCGCTGCGCACCATGCCGATAAGGGCACCGAGGCTGTCGGGCGTGTCGCAGATCGGGAAAGACGGCATGGCCATGCCACGCATTCTATTGCCCCGAATATAGTTGTCAAGGCAAATATGCGTTCGGCATATATTACCGTGACGGTTTTACCTCATGCCTCATCGGCCAGAAGGGCCGCCAGGGCCGGGTCGCGCACCTCGAACAGGTCGAAGACGCCCAGCGCCCTCAGGGTGGGCAACTGGGCCAGCAGCCTCGGTTCCAGGCGCCTGACCTGGTCCTCCGGCGTACCGTGGTCGAGCATGGCGTGGGCGCAGGCAACGAAGGTCACCAGGGCTTCGCCGGCTTCCTGGCCTTCGCCGGCCTCGCTGAAATCACTTGTGACGAGACGGATCATGGGTGTCTCCTTCGTCGGGTATCCCGCCTGGGGCCGCAGGTTTCGGCGGCAGACGTACAGATACTTGAGTAGGCAGATATTAGCCATGACGGGTATAGGCCTGATATCGTTACTCGGCCAATTTATAGCGAGGATCGGCCAACATGCATTCCAGCCGGGACCACGAGGTGATCCACGCCCTGCTCGAACGAGCCGACGGCCCGCCGTTGGTCGCCTACGAGGCACGCGGCGCGTTGCCGCTGATGGAGGTCGACTGGCACAGCCATGTGCGCGGCCAGTTCTTCTACGTGGAAGAAGGCTTCGTCACCAATCGCACGGAGCATGGCTCCTACCTGCTGCCGCCGCACCGCGCCGGCTGGATGCCGCCCGGCACGATGCACACGGTGAGCATGACCGGCCCGACCCATGCCTGGGGCGTCTTCATCGCGCCCTGCGCGGCGGTCGGCCTGCCGGACCGCCCCTGCGTGGTCGGCGTCAACGACCTGGTCCGCTCCATCATCAAGCGCGCGGCCACCTGGCCGGTCGAGATCTTCGCGCCCGATCCGGCGCGGGAGCGCCTGTTCGCGGTGTTGCTGGACGAATTGCAGCGTGCGCCGGTGGAGTCGCTGCACCTGCCCATGCCGATCGACCGCCGCCTGCGCCGCGTGGCCGTCGCCATGTTCGAACACCCCGAGGACACCCGCAGCATCGAGGAGTGGGCGGCCTGGGCCGGCATGTCCACACGCACGCTGACGCGCATCTTCCGCCAGGAAACCCAGTGCAGCGTGGCGCAGTGGCGCCAGCAGGCGCGCCTGACCCGCGCGCTGGAACGGCTGGCCACGGGCGAGCCGGTGGCCGTGGTGTCCGATGCGCTGGGCTACGCGACGCCGAGCGCATTCGTGGCGATGTTCCGCAAGGCGTTCGGCGATTCCCCGGGGCGCTACCTCGCCAGGCAGGCGGCCGGCGCCTGAGTCGGGCGGTGCCCCGGTGGGTCCGCTGCGGTCGGCTCAGCTGGCCGGAAAACGGTAGCCCACGCCGGGTTCGGTTTTCAGCCAGCGCGGCGCGGCCGGGTCGTCGCCCAGTTTCTGCCGCAGCTTGCCCATCACGATGCGCAGGTAATGCGTGTCCTGGGTATGGGTAGGCCCCCACACGTCACGCAGGATCTGCTGCTGGCTGACCACCCGACCCGGATGCCGCACCAGCAGCGACAGCACGGCGAATTCCTTGCGCGTGAGCGCTACGACCGTGCCGTCGAGCAGCACCTCGCGCCGGGCCAGGTCCACGGCGAGGCGACCGTCGTCGTAGCGCACGGCGGCTTCGGCCTCGCCGCCGCGGGCCGCCTGGCGCAGCAGCACGCGCAGGCGCGCCATCAGCTCCTGGATGCCGAACGGCTTGGTCACGTAATCGTTGGCACCGCCATCCAGCGCGCGGACCTTCTCGGCCTCGGTGTCGCGCACCGACAGCATCAACACGGGTACCTGGCTCCACTGGCGGATCTCGCGCAGCACGTCGTGGCCTTCCAGGTCGGGCAGGCCGATATCGAGCACCACCACATCGGGCGACTGCGTGGCCGCCAGGCCCAGGCCCTCCTGGCCGGTGGCGGCCAGCAGTACCTGGTAGCCCTCGGCGCGCAGGCCGATGTCCAGGAAGCGGCGGATCTGCGCCTCGTCGTCGATCACCAGGACACGGGGAGCCGAGGGAGTCGGAGTCATGCGGTCTCGTCGGGGGGCGGCGGCAGGGGCAGCGAGACCCGGATGGTCGTACCTCCGCCGACGTGGGGCAAGGCCTCCACGCTGCCACCGTGCGCACCGATCATCCCGCGGCAGATCGCCAGGCCCAGCCCGGTGCCCTTGCCGCCGCGATCGCCCCGCGAGACCGAATAGAACATGTCGAAGATCCGCGCGCGCTCGTCCTCCGGAATACCCGGGCCCCGGTCGGCTACGTCGACGCGCAGGCGACCGACCTCGCTGCTGACCGTGACCCGCACCGGCTCGCCGGGCGGCGTGAAGCGGCCGGCGTTCTCCAGGATGTTGAACAGCGCCTGTTCGACCAGGGCCGGATGCACGTGCAGCAGGATCGTATCGCGCGGCAGGTGCACGTCGACGCGCACCTCGGGAAACAGCTTGCGCATGCGCGACACCGCGGCGGCGACGATCTCGCCTGCATCCACCCAGTCTCGCGTGAGCTTGAGCGTGCCGTGGCCGAGGCGGGTCATGTCCAGCAGGTTCTGGATGTAGCGATCCAGTCGCTGGCCCTCGCCGAGGATGGCCTGCAACAGTTCGTGACGCTCACTGGCCGGAAGCTGGTCCTCGTAGCTGAGCAGCGTGCCGGCAGAACCGATCATGGACGCCAGCGGGGAGCGCAGGTCGTGCGAGACCGACGACAGCAGCGCGTTGCGCAGGCGCTCGGTCTCGCCCTGCACGCGCGCGCTTTCCAGCTCGCTGGCCAGGCGCGCGCGGTCCAGCGCCTGCCCGATATCCTGAATCATCGCCAGCGCCAGGCCACGGCGATCGGCATCCGGCTCGCGGGTGCCCTGCGGGAAACGAAGCGCCGCCACGCCGCCGCGCTGCTGCTCGCTGCCCAGCGGCAGCACCCAGCACGACGCGCCGTGCAGCGTGTCGGTATAGCGACCCGCGGGCTCGGCATGGCTTTCGCACCAGTCCGCCGCGGCCATGTCCTGGGCCGATAGCGGAAACGGTGCGGGCGCGGCACTGGCGACCGCCAGGGCCCCCGAGGCATCGCGGGCCAGGAGGGCGACATCGATGTCCAGCGCACGGGCCAGCGCCTGCGCGCCTGCGACGCGCACGGCGTCGGCATCCGCGCTGGTGGCCAGCTGCTGGCCAAGCGCCACCAGTGCGCGGCCACGCACCTGCGCTGCACGCAGCGAGGTCACCTGCCCGGCCAACCGGGTAGCCAGGCGGCTGCAGACCAGCGCCGCGACAAGGAACAGGGTGACCGCCAGCACGTCGTCCGCGTTGGCGATGGCCAGCGTGTAGCGCGGCGGCGCGAAGAAGAAGTTGTAACCGAGGAAACTGAGCAGTGCGGCATAGACCGCGACGGCCATGCGCGTGCGCACCGCCACGATCAGCACCGCCGTGAGGAAGATCAGCGAGAGGTTGGCCACCGAGAGGAAGCGGTCGGCGATGAACGACAACGCCATCGCCACCGCGATGGTGGCCGTGGCGAAGCCGTAGTCGCGGCGCGACCCCGCATCCTCCACGCGCAGCCGCCGCCGCGACTGCGCGCGCTGCGTCGGCGTGGCCACGATGGTCAGTTCCAGGTGCGCGCCGCGCGTGAGCAACTGCTGCGTGAGCGAATAGCCCAGCCGGCGCGCGATGGGCCGTTCGCGCGTGCGGCCGACGATGATCTGGCCCACGCCTTCGCGGTCGGCCCAGGCCATCAGCTCGTCGGCCACGGCATGGCCGCGCAGGATCACCGCTTCGCCGCCGAGGCGGCGGGCCAGGCGCATCGCCGCATCCACGCGCTCGCGGCGCGCGCCGTCCATGCCGCCGCCACGATCGACGAACAGCACGCTCCACGGGGCCCCGCGGCGCTCGGCGATGCGGCGCGTGATCCGCACCAGGTATTCGCTCTGCCCGTGCCCGTCGATGGCCGCCATGACCCGCCGACGCACCGGCATCGCATCGCCGCGTGCCAGCATGTGCTCGCGCAGGTCGCTGTCCACGTGCGAGGCCACCGTCTCCACCGCCAGCTCGCGCAGGGCGGCCAGGTTGGTCGGCGAGAAGAAGGCATCCAGCGCCACGGCGGCGGTTTCCGGCACGTACACCTTGCCCTGCTTCAACCGGGCGATCAGTTCGCGCGGCGGCAGGTCGATCAGCACGATGTCGCGCGCGCGGTCGAGGAACGCGTCGGGCACCGTCTCGCGCACCGCCACGTTGGTGATCCGGCGCACCTGGTCGTTGAGGCTTTCCACATGCTGCACGTTGAGTGCGGTGTAGACCTCCAGGCCGGCATCGAGCAGTTCGGCGATGTCCTGCCAACGCCGCGCGTGGCGACCGCCGGGCAGGTTGGTGTGGGCCAGTTCGTCGACGAGTATCACCGCCGGCTTGCGCGCCAGCGCGGCCTCCAGGTCGAACTCACGGAACTCGCGACCGGCATAGCGCACCGGCCGCGTCGGCAGCACCTCGATGCCCTCCAGCAGGGCCGCCGTCTCGCTGCGGCCATGCGTCTCCACCAGGCCCACCACCACGTCGATGCCCTGGCGCTTCAGGTCCCGCGCGGCCGAGAGCATGGCGAAGGTCTTGCCCACGCCGGGCGCGGCACCGAGGAAGATCTTCAGCCGCTGGCCGTCCTCCTCGTTCACCGCGTTGAGCAGCGCGTCGGCGCGGGCGTCTCGCACATCGTTCATGGGGTGTGGCCGGGAGGAGTGGGACAAGAGTAGCGGAACCGGTCAGCGCGTCGCGGCATCCAGCGCCAGGTTGAGCGCCAGCACGTTGACCCGAGGCTCGCCGAGCAGGCCGAACTGGCGACCCTGGGTGTTCTCGGCGATCAGCCGGCGCACGGTGTCCACGGGCAGCTGCCGCGCACGGGCGACACGGTTGGCCTGGAACGCGGCTGCGGCCGGGCTGATCTCCGGATCCAGTCCGCTGGCCGAGGCCGTGACCAGGTCCACCGGCACCGGCGCGTCGTTGCCCGGATCGGCGGCGCGCAGCGCGGCGATCCGCTGTTTCACCGCATCGGCCAGCGCCGGGTTGCTCGGCCCCAGGTTCGAACCGGTGGACGCGGCGGCGTTGTTCGGTACGGGCGTCGTGGCCGACGGGCGGCCCCAGATGTAACGCGGTGCGGTGAACGACTGGCCGATCAGCGCGGAGCCGACCGGCACGTGGTCACGCTCGACCAGGCTGCCCGCGGCCTGGGCCGGGAACAGCACCGCGGCGAGGCCACCGACCACGGCCGGATAGGCGACGCCGGTGACCGCGGTCATCAGCAGGAGCAGGACGATGGCATTGCGCAGCAGGGTGGTCATGACGTGTTTCCTCAGTAGTGCCAGATCGCGTCGACGAGCGCGGTCACCTGGTTGTCCTTGCGCCCGCCGTCATACGCGTCGACGTCGTACGACTTCTCGTAGCGCAGCTCGGGGCGGATCTCCAGGTCCTGGGTCACCCAGTGCGTCATGCCCAGCGTGTGGCTGGTGTAACGCGTGGGGAAGCCGGTACGCTGGCCCTTCTGGTCGTTGTAGAACTCGTTGCGGAACGAGATCATGTTCTTCGGATCGATCGCCACGTTGAGGTAGTTGACGATGCCGTACTCCGCGGCCTTGCCCGGCAGCGGCGACGAACCGGCCACCTGGTTGTCGAAGCCCGGGCCATAACCCGGAATCTGCCGGCCGTACATGTAGTACGCCTCGGTGAGGATGTGCACGCTGTCGCTGAAGCGGTGGCCCCAGGTGGTGACGTACATCTGCACGTTGTTGTAGTTGTAGTCGGAACCGTTGACGCTGTTCGCGCAGGGATAGAGCATGTCGTTGTTATCGGCCGACACCCAGCGCACGCAGGCCTGCAGCGTGGGGCGCGCCTGGTGGTTCCACACCGCCGTATCGTTGCCGCCGTTGATGCCGACCTGCACGGTCCACTGCGCGTTGAGGCGCGTCGTGGTCATCACGCCCATCTGCGTATACGGGTCCACCGTGTACAGGATGGAATGCGTCACCAGGTAGTTGTTGGGCGAGAACTGCGCCTCGATGTCCGGCAGCGACAACCAGCGACCGATGCGCACCACCATGCCCTCGGCGATATGCGGCAGGTAGATGTCCCCGTAGAACAGCATCGGGTCGTAGCCGTTGATCTTGCCGTTGAGCGGCTGGTCGGGCTTGGGATTGTCCAGCAACTGGTTGCTGAGCACGCCTTTCATCGTGGTGAAGTGGTAGTCGTAGCCGTAGAGGTTATCCAGGTGGAAGCCCCAGTCCACATGATCGGTCTGCACGGTGTCCGGCAACCGCTCGATGCGCAGCAGCGCCTGGTTGAATTCCACGCGGTTCGGGCGCACGGCGTACGACAACGGGTAGTTCGTGTGCGACGAGCTGCTCAGGTTGGCGGACGCGTTGAGCCAGCCGTACACCTCGATACGGTTGTCCTTCATCCAGCGGCCCACGCGGTTGCAGGCCATGGCCTTTTCCAGCGGATACTGCGAATTCAGGTTGGGCACGCCGATCGGGTAGGCCACGCCGCCCAGCTGCCATTCGGCGGACGGAAACGGCGGCGAGGGCAGCGGCGAATCCAGGCCGCGCCGGGCCGGCGCGGGTGCGTTCGGGTCGGCCGGCTGGGCATCTTCGCGGTAGGCCGCGGCGAAGCGGGCGCCGAAGCCCTGGGAACAGTCGTCGCTGCCAGCGGCCATGGCCCGGGTGACGGGCGCGAGGGCAAGCAGGGCAGCGAGAAAAGCGTAACGAGTGGTGCGCATGGCGTGTTTTACCGATCCCTTTCGGGACCCCTTGTCGGTGGTGGTGGGAGGGTGAAGCGGTGATTCAGATGCCGGCGTAGCCGCCGAGGGCGTAATCGTCTTCGTCGCGGCGCGGCGGTGGCGACGGCACGGCAGCGGTACGCACGAGGCCGATCGGTGTCACTGCCGTGGCGCGAGCCATCGGCGCAGGCGTGTCCGGGGCGACGACGCGTACTTCCATGTCCAGGTCGGCGCTGTCTTCGATGAGTACGGTGAGCTTCACGCAATGCATGGCAGTGGGCCTCGGGGGTTACGCCAGTCCGACCAGGACCAGCAACATGTCGATCAGCTTGATGCCGATGAAGGGCACGATCACGCCGCCCAGCCCGTACACCAGCAGGTTGCGACGCAGCAGCGCGGCGGCGCCGAGCGCGCGATAGGCCACGCCCTTGAGCGCCAGCGGAATCAGGAAAACGATGATCAGCGCATTGAAGATCACCGCCGACAGGATCGCGCTCTGCGGCGTGGCCAGGTGCATCACGTTCAGCGTGTTGAGCGCGGGATACGTGGTGGCGAACGCGGCGGGAATGATCGCGAAGTACTTCGCGATGTCGTTGGCGATGGAGAAGGTGGTCAGCGCGCCGCGGGTGATCAGCATCTGCTTGCCGATGCCCACCACCTCGATCAGCTTGGTCGGGTTGGAATCCAGATCGACCATGTTGCCGGCTTCCTTGGCCGCCTGCGTGCCGCTGTTCATGGCCACCGCGACGTCCGCCTGCGCCAGCGCCGGCGCGTCGTTGGTGCCGTCGCCGCACATGGCGACCAGGCGGTTCTCGGCCTGGATGTCGCGGATCAGCTTCAGCTTCGCTTCCGGTGTCGCCTCGGCGAGGAAGTCGTCCACGCCGGCCTCGGCCGCAATGGCTGCGGCGGTCAGCGGGTTGTCGCCGGTGACCATCACCGTGCGGATGCCCATGCGGCGCATCTCGGCGAAGCGCTCCTTGATGCCTTCCTTGACGATGTCCTTCAGTTCCACGACACCGAGGGTGAGCGCGCCGTCGACCACGATCAGCGGCGTGGCGCCACGACGGGCAACGTCCTCGGCCATGCGGCGGACCAGCGGCGGCATGTGGCTGTCCTGCGAATCCAGGTAGCGTTCCACGGCATCCATGGCGCCCTTGCGGACATGGCGCGTGCCCACATCGACGCCGCTCATGCGGGTCTGCGCGGTAAAGGGCACGAACACCGCATCGCGATCGTTGGCAGGGCGGGCGGTGGACATCGCCACGAAACGTGCGGCGAGGGTGACGATGCTGCGGCCTTCCGGCGTTTCGTCGGCACGCGAAGCGAGTTCCGCGGCTTCCGCCAGTTCGCGCTCCTCGATGCCCGGTGCCGGGTGGAAGGCCACGGCCTGGCGGTTGCCCAGCGTGATCGTACCGGTCTTGTCCAGCAGCAGCACGTCCACATCGCCCGCGGCTTCCACCGCACGTCCGGACGTGGCGATGACGTTGGCGCGGATCATCCGGTCCATGCCGGCGATGCCGATGGCCGAGAGCAGGGCGCCGATGGTGGTGGGAATCAGGCACACCAGCAGGGCGATCAGCACGGTGAGCGTGATCGGACTGCCCACGCCGGCCGCCTGCACGCTGTAGATCGAGTACGGCAGCAGCGTGGCGCAGGCCAGCAGGAAGATCAGCGTGAACTTGGCCAGCAGGATGGTCAGCGCGATCTCGTTGGGCGTCTTGCGCCGCGAGGCGCCTTCCACCATCGAGATCATGCGGTCGAGGAAGCTCTCGCCCGGGTTGCTGGTGATGCGCACCACCAGCCAGTCGGATAGCACGCGGGTACCGCCGGTCACCGCGCTGCGGTCGCCACCGGATTCGCGGATCACGGGCGCGGATTCGCCGGTGATCGCGCTCTCGTCCACGCTGGCCGCGCCGACCACTACTTCACCGTCGCCCGGCACGGTATCGCCGGCGTCGACCAGTACGAAGTGGCCGGTGCGCAGCTCGCTCGACGGCGTGAAAGTGATCGCCGCCTCGCGATCGGCGGAGGCGAGCTTCTTCGCGGAGACATCGCGGCGCGAACCGCGCAACGCGTCGGCCTGGGCCTTGCCGCGGCCTTCGGCCAGCGCCTCGGCGAAGTTGGCGAACAACAGGGTGAACCACAGCCACAGCGCCACCCAGAACACGAAGGTGGCGGAGGCTTCGCCGTGGCCGGCCAGTGCCTGCACCCACAAAAGGGTGGTCAGCACGCTGCAGACGAAGACGACGAACATCACCGGGTTGCGGAACTGCAGGCGCGGCGAGAGCTTGCGGAAGGCGTCACCGAGGGCGCGGGTCACCAGCGCGCGGTCGAAACCGCGCGGTGTGTCGTGGGCTTGCGTAGTCATGGATCAGTGGCCCGTGGCGGACATCAGTTGTTCGGCGATGGGCCCGAGGGCCAGTGCCGGAAGGAAGGTAAGCGCGCCGACGACGATGACGACGCAGGCCAGCAGCGCGACGAACAGCGGCGTGTGCGTCGGCAGGGTTCCGCTGGACGCGGGAACGTGGCGCTTGGCGGCGAGCGACCCGGCCATCGCCAGCATGGCGATGGCCAGCGGGAATCGCGCCAGGAACATGCAGATTCCGAGCAGCACGTTCCAGAAGGGCGTGTTGGCCGAGAGTCCACCGAAGGCGCTGCCGTTGTTGTTCGACGCCGAGCTGACCGCATAGAGCATTTCGCTGAAACCGTGCGCGCCCGGGTTGGACACGCCGGCCACACCGGCGGGTGACATCACCGCGACGGCGGTGCCGATCACCACCAGGGCGCAGGGCAACAGCACGGCCAGGCTGGCCATCTTCATCTCGTAGGCCTCGATCTTCTTGCCGAGGTATTCCGGCGTCCGACCGACCATCAGCCCTGCGATGAACACGGCGACCACCGCGAAGGCCAGCATTCCGTACAGGCCGGAGCCGACGCCGCCGAAGATCACCTCACCCAGCTGCATCAGCCACATCGGCACCAGGCCGCCCAGCGGGGTGAGCGAATCGTGCATCGCATTGACCGCGCCGCACGACGCGGCCGTGGTGATTGCCGCGAACAGGCCGGAGCCGGCGATGCCGAAGCGGGTTTCCTTGCCTTCCATGTTGCCGCCGGCCTGGGTGGCCGAGGCCTGCGCGTCGATGGCCAGGCCGTGCAGTACCGGGTTGCCGGCCTGTTCCGCAGCCACCAGGCCCACGGCCAGCGGCACGAAGATGAGCAGCATGGTGGCCAGGATGGCCCAGCCCTGGCGACGATCGCCGACCATGCGGCCGAAGGTGTAGCAGAGCGATGCGGGGATCAGGAAGATCGACAGCATCTGCAGGAAGTTGGAGAACGGCGTGGGGTTCTCGAACGGGTGCGCCGAGTTGGCGTTGAAGAAACCGCCACCGTTGGTGCCGAGCATCTTGATGGCGATCTGCGAGGCGGCCGGACCCATCGGCAGGGTCTGCGTGCCGTGCTGCAGCGTGGTGACATCCACGTAGGTGGCCAGGTTCTGCACCACGCCCTGCGATACCAGCAGCAGCGCCAGCAGCAGCGAGAACGGCAGCAGCACGTAGAGGGTGGCCCGGGTCACATCGACCCAGAAGTTGCCCACGGCCGCGGCGGCGCGGCGGCTGAAGCCACGGACCACGGCGATGAGCACGGCGATACCGGTGGCCGCCGAGAGGAAGTTCTGCACCGACAGGCCGAGCGCCTGGGTGAGGTAGCTCATGGTCGACTCGCCGGCGTAGCCCTGCCAGTTGGTGTTGCTGGCGAAGCTGATGGCGGTGTTCATCGCCGAATCGGGCGCGACGGCCGCGAAGTGCTGCGGGTTCAGCGGCAACCACTGCTGCGTGCGCTGCAGCAGGTAGACGATGGCCAGGCCCGCCACGTTGAACACCAGCATGGCGATGGCGTAGCGCGTCCAGCGCATGTCCTCGTCGGCACGGATGCCGGCCAGGCGATACAGGAAACGCTCGATGCCGCCGCCGAAACGGGTGACCCGGTTCGGCTCGTCGGAGAAGACCAGGGCCATGTACTGGCCCACCGGCTTGACCAGGGCGAGCAGCACGGCGAAGAAAAGACCCATCTGGAGCATGCCGTTGGCGGTCATTCGAACCACTCCGGCTTGAGCAGGGCCACGCACAGGTAGCCGGTCAGGGCGACCGCGATGGCCGTGGCCACGATGTAGACGAGGGACATAGGGGATTCCTCAGCGCCGGCCAAGCCGGTCGCAGATCATGAGGAAGCCGATCGTCAGCGCGCACAGCACGATGACGAGAAGGACGTACAGAAGTTCCACGGGTGCGTTCCGGCGGAGAGGACGGAGCGCATTGTTCGTCTTACGCAATATTTACGGTGTATCGCGCCGGCATGGGGGCGTAACGTCTTCGTAAAATCTGGCGTCTGGCGTACCCTGAGGCCCGGTCCCGTACGGTCGACTCCTGCATGCGGTCCGGCCCCATGTAGGAGCGCGCGATGCGCGCGACATGTTTTGAGGCCATGCCCCGGAGCTGGCGCGCCAGCCCCGAGGTGTCGCGAAAACATGTCGCGCGCATCGCGCGCTCCTACACGGCATGATTGACGCAGCGTTTTCGTTTCACGCATCGTGTGCCGTTCGCATTTCCCTTCCGTTCCGGAGTAGAGAGTCCATGCGCGCCTTCGTTCCCCGTCTGCTTGCCGTCAGCCTCTTCGTCGCCTACGGCGCCCACGCAGCCACCGCGGCGACCACCCCTCCGCCGCCGGCCACGCCGAAGCACATGGTCTCGGAGACCCTGGCGGGGCAGGCGATCAACGATCCGTACCGCTGGCTGGAAAACCCCGATGCGCCGGACGTGAAGCAGTGGATCGACGCGCAGAACGCCTACACCGAAGCCACCATCGGCGCGATGCCGCTGGCCAAGGCCCTCAGCGCACGGGTGCGCGAACTGGCCATCACGTCCACCACGCGCAGTTCGCCGACCCTGGCCGGCGGCACGCTGTTCTATTTCGAGAACACGCCGCCGCAGGCGCAGCCGCTGCTGGTGGCCAAGGCCTGGCCGGATGGCCCGACCCGCACGCTGGTCGATCCCAACCAGAGCGATGGCAACACCGCCATCACCGAGTACTGGCCCTCGCCGAGCGGCCGTTACCTGGCCTACGGTACGGCCGAGGGCGGTAGCGAGCTGACCACCATCCATGTACTGGACACCACGACCGGCAAGGCGCTGCCCGACCTACTGCCGCTGGCCGGCGGCGGCACCACCCCGCAGGCGCTGGCCTGGGATGCCGACGAGAAGGGTGTCACCTACGCGCGCTTCGAGGCCCCCGCCAAGGGGCAACCGCTGCGCGAGTTCGACGCCGTGCTGGCGCATCACACGCTCGGCCAGCCCGCCACCGCCGACCGTGTGGTCTTCGGCAAGGGCTATTCGCACGTGGCCGAATACATCCTGCTGGAAGGCAAGGGCGGCGCCTCGACCGCGTTGCTCGCCAACGAAGGCGACGGCGGGCCCGCCGAGGTCTACCTGCGCCGGGGCACCGGCACGTTCCAGCGCGTTCTCGGCCGCGACGCCGACGCGCGCTCGGCCGCCTGGGTAGGCGATCGCCTGGTCGTCGCCAGCTTTGCCGGCGCGCCGCGCGGCAAGCTGGTGGCCATCGGCACGGACGGCAAGGCCACCGACCTGCTCGCCCAGGGCGAAGGCGCCATCCAGCATGTCTCCGCGCTGGGCAACGGCTTCCTGGTGGTCCGCAGTGTCGGGCCGGACTGGTGGGCCGACCAGTACGACGGCAAGGCCGGTTTCGTGCGCCGCGTGCCCCTGCCGGCCAGCGGCATCACCATCGGCGGCGTGGCCTCCGAGGCCGGCCAGGACAAAGCCCTGCTCAGTTATGCCGGCTGGACCACGCCCACGCACTGGGTGGAATACGACGGCGCCAGCGGTGCCCTGAAGACCGTCTTCGAGGTGAAGGCGGCGGCCGACTACTCGAAGGTGAAGGTGTCGCGCATCGACGGCGTGTCGAAGGATGGCACGAAGATCCCCGTGACCGTCATTGCCATGGAAGGCACCACGCCCAACGGCAAGCGTCCGACCATCCTCTACAGCTACGGCGGTTTCGGGCTGCCGGTGACGCCGGTGTTCGTCGGCGCCAACCTCGCCTGGCTGGAGCGCGGCGGCGTGCTGGCCTATGCGAACATCCGCGGCGGCAACGAGTTCGGCGAGGCCTGGCACGCGCAGGGCCAGAAGCAGAACAAGCAGAACGTGTTCGACGACTTCTATGCCGCATCGCAGGCGCTGCTGGACACGAAGTGGACCGATCGCGCGCACCTGGGCATCCTGGGCGGCAGCAACGGCGGCCTGCTGATGGGTGCGGCGCTGACGCAGCACCCGGAGCAGTACCGTGCCGTGGTGGGCGCCGTGGGCATCTACGATGTGCCGCGCCACATGACCGCCTTCGCCAACGGCCCCTACAACGTCAGCGAGTACGGCAGCACGACGGACCCTGCCGTCGCCCGGGCCATGCTGGCCTATTCCCCGCTGCACAACGTCAAGCCGGGCACGAAGTATCCGGCCGTGCTGCTGGCCACCGGCGCCAACGACCCGCGCGTGGCGCCGTGGCAATCGCGCAAGTTCGCGGCCGCATTGCAGGATGCCACGACCTCGGGCCAGCCGGTGCTGCTGCTGACCCGCATGAACGCCGGCCACGGCATCGGGGCGCCCTTCAGCCAGCGTGTCGGCAACGCCGCGTTGCAGCTGACGTTCTTCGCCACCGAGCTGGGCCTGGGCGAATAAGCCCGGGCCGAACCGAAGGCCGCCATCCCCACCGCGAGGTAGGGGGATGGCGTGCCGGCTGCGTTATAGCTTCCGGTGATGTCATGTCGGGTGAGGTGCGAGCGCGTCGATGCATAAGCTGTGCGTGGTCCCGGGCAGGGCGTCCTGCTGACAGGTGGTGCGGGTGACCGCTGAGGAACGCCAGGCCGGGATGGCCTTCGACCAGTTCGTGCGCGAACAGCGTGCGCCGCTGGCGGGATTCCTGCGCCATCGCGTCGCCACCGAGGACGAAGCCCAGGAAGTGGCCCAGGAAAGTTTCGTGCGCCTGATCCGCTACCGGGACGAACCGCCGGAGTCGTGGCCGGCGCTGCTGTATCGCATCGCCGTGAACGTCATGACCGATCGCGCGCGGCGGGCGCAGTCGCACCATGCCGCGCACCATGTGGATGTGGATATCTACGCCGAGGCCATCGCGGCCCCGGGGCCCGACCCGGGTCAGGCCCTGGATACGCTGCGTGCACTGGAGGAGGTGCAGCGCGCCCTGTTGTGCCTGCCGTCGCGCTGCCGAGACATCTACCTGCTCAACCGCATCGAGGGCATGAGTTATACGGAAGTGGCGGTGCATTGCGGCATCTCCGTCAAGGCCGTCGAAAAGCACATCGGCAAGGCCCTGGGCCTTCTTCGTAAACAGGTCGGGCATCACCTCTCATCCGTGGTTTCGCAAGCATGACACCCTCAGACAAAGCGGATAGTCCCGACACGGCCGAAGGCTGGGTAGCCCGGCTGGACGCGCCGCACGCGGGTCCGGCGGAAGCCGCGGCGTTCGACGCCTGGTGCGCGCGAGACCCGGCCCACCGGCCGGCCTACCGTGCCGCGCGCCAGCTGCACGACATGGCGCGTCGCCTGCGCGACAACGACATGCTTCGCGCGGCCTCGCGCAAGGCCCTGCGCGACACGGCCCGGCGGCGGACGGCGCGCCGCTGGTGGTTCGGCGGCGCGGCCGTGGCCGCTGCGTTGCTGGTCGCCCTGCCCGCCGTGTGGTGGTACCTGCGCACGCCGCTGGTATCCGCCGAATACGCCACGCAAACCCGCATTGCCGCGGTGACGCTACCCGACGGCACCCGCATGGTGATGGACGCGGGCACGCAGGCCGCCATCCGGTTCGACGGACAGTCGCGCCAGGTGCTGCTGGAGCGGGGGCGCGCCCAGTTCCAGGTCGGCAGGGCCGAGGCGCCGTTCGAGGTACGGGCGGGCGACGTGCGCGTGCACGACATCGGCACCACGTTCCAGGTGGACCGGAGCGATGTCGGCACCCGTGTCGCGCTGCTGGAGGGTCAGGTAACGGTGTCCGATGCGCGGCTGCCGGCCACGCGTACGCTCGCCCGCGGCCAGTCGGTGCGCGTGGCCGCGGACGGCCAGCTCGAGCCGACGCGTCCCCTGGACACGGCCGAAGCCGAAGGCTGGACCAACGGCCGGCTGGTCTTCCGCGGCGAACGACTGGCCGACCTGCTGGCCACGATGAACCGTTACGCGTCGCGCCGGATCACCCTGGCCAATGCCGGCATGGGCGAACTGCGTGTCAGCGGCAGTTTTCATGCCGGCGACCAGGATGCCCTGGTCAGCGCGCTGGTGGCGGGCTGGCAGTTGCGGCCCGAGCGACTCGGCGACGGCACGGTGGTGCTGCACGATGGCGCCCCCGCGGTGCTGCGCTGAGCGGCACAGGGGGGTGGGCGCTCACAGCCGGAACGACACTGTCCCCAACCAGGCCCGGCCGATGACGTCGTCGAACAACGGGTTGTACGCGATGCCGGGGGAGCCGTAGTACACGGGGGCGTGGTCGAACACGTTGTGCAGGTTGAGCGCGAAGGTCCAACGCGGTACGCCGCGATAGGCCAGGCCGGCATCCACGAGGATGAAATCCGGCGTGGAACAGTGCACGGCGGTGCCGCCATCCGTTTCGCAACCCAGCGGATCCGTCGACGACTGCGCATTGCGATAGCGGCCCGTATAACGCGCGTTGGCGGACACGGTCCAGTCGCCCGTGTGCAGCACGACCTCGGCCAGGCCGGTCCAGCGCGGTTGCGAAGCGTAGCCGGCACCGTGGGCAACGGGCGTGCCATCGAAGGTCTGCCGGTCCAGCTGCCACAGGTAGCTGCCCGTGACTTTCAGGTCCACGCCCCAGGCCGGGCGGTCGACCAGTCGGGCCTCGCCGTCCACATCGAGGGTGCGGGCACTGGTGTGGCCCAGGTTCACCCACTGCTGCCGTAGCCCGGTCAGTTCACCGGACGCATCACGTGCAAAGGCTTGTGGGTACGTCTCCGGATGAGTCAGGGCGTACGACAACGGCAGGCTGTCGATCTCGTGGTCGCGACGCAGTGCGAAATAGTCCAGCGCGAGACTGGCCACCGGCGACGGGGCCCATACCAGGCCGAGCGTGTGGCTGTGCGAGGTTTCCGGCCGCAGGTCCCGGTTACGTACCGTGGACATCGTCAGGTAGCAGGTGTTGGCGTCGGTGGCGGGCACCGCCAGCACCCGGCACGGCAGCAGGCTGTCCGGTACGTCAAGCAGGAAGCCGTTCGGGTAGCTGGGCGACGCACGACTGAGGTCCAGGGTGGCGGGCGCACGGTAGCCGCGAGCCCATGTCGCGCGCGCCGTGAGTGTCCCGGTCACGTTCCAGCGTAGCGTCGCCTTGGGCGAAAACGCGTTGCCGTAGCCCTCGGACCGGTCGACCCGCCACGCCAGGCCGACCTCCAGCCGCGACGTCAGCGGTGCATTGGCTTCCGCATAAGCCGATGTGGTCCAGCGGCTGGCCGAGCGATCGCTTGGACTGACGAACTGGAACACCCGGCCGGAGGTCAGCAGCGCATCCGGTCGGTCGTCGAGGCGATCGCTGGCGACTTCCGCACCGGCCGTGACCACGAGCGGGCCGCCCGCCAGGGTCGCCAGCGGGTGGGTCGTCTGGAAACGCAGGGCATCGCGCGCGCTGCGTGCATGCCGGTTCGCCGTGGGTGACAGGGTGGTGAGCAGGGACGGGGCGTTGCGTCGCTTCAGCTGGTAGCTGCCATCGTCCAGCGCACGGGTCAGGCTGTCGGACGGCAAGAGGCCGCCGAGATAGTCGTCGTAGCTGCCGCGTTGCCCGTCCACATCGACGTGCCAGTCGCCGTCACCCCATGGCCCATGCAAGCCGGCGGTGAACACGTACGTGTCCGACGTGGTGACATCGCGCACGGGCCCCACGTCGTCGAAGCGATAGCCATAGAAAATGCGCGAGGCGTCATCCGGATTGTCCGACGTGCCGGCGGGAAGCACCACGTTGTACTTCAGCGGCGCGGTCTGCTGGCGCTGCTTCTGCGACGTCCAGCGAAGATCCGCATAGGCCTGCACCTCACCGATCGTCTGGTCCGCATGCAGGTACATCGCGTGGCTACGCATGCCGGTCTGCACCGTGGTCTGCGCGGACGATGCATCGACGCAGCGGCTATCGCCCGTCGGGATGGGTCCCGTGCAGTCGGCCGCCTGCGAGCGCAGCTGCGCTCCCTGCAGGTAGAAGTCGTCGGCCGCCTCGGGGCCGTTCGACGCCGTCGCCGCCTGCGCCGGGCGGCTCCATGCACGGTCACGACCCAGCGTGGGTGCCCGGTCGAGGCTGTCCACCATCAGCAGGAGGTTGCCATGCTCGCCGAGGCGACCGCCCAGGCTGGCCGAGACGCGACGCTGCAAGGCGTCACCGCGCGTGGAAAGACCCGTGGCCAACGAGGCGCGCACGCCGTCCAGCTTCTTGCGCAGCACGATGTTGATGACGCCGGCCATGGCGTCGGAGCCGTAGATGGCCGAGGCGCCGTCGCGCAGGATGTCCACGTGATCCACCATGGCCAGCGGTATGCCGTTGAGGTCGGTGACCGTACCCAGGTCGTCCTGCGCCAGTCCATAACCTGCCAGCCGGTGCCCGTCCACCAGCACCAGCGTGGCGTACGAGCCCAGGCCACGCAGGTCCACGGACGACGCGCCGGTGGCGCCGGCCAGTCCGTTGTTCTGGAACAGCGCGACGTTGGACACGCCCACGCCCGCGTTCACCACGCGCAGACCGGGCTGCGCGCGAAGCAGGTCGTAGAGGGTTTCGTAGCCGCCGCGATCGATCTGCTCGCGGCTGATCACCGTGACGGGCGACGCCGTTTCCATCTCGGTGCGACGGATATGGGTGCCGGTAACCTCCACCGGTTCCAGCGGTACGGCGACGGGCGCCTTGCTCGGGGCTCGCGCACCGGGCGGATGGATACCGAGCGGACTGGCGCGCAGGACGAAGGCCCGTTCGCCCGCGGGAACCACGGCCAGGCCGGTACCGCGGAGCAGGCGATCCAAGGCGTCGCGATCGGTGGTGACGGCGGTGACGCCCGGGCTGTCCAGGGTATGCACCGTGTCGGCGGGATACAGCAACTCGATGCCGCTGTCGCGAGTGAACGCCTGTAGCACATCGTCCAGTTTGCCCGCGGCGATATGGAAGGCGCGCGGCGGGGACGATTCCCCGGCGACCGCGGAACACGGGGCAGCCGCCATGGTCACGACCAGGGCCATGCGGCAAAACGGACGTCCCCTGGGTCGCAACGGCATGCGTGTGGCATCCCCTCCGTGGACCCCGTATTCAGCGCGGGTCGCGCGAGGCTGTCAACCTCGGCGCGACCCGCCCTGTTTACGCATGCGGCTTTAGTTGGATTCGCTGAACTGGATCGCCGGCGACGAGCCGCCGGAGGCCGTGCAGGAACCGAGTGCCAGGTTGTTCTGCTCGAACGTCGTACCGGCGCCCGACAGGCAGGTGGGCGCGCTGGTGCTGCCGTCCGTCACGCCGACACGCACGTTCAACTTCGAGCCACGGTTGAACGACACCAGGGGCTGCGACGAATCGTTACCGAAAATATTGAACTCGGACTGCTTCCAGATCTTGCCGATGTTAAGCGTGGTGGCCGATTCGGACACCGTGTGGGCCGTGCCGTTGATGGTGAAGGTCACGCTGTCCTTGCCGCTCTGGTTGGCCGCACCGGTCAGTCGGATGCTGGCGAGGTTGGCAAGCGGCACGTAGCTCACCGACACGGCGTTGCTGTTCCTGTAGCAGGCGTCCTGGTCCGGGTAGGCGTTCCAGCCCGATGGGCAACCCTGGCTGTTGTATTCGGAATCGCTACCGGCGAAGAACCAGTTCTGGATGAACGCGACAGGGCCGTTGCCATCGTCGGTGGCATAGATGAACTGCTCCCAGGTCTGGCAGCTGCTGTAGCCGAACTGGCTGCAGGTGGTCGGGTTGCTGCCGATGTCGGTGTTGATCTGCAACGAATAGTTCTGCGAGCCGCCGCTGTTGACGCCGGTCACCGTCGGGAACGTACCCACCGCGGTTTTCGTGAAGCCGCCGGTCTTCGCGGCGTAGTCGTTGCCGTTGCCGGTGGTGAGGGTGCCGCTCGTCGCGGCCTGCGGGGTGACACGACCCTTGTGCGCCGCGACGGCCGCCTTCGTGGCAGCGGTCAGGATGGCGGCCGACATGAGCTTCGGCGGCGGCGCGCACTGTTCGGCCGTCCACGTGTTGCTGGGGAACGAGGCGCGGTAGCAGCCGGTGCTGGGCGCGCCCTGCGCGGTGAGGTTGTCGTGCCAGCCGGCGACGGCCTGGGCATGGGCCTGCGCGGCCATCTGGTCGGTAGCCGGCTGCGCGAACGCGGCAGCGCCGGGAAGGCCGGCAACGATGGCGGCCAGCAGCGCACGGCGGATGAACGGCGTCGCACAGAAGCGATTGCTCGAAAGCATGGTGAGTCCTCACTAGCGAATAAAAGGTTGCCCTGGTCTTTCCCCTTCTCCTGAAACGGGAGCCGGAGGCGTCCACCCCGTGAACTGCGTCACACTTTCGTGCGTGCCGGGCAGCGCATGTCCTGCCCCGGAGGCGACTGGTAGCATCGGGGGTCTTCGAATCCGGAAAAACGCCATGCTCCCCACTGTCGAGAAGGAAACCGGCCCGTCGCCCACCTGGACGGTCCTCTGGCTGCACGGGCTCGGCGCCGATGGCAACGACTTCGCGCCCATCGTGCCCGAGCTGGTCGATCCGTCCTGGCCCCCCATCCGCTTCGTCTTCCCGCACGCGCCGGTGCGCCCGGTCACGGTGAACAACGGCGTGCCGATGCGGGCGTGGTACGACATCAAGGGCGTGTCCATCGCGGATAAACAGGATGCCGAGGGCATCCATGCGTCGATCCACGAGGTGGATACGCTGATCGCACGTGAGGTCGACCGCGGGGTGCCGGCCGACCACATCATCCTCGCCGGTTTCTCGCAGGGCGGCGCCATGACCCTCTGCGCCGGCCTGCGCCACAGAGAGGCGCTGGCCGGCCTGCTCGTTCTGTCGGCCTATCTGCCCCTGGCGGATACGCTGGAAGCGGAACGCAGCGACGCGAACCGCTCCACGCCCCTTTTCTGGGGCCACGGCAGCGCCGACCCCGTCGTGCCGATGGCACTGGCCGAGTACTCGCGACAGGCGCTCGAAGCGCTGGGCCACCACGTGGACTGGCACAGCTACCCCATGGCCCACCAGGTCAGCCTGCCGGAGATCGCGGACATCCGTGCCTGGCTGGGGCACCGCTTCACCGACCGCTGAAGCCGCGCGAGGTCAGCGGGCCTTCCGGCATACTCCCGCCATGCCCGCCGCTCCCGACGACACCGCCCCGGTTCCGCGCCCGCCCTCGGCGCCGCTGCCCGATTTCTGCAGCCTGCCGGTGCTGTTCGCGTTACTGGTGGTCGGCGCGCTCACCGTCACGCTGATGTGGCTGGCGCCCGGCAGCCGGGGCGACCTCGGCGATTACGGCACGGCGGTGCTTTTCACCAGCTGGCTGGCGGTGCTGCTGACCGTGGCCCTGTGCAAGCTGACCCCCTGGATGCAACGGCTGCCCGGCCTGCTGCCGTATGCCGCCGTGTGGCTGCTGCTGGTGCTGCTCGTCGGCGTGAGCGCCGCGGTGATCGGCTGGGTGGACCACAGCATCCACACCGGCATGACCCCGGTCTCCCGCGTGCGCTTCGTCCGTGATGCCAGCATCGCCACCGGCCTGCTCGGAGCGGGGCTGCTTCGTTATTTCTACGTGGTGGCGCAGTGGCAGGTGCGCGTGGCGACCGCCGCGCAGGCGCAGGTGGCGGCCTTGCAGGCGCGCATCCGGCCCCATTTCCTGTTCAACAGCATGAACGCGGTGGCCGCCCTGATCCGGGTCGATCCGGATGCCGCCGAGCGCACCGTGGAAAACCTGGCCGAGCTGTTCCGCGCGGCACTGGGCACCGATCACGAGTCCCTCGGTACGCTGGGCGAGGAGTGGATGCTGGTGGATCGCTACCTGGATATCGAAGCGCTGCGCCTGGGCGACCGCCTGCACGTCGAACGCGCCATCGACGTCCCGGTCGACCTGCCGCTGCCACGCCTGTTGCTGCAACCGCTGGTGGAAAATGCGGTCCGCCACGGTATCCAGCCCAGCCGCCATGGCGGGCGCATCCGCCTCGCCGGGCATCGCGTGCCCGGCGGGGTGGAAATCGTCATCGAAAACACGCTGCCCGGGTCATCCGCCAACCCCGGCACGGGGCACGGGTTGCGCAACGTCCGCGAGCGCGTCGCCTACCATTTCGGACAACGCGCCAGCGTACGCACGGAACGCCATGACGACAGGTTCGTCGTCACGGTGTTCCTCCCGGAGCCCGGTCAGCGGTTGCTTCCCCGCCGCGCTAGTTGGACTCGCTGAACTGGATATTCGGTGACGTGCCGCCGGCGGCGGTGCACGGACCGAGGTTGAGGTTGTTCGTTTCCGCCGTCGTGCCGGCGTTGGCCAGGCAGGCCGGCGCATTGGTGGTGCCGTCGACCACGTCGAGGCGCACGTTCACGTGGGATCCCGAGTTGAACGACACGGCGGGAGGCGTTCCCCCGATGACGTTGAACTCCGTCTCTTTCCAGATCTTGCCGATGTTGAGCGTGCTGGCGGGCTGGGACACGGCATGCACGGTGCCGTTGACGGTGAACGTCACCACGTCCTTGCCGTTCTGGTTGGCGGCGCCGGCCAGGCGTACGCTGCCGAGGCTGGACAGGGGCACGTAGGCCAGCGCCACTTCCTTGCTGTTGCGATAGCACGCTTGCTGTTCCGCGTAGGCACCCCAGCCATCCGGGCACCCCTTGCTCTTGTACTCCGATGCGCTGCCGACGTAGAACCAGTCCTGCATGTAGATGCCGATGCCGGTGGCGCTGCCGTCGTTGGTGTCGTAGATGAACTGCTGCCAGGTCTCGCAGGTGGAAAAGCCGTATTGCGTGCATGCACCCGGATTGCTTGCGGAGGTGGTGTTCATCTGCAAGGTGTAGGTCTGCGAGCCGCCGCTGTCGACGCCGCTCACCTTCGGAAAACTGCCCACGGCGCTGCGCGTCAGGCCGGTGGTCTGTGCGGCATAGTCGACGCCGTTGCCTGCGTCCAGCGGTTGGACGGCCGCCTGAGTCACCTGCCCGGCCCGCGTGTCGCGTGTCGTTCTGTGACCCGACGGAAACATGCGCTTCGGCGGCGGGGCGCACGTTTCGGCGGTCCATGCATAGCTGGGAAACGAGGCGCGATAGCAGCCGGTACTCGGCGGCCCCTGGGCGATCAGCGTGTCATGCCAGTGCGTCATGGCCTGTGCCCGGGCTTCGACGGCCACGGTATCGACGGGCACCTGCGCCATGGCGGCGAAGGGGGAGCCGCTGATGATGGCGATCAACAGGGCCCGACGAACGGTCGGCGCAGCGTGGTGGTTCTTACTCGAGATCATGGCGGTTCCTCAGGAAGTGGTATGGCGTGATGGCACCGCCCCTGCGCAGGCAGGAACGGTGACTGACCCTGTCGTTAGTTGGACTCGCTGAACTGGATGCCCGGAGACGTGCCGCCCGAAGCCGTGCAGCTACCCAGCGTGAGGTTGTTCTGCTCGAAGGTCGTACCGGCGTTCTGCAGGCAGCTCGGTGCGTTGGTGCTACCGTCGACGACGTTCAGGCGCACGTTCACCGTGGAGCCCGGATTGAACGTCACCAGCGGTTTGTCCCCGCCGTAGCCGAAGACGTTGAACTCCGACTGCTTCCAGATCCTGGCGATGTCGAGGGTGGTGGCCGGCTGCGAGGCCGTGAATGACTTTCCGTTTACCGTCAGCGTTACGACATCCCTGCCGTTCTGGTTGGCAACACCGCTGAGACGCATGCTGCCCAGGCTGGCGAGCGGGAAGTAGCCGACGGAGATCGCATCGCTGTTGCGATAGCAGGCCTGATCGTCCGCGTAAGGCGTCCAGTCCGCCGGGCAACCCTTGCTGGCGTACTCGGAGGCACTGCCCACGTAGAGCCAGTCCTGGATATAGACCGAAGCGCCTTCGCCATCGCCGGTGTCATAGAGGAACTGCTGCCAGGTACTGCACGATGAGTAACCGTACTGGGGACACGCGGCCGGATTGCTGCCCGTGGTCGTGTTGATCTGCAGCGTGTAGGGCTGCGTACCGCCGGCGTTAACGCCCGTGACCGCCGGGAAACTACCCACGGCGCTGCGGGTAAGACCGTTCGTCTGCGCGGCGTAATCGTTGCCGTTGCCGGTGGTCGGTGCGACGGCCTGCAGGGTGACCCGGCCCGTACGGGAGTCCACGACCTTATGGACGGGCGGCGACACGTGCTTCGGTGGCGGCGCGCACCGTTCAGGCGTCCATATGGCACTGGGGAACAACGCGCTGTAGCAGCCCGCGTCAGGAGGACCCTGGACGGTAAGCGTATCGTGCCAGCGGGCGGACGCCTGGGCCTGGGCCTGCGCCGGGATGGAAGGCATGCCCGCTTGCGCTTGCACTGTCGCCGCGGCGACAGCAAGCACGCCGACGGTGGCCAGCGATACGGCACGACAGGCCGATCGCGCGGAAGGACTACGCTTGCTCGATATCATCATGAATCCTCGGATAGGTAGCGTGATGTGTCCCCTCTCCAGGAGAACAACGCGGGCCGGGCCTGCCCACACCGTGACCCGCGTCTCACTCCCGCACCCGCCTGCCGGTCACGTGCGTCGCCGGCGACGCTGATAGCATCGACGCTTTCCACCCGGAGCCCGGCGCATGCGCGTCCTGATCGCCGATGACGAGCCGCTGGCCCGTGCGCGCCTGAGGGTGCTGCTGGCGGCGCGTGGCGAGGTCGAGATCGTCGGCGAGTCCGCCGACGGCGACGCCACGCTCGACGCCTGCCTGTCGCTGCGGCCCGACGTGGTGCTGCTGGACGTGGAGATGCCCGGCCTGTCCGGCACGGCCGTGGCCCGGCAGCTGGCGGCCATGGCGGAACGGCCGCAGGTGATCTTCTGCACCGCCTACGAACAGCACGCCGTGAGCGCCTTCGACCTCGGCGCCACCGACTACCTGCTCAAGCCGGTGCGCGCCGAACGACTGGGCGACGCGCTGGACCGCGCCGCCGCGCGCCGCCCCCAGGCATCGCTACCCACGCGCGGGGCCTGGCTGCGCGCGCGCAGCGGCAACGATGAGGTACGGGTGGCACTGGGCGATGTGCTGTACCTGCTCGCCGACGACAAATACGTCGAGGTACACCACGCGGCCGGCATGTGGCTGATCGACGAGTCGCTGCGCCAGCTGGAGACCGCGCATCCCGACCGCCTGGTTCGCCTGCACCGCAACTGCCTGGTGCCGCGCACGCGCCTGCTGGGCCTGAAGTCGCTGGCCGACGGGCGCGTGCTGGCGCGCCTGGCAGGCACGGAGGTGACCCCGGAAGTCAGCCGGCGCAACCTGCCCGCCGTGCGCCAGCTGCTGCGAGCCGAAGGCGGCTGAATGCCCCGCGCGACACCCCGTCGCGCTGCACGCGATGGCGGTTTGCGGGACAATCACCGTTTCGCCCGAGCCGCCGCCAGGATCCCATGACCCCACCGCTTCGTATCGCCACGCGCAAGAGCGCGCTGGCCCTGTGGCAGGCCGAGCACGTGGCCGTCCTCCTGCGCCAGGCGCATCCGGGACTCGTGGTGGAGCTGGTGCCGCTGTCCACGCGCGGCGACGAGATCCTCGACCGCTCGCTGGCCACCATCGGCGGCAAGGGCCTGTTCCTCAAGGAGCTGGAAGTGGCGATGCAGGACGGCCGCGCGGACATCGCGGTGCACTCGCTCAAGGATGTGCCGGCCGCGCTGGAGCCGGGCTTCGAGTTGTCGGCCATCCTGCCGCGCGCGGACGCGGCCGACGCCTTCATCAGCAACCACTACGCGACGCTGGCCGACCTGCCCAACGGCGCGCGCGTGGGCACCTCGTCGCTGCGCCGGCAGGCCCAGCTGCGCGCGGTACGGGGCGACCTGCAACTGCTCGACCTTCGCGGCAACGTCAACACGCGGCTGGCGAAACTGGACGAAGGCCACTACGACGCGATCATCCTGGCCTGCGCGGGCGTGGAGCGCCTGGGTATGGCCCATCGCATCACCACGCGGCTGGCCAGCCCCGACTGGCTGCCCGCCCCCGGGCAGGGCGCCATCGCCGTGGAATCGCGCCTGGGCGATGCACGGGTGGCCGGACTGCTGGGCGCCCTGACCGACCCCGACACCTTGCTGGCGGTGAACGCCGAGCGCGCCATGAACGAGCGCCTGGGTGGCAGCTGTGCCGTCGCCATCGGCGCGTGGTGCGTCGTGGCCGAGTACGGCCTGACCCTGCATGGCATGGTGGGCGACGCGCTGACCGGCGAACTGCTGCACGCCCAGGCCGACAGCACCACCGACGATCCCGTGACCCTGGGTCACCAGGTGGCCGCCATGCTGCTCGACCAGGGCGCTGCCGCCCTGCTTCAGCCGCAGCGGTAGGAGCGCGGCAGGCCGCGCTCCGGCGCCGTCAGAAGTTGTAGACGAGGTTGGTCGTGGTCAGCTTGTCGGTGCTGACCGTGCCGGGCAGCGTGTCGCTGTTGTAGCGAATCTGGTAACCGATCTTCAGCGCCAGCTTCTTGGTCATGCTGACCGAGAGGCCGATGTCGTTCTGGTAGTACTGGTTCTTCGAGCCCGCTTCCACCAGCAGCGTGTCTTCCACCGCCGTGTTGTCGGTAATGCGGTACTTGGCGTTGATCAGGCTGCGGCCGACCACTTCGCTTTCGGCATCGGGCTTGTAGGTTTCTTCCAGGGGCACGACGCCGCCGGGCTCGAAAGCCGGCGTGCCGTCCGGGTTGGTCGCCTGCCGGGTGGTCTTCGCGGGCTGGTAGCGCTTGAAACCGGGACCGATTTCGAAGGAGAGCTCCGCACGCTCGTTCTTCAGGGCGATGTAGCCGTAGCCCACCGAGATGATGCCCTGCCACAGGTTGGCGCCGAAATCGTCGTGCTCGTAGCGGGCGGCCGTGACCACGTAGCTGCGCGGGTCGAACTTGTAGCCCACCGAGGCGCCGGTGTCGTAGCGGTTGGCGGTGGTGCTGAACTTGTCGATGGGGTTGCCGTTCTGGTCGTCCACCGTGACCTCACCCTTGGAGCGCAGGCCGTTGAGGTAGAAGTTGTTCTTCCACAGCTCGTTTTCCTGGTTGAAACCGAGCTTGGCGTTGGCGTTTTCCGACCGCGAGTTGCCGCGCGAGGACGCGAAGCCGAATTCGCCGGAGCCGGTCCAGCCACCGTTCTTCGAGGCATCGGCATTCTGGTCCGGCGTCGAGGTGGGGTTGGCAGTGGCGTCCTGGGCCGACGCGGCGAGCGGCAGCGCGGCAAGGACGAGCGTGGCGAGAAGGAGTTGTTTCATCGTCGACCCGTAGATGGAATGGAAAACCGAAGGAACCGCGGCCGTCTGGATGGCCAGGCCGGGTGGAACGCGCCTCGCTGCGAGGTCAGTCGTTCACCCAGTAAACATAGGCCCGCCCGTACAGCCGCTGTTCGAGACATTGACCGATAACGCAGCTTAACGCGGCCAGACCCGCCGCGACGGGCAACAGGTGTCCGGCCGGGTGCGATACCAGCAACACGCACGGCAACCCCACTGACAGCGCCGCCACGGCGAAGCGCCAGGCCAGCAGGGAGACCGCGGTGCGCCCGGTTTCAAGGCGGTGCACGGCACCGCGCTCCTCCGCCAGTTGCCGCAGCGCGCGCCAACGCATGCCCTCCACGACACCCAGCGCCAGCGCCACGGCAAGCAGGGCGAGTCGCCAGGGGTTGAGCGGATTGATCGGCATCTCGGTCTGCAGCGCCACACACAGCCAGAACCACAACCCACCGGCGAACAAGGCGGAGACGGTACGGCCCAGCGGCAGCGCATTGGCCACGGAGGCCACCGACGGCGGCAGGTGACGCGACACGCTGCGGGCCGTGTAGACCAGGGTGGCCAGGCTGCAGAGCATGAGGGCCGCTCCGGCGAGGCGGGTGGCCCAGAAGTCGTTGCCGCCCCGGGCCAGGCCGGCCAGCGCGAGCATCGGCAGGTAGTTGGCCATCGCCACCATGCCCTCGGGCGTGGGCATCATCCGCTTCACCGGATTCCATCCGTGCCACTCGGGGGCGAAGGGCAGCCGCAGGCAGGTGGACACCAGGCCCAGGCTGACCAGCACCAGGCCGATCGACAGCGGCACCAGGACCTCGCCGCGGCCGTCGGGGTACAAACCCAGCGCCAGGGCGGTGCCGAGCACCATCCACAGGCCATAGCCCGCCGCCGTGCAGGCCTGGATCACCACCACGGAGGTAGAGAACAGGCTGCGCGCGGGCGTGGTTTCGTCATGCCGGCCCAGAGGGTCCAGCGCGACGGCGGCGTCGTTGGGTTCCGCCATGGTCGAAAAAGGCCTTCGGCGAATCGCAAAGGCACATTTTTGCGCCTTATCGTCCCGGGCGCAAACCCACGGTCGCGCGGCGGGCGAGACTCCCTTGCGGACGGCGCCGGGCGCCGCCATGCTTGGCCTGCGTAGATACGGGCGTCACGCCTGCGCGGACACACTTCCCCACGCTCCTCCTGCCGGCGACACCCATGGACCGCTACGAGCGCATTCTTACCCTGCACCGCCTGCTGAAGTCCGCGCATTACCCGGTGCCCCTGTCCCGGTTGATGGACGAACTGGAGTGCTCGCGCGCCACCCTCTATCGAGATGTGGCCTTCTTGCGCGATGCCCTGGGTGCCCCGGTGCAAAGCGTCGCCGGCGACCAGGCTTCCTTCCGTTACGAGGCGGACGAAGGCGATTCCTTCGAACTACCCGGCCTGTGGCTGACCAGCGACGAGCTGGCGGCGCTGATGGCGTTGAACGAGTTGATCGGCCGTTCCGATCCGGGCGTGCTCGCCGGTGCGCTGGCCCCGTTCAAGGCCCGCATCGAGCGCCTGCTGTCCGACCACGGCAGCGGCAAGGCACTGCCGGTGGATCGCATCCGGGTGATCTCCTGGGGCGCGCGCACGATGGACCAGCAGGTATTCCGGATCGTCGCCGGTGCCACGCTGGAGCGGCGCCAGGTCAGCTTCCGCTACCGCGCGCGCACCACCAATTCCGACACCAAGCGGACCGTCTCGCCCCAGCGCCTCACCCATTACCGCGACAACTGGTACCTGGACGTCTGGGACCACGATCGCGAGGCCCTGCGCAGCTTCGCCGTGGATCGCATCGCCGAGCCGCAGGCGCTGGATGCCCCGGCCAGGGACGTGGAGGACGCCGAACTCAACGACCTGCTCGCCTCCAGCTACGGCATCTTCGCCGGCAAGCCCAAGGCCTGGGCCACCATCCGTTTCTCGTCGCACGCCGCGCGCTGGGTCGCCGACGAACACTGGCACTCCCAGCAGAAGGGCGAGTGGCTGGGCGATGGCCGCTACGAGCTCAAGGTGCCTTACTCCAACTCGCGCGAGTTGCTGATGGACGTGCTGAAGTACGGCCCCGACGCCGAAATCGTCGCGCCGCTGCCACTGCGCGAGGAAATGAAGATCCTGCTGCAACTGGCGCTGTCCGGTTACCAGAACGGTTCGAACCACTCCCACTGAGCGCGCGCGGTCCATGAGCGATTTCGATATTGCCGAGACCGGCGCACTGCCCGCCACGCTCGCTGAACCGCGCAAGCCGCGCGTCGCCCTGGCCCTGGGGGCGGGGGCGGCCAAGGGACTCGCCCACATCGGCGCCATCGAGGTGCTGGAGGAACGGGGTTTCGAGATCGTCGCCATCGCCGGCACGTCGATGGGCGCGCTGATCGGCGGCATCTACGGCATGGGCAAGCTGGATATCTACCGCGACTGGGTCTCGACGCTGGCGCGTTTCGACGTGCTGCGCCTGGTCGACTGGAGCTTTTCCGGTGGTGGTTTCATCAAGGGCGACCGGATCATGGCCGCGCTGCGCGAGCTGATCGGCGAGGTCAACATCGAGGAACTGCCGATCGCCTATACGGCCGTGGCCACGGACATCGACCGTGAGCGCGAGGTCTGGCTGACCCGGGGGCCACTGTTCGACGCGATCCGTGCCTCTATCGCCATCCCCACCCTGTTCCGTCCCTATACCCACGAAGGCCGCCGCCTGGTGGACGGCGCGCTGCTCAACCCGCTGCCGGTGCTGCCGCTGATGCGCGAGGACGTCGATTACGTCATCGCGGTAAGCGTGGACGGCGCGGCCGAGATGCAGCAGCCACCGGAGAAGAACGTGACGGCCGGGGCCGACGACGGTTACAGCGCGAGGCTGGGCCGACTGTTCGGTCGCCGTGGGCTGCCGGTCGGCGAAGGCAAGCCCAAGCTCAAGGACCCCGGTGCCTTCGACCTGATGACCCAGTCGATGGACCTGATGCAGGCCAACCTGTCGCGCCTGCGCCTGGCCGCGTACCCGCCCGACCTGCTCATCGAGATACCGCGCAACGTCTCCACGGTGTACGAGTTCTACCGCGCCCGCGAGCTGATCGAGCTGGGCCGCGTGCGCACCCAACAGATGCTGGACACCTGGCAACCCCGCCAACCGCTGATAAAACCGTTGTAGGAGCGCACGTACGTGCGCGATCCCTCTATGTAGGGAACGGCGAGGGAAGCCATACGCCACAAAGACGAAGGCGTTTCCGTACCCCACATCCTCGGCTCTTTTACACCCGCGAACGCCCGCGCACCTATAAGGCGGGCAGCGTTCTTTTTGACGTTAGGAAACGCCTACATCGTTGTGAGGCACGGCTGTGCTTCGATTGACGCTCGGAAACGCCCGTACGTTTGCAACACACGGCTGTGCTTCGTTTGACGCTCGGAAACGCCTGCGCTTTTGTGGCGCATGGCTTCCTTCGCCCCTCCCTACGCAGAGGGTTCGCGCACGTGCGTGCGCTCCTACGCCACCTCTTCGGTGCGGGTGACTTTGGCGCGGCGCATGAGCCAGGCCACGCCGCGGAGGTCGGCCAGGCCGACCCAGAGGCGGTCCAGCATGCCGTACTTCGAGGTGCCGGCGGTGCGCGGGCGGTGGCCCACGGGCACGCTCTGGCTGGCGAAGCCGGCACGCTTGACCAGCGCCGGCAGGTAGCGGTGCATGTGGTCGAAGTAGGGCAGGCGCATGAAGGTCTCGCGTTCGAACAGCTTCAGGCCACAGCCGGTATCGGGCGTGCTGTCCTGGAGCATGCGCGAGCGCACCGCGTTGGCCACCTTCGACGAGATGCGCTTGTTGAAGCTGTCGCGGCGGGTGACGCGCCAGCCGGCGAACAGTTTGAGTTCCGGACCGGCGCCGGCGCGCGCGGCCAGCAGCTTGGGGATATCGGCCGGATCGTTCTGGCCGTCGCCGTCCAGCGTGGCGATCCACGGTGCGCGCGCGGCGCGGACACCATTCCATACCGCGGTGCTCTGACCGCTGCGGGTCAGGTGGCGGATGATCCGCAGCTCCGGGTACTGCGCACGCGCGGCGGTGAGCACGGCGACGCTGTCGTCGGTGCTGTCGTCGTCGACGTAGATGATCTCGAAGTCGACCCGGCCGCGCAGCGCCGAAGCGATCTCGGCGAGGAGGGGCGGGATGTTGTCGCGCTCGTTGAAGACGGGCACGACCACGGCGAGGTCGGTCATCGCGTTTCCGTGGGCTGGTGGATTCGGGCCGGCATTATCGCGCAACGGGCGCCGCATGGGGCCGCGAGGGCGGCCGTTCGTTCAGATCTGTCCGACAACCGGGGCGACCGGCCCCTCGATAGCCTGCTGCCAGCCGCGTGCCACGGCGTCCATGGTGCCGCGGCTGGCGCCCCGCGCCATCACCACCAGCGTGCCGCCGGCCAGGGCGATCTGGCGACCGTCCCAGCCGTCGCGATGGAACTCCTCCGAAGCATCCGTCTTCATGGCCGGCATATAGAGGGCGACGACGGGCTCATCGTTCATCCGGGTGACCAGGTGCACGGCCGGATACGGGCCCACCGTGCAGTCGTGCACGTAGGTGACGCCGGCGGGTGCCGGCCCCCTGAGCCGCGTGGCGCGCCCCACGAAGCCGGCTTCGACCTGGGCATCGGTGATCGGCCGGGTCATCGCCAGCGCATCCATCTCACCCGGCATGTGCGCGACCGCCAGGGCGGGCAACGAGTGGGCATCCGTATACCGCCAGAGCAGGCCCACGCCACCGAAGGCGATCAGCACGGAGGCGGCCATGGCCATCCAGGCACGGCGATGGCCCACCTGACGGCGCCGTTCCTGCGTGGCCTGGGCGAGCAGGATGCGGTCGGCCAGGCCGTCGGGCACGGAGATCGCGGACAACGCGGTTTCCATGTCGTCCTCGAAGCGCTGCGCGCGCTGCCAGAACGGCGCGCAGCCCTCCTGGCAGGCATCCCTGTGCGCCAGCAGGGCGGCATCGCGCGAGCGCGGCTCGGCGGTGATCCGGCGGCGGAACTCGAGGCAGTTCATGCGCGGCCTCCGTCGGCGGCGGCGCGTCCACCCAGCATCGCCTTGAGCCGCTGGCGCGCGCGGAACAGCTGGGTCATGACAGCACCAGGCTGCTGGTGGGTCGCCTCGGCGATTTCCTCGCAGCTCATGCCGCCCAGCACCTGCATGGCCAGGGGTTCACGGTATTTCTCGGGCAGTTTCAGCATGGCGTCGCGGACCTGGGCGGCATCGCCACTGCGTTCGGGGCTGGCGAGGGCGGCATCCTCGGCGACGCTGTCGTCGAGCTCCACCGTGTCGAAACGTTTGCGCTCGTAAAGCCGGGCATGCTCGCGGCGCAGGATGGTGATCAGCCACGGCTTGGCGGACTCGGCATCGCGCAAGGCGTCGAGGTTTTTCCACGCGCGCAGGAAGGTCTCCTGGACCAGATCCTGGGCGACGGTTTCGGAGCGCGACAGCCAGAAGGCGAACCGGTAAAGGTCGGCCGACAGGGCGCGCACCATGGCTTCGTACTGGCGCTGCTTCGGGTTCACGTCCTTATGGACCGGCGGCATGCGTACTTCCTTTCAGCAGTCCGCTCAGCGGACCTTGCTCAGGATGCCGTCCAGCTCGTCCAGGCTGTGGTAGTGGATCACCAGCTTGCCCTTGCCACCGCGCCCGTGGGCCAGTTCCACCCGCGTGGCGAAGCGCTCGGCCAGCTCACGCTCCAGGTTGGCGATGTTCGGATCAGCCGCGCCGCCCGCCTTGGCCTTGCCCTTGGGCGCCAGCTGGGCCCGGCGTGCGGCTTCCTCCAGCTCGCGCACGGTCCACCCGCGACGGGCGGCTTCCAGCGCCAGCGGTTCGGCGACGGTGGCCGGCAGGGTGAGCAAAGCACGGGCATGGCCCATTTCCAGCTTGCCCTCGTCCAGCAGCTGCTTGATCGATTCGGGAAGCTCGGTCAGACGCAGCAGGTTGGACACGGCGGCGCGCGAGCGGCCCACGGCATCGGCGGCCTGCTGGTGGGTGAGGTCGAATTCGTCGATCAGCCGCTGCAGCGCCTGGGCTTCCTCCAGCGGGGTCAGTTCCTGGCGCTGGATGTTTTCGATCAGCGCCATGGCCAGCACAGACTGCTCGGGCACGTCCTTGACCAGCGCGGGAATCTCGCTCATGGAGGCGCGCTGGGCCGCGCGCCAGCGCCGCTCACCCGCGATCAACTCATAGCTGTTCTTGCCGATGGCGCGGACGACCACCGGCTGGATCAGGCCCTGGGCCTTGATCGAGGCGGCCAGTTCGTCCAGGGCTTCATCGTTCCAGTGCCTGCGCGGCTGGTACTTGCCGGCCTGGATCTGCTGGATGGGCAGAAGGCGCAGCTCGCCTTCCTGCTCGATCACGGAGGGCGCGGCGTCCGGACCGCCACCGCCACCGAGCAGGGCATCCAGGCCACGGCCCAGACCACGTTTCTTAGCTGCTGCCATGGGTCGTCCTCAAGAAGTGGTCGTGGCGGCATCGGGCGCCGCTTCGTCGCCCGGCTCCACGGCCGTGTCGCCACTCGCGGCAGCGGCGCGGGCCCGGTCGCGGCGGATGATCTCGCCGGCCAGGCCGATATACGCGATGGCGCCACGCGAGCCGCGATCGTACAGGTGGATCGGCTGGCCGTGGCTGGGCGCCTCGGCCAGGCGCACGTTACGCGGGATGATCGAGCGCAGCACCTGGTCGCCGAAATGCTGGGTGAGCTGGGCCGAGACCTCGTTGCCGAGGTTGTTGCGTACGTCGTACATGGTACGCAGCAGGCCTTCGACCTCCAGCTGCGGATTGAGGCGCTGGCGCACGGCCGAGATGGTATCGAGCAGGCTCGACAGCCCTTCCAGCGCGAAATACTCGCACTGCACCGGGATCAGCACGCCATCGGCCGCGGTCAGCGCATTCAGCGTGAGCAGGTGCAGGGACGGCGGGCAGTCGATGATGATGCTGTCATAGCGGTCGGCCACCTTGGCCAGCTGATCCTTCAGGCGGTGCTCGCGCGCCATGCCGTCCATCAGCTTCAGCTCGGCGGCGGTGAGGTCGCCATTACCCGGCAACAGGTCGAACGCCGCCTCGGTACGGACCAGCACGTCGGCGATGGGCGCCTCGTCGAGCAGCACCTCGCAGCCGTTGGGCTTCGTGTTGTACTTGTCCACGCCCGAAGCCATGGTCGCGTTGCCCTGCGGGTCCAGGTCGACGAGCAGCACCTTGCGCTTCGCGGCGGCCAGGGCCGCGGCGAGATTGACGGAGGTGGTGGTCTTGCCAACGCCGCCCTTCTGGTTGGCGACTGCGATAATGCGGGCCATGGGCTGTCGTTTGCTGCCGTGCGCGGAAAGGGCGTTAGCGTAGCATCGACGGGCGGTTCGCCCTAGGTTACGAATGAATCCTGATGAAAGTCATCGAAACGCTTCGGATTGCAGCTTTTGGCTTTATGGCTCAGGCACTTGCAGCGACAGGCGCGCACGCCCAGCAGCAACAGCTATCGCTTCCTGCGTTGCCAGAAGACTCAGGGGTCGATGTCGCACCCAGGCTGGAGGAATGTGACGCGGTGAACTGCGTCGTCGACCCAGCGCAACTTTCAGCGATGGATTCGGCAAGACGCCTCTATAGCGCCGATAAGCTGGCTGCAGCCGCGTATTCCGTCGTGATCGGCAAGGAAGGCTCCGATATATCCATCACGCTCGTGCCGTCTCCCATCGGCACACGCGGCAGAGCCTTTACCTACGTATTCGATAGGTCGGGCAAGACCCTTAAAAGAAGCTATCTCAATAGATAGGATCGTCTATCGCGACAGTGTCAGCCACGCCTTATAACGACTAGGTGCCGCTCGCCCTCGACATCGGGCACGCTCAAGGCATGGATGGCTTCCACCGTGAATCCGGCCGGCACGCCGGCCAGTTCGTCCCCCGGGTGCTTGCCCTTCATCGCCAGCCATACGCCGCCGGGCGCCAGCAGGTGGCCGCCCCAGCCGAGCATGTCGGCCAGGCTGGCGAAGGCGCGTGCCGTGATGCATTCGAAGCTCCCTTCCACCTCCTCGACACGGCTCTGCAGGGCGCGACCGTTGCCGAGCTTGAGCGAGCGGATCGCTTCACGCAGGAAGCGGACCTTCTTTCCGTTTGAGTCCACCATCAGCACCTCGCGAGCCGGCTCGGCGATGGCCAGGGGAATGCCGGGCAAGCCCGGACCGGTGCCCAGATCGGCCAGGGTGCGACCCTGGACGAAGGGGACCACGGCCAGCGAGTCGAGCAGGTGGCGCGTCACCATCTCGTCCGCGTCGCGCACGGCGGTGAGATTATAGGCCGTGTTCCAGCGTTCGAGCAGTTCCCGATAGTCCAGCAGGCGGCTGACCGCGGCGTCGGGCAGCGCAATGCCTAGGGCGGCGATGCCGCGTTCGAGTCGGGATTGCAGGGCTTCGCGGGTGGTCATGCGGCACCGGGAGAACGTCGGGGAACCGCAAGTATGGACCAACCGGCCCTGACCGGGGATCAGGCGGCGTCAAGCTCCACGCGGGTCACCAGCATGCCGCGCGAGCGCAGCGAGCCGTTGACGGCGTGCTTGAGCTGGGTGCCGAAGGCGCGACGGTCGGCCTGGTGCGCCGTGGCGGAATCGCGCAGGGCGGCCACGACGTTGCTGCGGATCAGTTCCGGGGCTTCTTCGATCACTTCGTCCGCGGCTTCCGGCTCCAGCACCTGCCAGTACACCGTACCGCCGTCGAACTGCAGGACCTGGCCACCCAGGTCGATCTTGTGCGACACGCGATCGATCATCGGCAGGACGACATGGGTGCCGGCCGTGAGTAGCGAGGGCGCGCGGCCCAGGCGACGCACACTGTAGACCTGGCCCTCGGGAATACGCCTGACCGAAGCCGCTGCAAAAGCGAAGGCAATCAGGGTCGTGGCGATGAGGGTCGTGGTCAACATGATATTTACATCAATCGTTTATCGGCTTTTCCTGTCGCATCGCGTAAGCACATGGGCCAGGGCGATGATCGGTAGGGTGTTAATTCTAATTTAACGGGTCGGGTTAACGCTAGTTTCACCAAACACCCATGTTCAGTTAGCGGACGGTTTGGTCAAAACTTGAGCAGTGGTCGAAACGTGACCAGCAGGCCATAGCCACCAGACCAGCCAAGTCGCCGCCGGTCGAGACCTCTTGAGATATTTCCCATGGGCGGGCGTCCGGCGGACTTATCGCTCCGCTCGAAGCGGCGCGGTAATCGCTGGTCGCGTTGACCGCTCACTCCCAAATGATAATAATTATCAATCAGTAACTTGCCCGGTGTCCGCTTCATGAATCTCCTCGGTTGCCTGGCGGCGCTGCTCGCCATGGCCTTCGCCTATCTGTGCTCGCGCAACCAGCGCCTGCTGACCCGTCCCCTCGGCCGGGCCGCCCGCGTGGCCGGATGGGCATTCGCCGCCCTGGCGCTCATGGCCTGGATCGGCTCGGAGACCTCGTTGCCGGGCGTCTTCTCCGCCTTGACCGCGCTCATGCTTGGCGCGGTGGCGTGGCCGTACATCACCTGGATGCTGCGCCCGGCCGCTCCCTGGAAGCCGCGCTGATGCTCGCCAAGACATTCGCCGGCATCCTGCTGGGCCTGACACTGTCGATGGCAGTCATCGCCCTGGTCATCTGGGTATGGCCTGGCTCCAGCGAAGCGGTGACGCTGCCCGTGATGATGGCTTTCTTCCCGCTGTGGATCGGGATCATGGCCGCCACCTATCTGTTCCGCAGCGGCCGACATGCCTGGGGCTGGCTGGCGATCGCCAACCTGGTCGCCTTCGGCGCGCTGTGGGCGGCCAAGCACACGTTGCCGGGGCTCTGAGACGATGAAAGCCAACACGCTCCGCACCTTTACCCTCGTGCACACCTGGACTGGCCTGCTGGCGGGCTTCGCACTGTTCATCGCGTTCTACGCGGGTGCGCTGACCATGTTCCACGACGAGATCGACACCTGGGCCATGCCCCGTGCCGAGATGGCCCGCGCGGACACCATGGACCGGGCCCACCGCATGCTGGACGACATCGTCGCGAAACACCCGGCGGCACGCGCAAGCATCGGCGTCACCTATCCGGCGGACCATCCGTCGCACGAGGTGGCCGCTTACTGGATGGAGAAGGACGGCAGCTGGCATACGCAATCGCTGGACGACAGCGTCGCGCGCGACGCCGAAGACCACGAGCACGGCCTGGCAGACTTCATCTACGAGCTGCATTACGACCTGGGTATCCCGAAGATCGGCATCTACCTGATGGGCGTGGTCAGCGTCATCTACGGCCTGGCCCTGCTCACGGGCGTGCTGATCCACCTGCCCAACCTGGTTCGCGAGCTGTTCGCCTTGCGCCCCGGGCACAACCTGAAGCGGCTCTGGCAGGACGCGCACAACGTCATCGGCATCCTCAGCCTGCCCTTCCACATCATCTTCGCCATCACCGGGGCGCTTTTGTGCCTCACCCTGGTGATGCTGGTGGCCTTCAACACCGTGGCCTTCGACGGCAAGCTGATGGGCGCATTCGAGCGCATGACCAGCGCGCTGCCCGAGACCCGGGACGGCGGTGGCAGCGCCGTCATGCTGACCCCGGCGGAACTCGGCGCGCGCGCCCGCCAGGCAGCCCTGGCGGCCGGCGCCGCGGATTTCGAGCCCGACTACATGCGCTACGTGCATTACGGGCACACGGGTGCGGCCGCCGAGGTGCGTGGCACCTCCACGAAAACGCTGGGCGAGTACGGCATGGTGTCGCTGGATGCCGCGGACGGAAGGGTGCTCAAGGTCCAGGTCAGTGGCGCACGCGATGCCAATCACGCCACCTATGCCGCCATCTTCGGCCTGCACTTCGGCACGTTCGGTTCGCTGTCGCTGCGCTGGCTGTATTTCCTGCTCGGACTGGCCGGTGCCTTCCTCTTCTATTCCGGCAACCTGCTGTACATCGAGACCCGCCGCAAGCGGCGCCAGGCCGACCAGCCGTTGAAGGTGCGCGCCATGGCGACCGCCACGGTCGGGGTGTGCATCGGCGCGTGCTTCGCGATTTCCTGCACGTTCCTCGGCAACCTGCTTGGCTCGGTATGGGGCGCCGAAGGGTCCGATATCGTCCAGCCCGTGTGCTTCGGGACGTTCGCGCTGGCGCTCCTGTGGACGTTCTGGCGCCGGCCCGCCAGGGCGGCGGTCGAGTTGCTGGCGGCTACCGCAGCCGTCAGCATCGCGGTGGGCGCACTGGACATGGTGCTCCACGGGGAGCGGCTGCTGCGCACACTGGCCGAGGGACGCTATGCCGTGCTCGGCCTGGACATCGTCTCTATCGCCATGGGCGTGGGCTTCGCCTGGCTCGCTTTGGCGACCCGTCAACGCGCGGTAAAGGGTGATCCTTGCAGCGTGTGGGCATCGACGTAACGCGCGTTACTAAACTCGACAGTTATTAACAATCGCCGTGCTCGGCCGGCATCCCCATGTTGCAACGCCGCAATGCCTTGCGTACCAGTCAAGCACTTGTCTTGACGGGATTTTCTGACCACCTTCACATAGTGGTATTGCTAACGTAATCGTTTCCTGTCGCACCGCAGCAAGCAGTTGATTTCTCAGGCTTTACAAGGTGCTATGAAAACGTTTACGTTCCGCGCCGTCAGCCCCTCAAGGGGCAGGGGTAGAGGGTAGGAACGACGTGAGTGTGACGATCAAAGACGTCGCGAGGATGGCCAACGTATCGGTGGCATCGGTTTCGCGCGCGCTCAATGGACACAGTGGCGTCACGGCGGAAACGCAAAAGCGTATCCGTGACGTGGCCGCTCGCCTGCGCTATGTCCCGCATAGCGGTGCCCGCAGCCTGATCACCCGTCGCACGCAGACCATCGGTGCCCTGTTGCCCGACCTGCACGGCGCGTTCTGGTCCGAACTGATCCGTGGCATCGACCTGGCCGCGCGTGCCCGTGGCCTCTACCTGCTGGTGTCCAGTTCACACGGCGACGCCACCGAGGCGGCCATCGCCCTGCGCTCCATGCAAGGCCGCGTGGACGGCCTGCTGGTGATGTCGCCGCATGCGGACGAGGCGTTCCTGGAAGAAAACCTGCCCGTCGTGGTCCCCACCGTTCTCATCAACAGCCATGTCCGCTCCCAGCGGCAGGCCTCGCTGGACGTGGACGACTTCGGCGGCGCGAAGGCGATGGTCGAGCACCTGCTCGGCCTGGGCCGGAAGCGCATCGTGTTCATCGCCGGCCCGGAGGTGAACCACGACGTGCAGGAGCGCTGCCGTGGCTACCGCACCGCGCTGGCGGCAGCAGGCCTGGGCGACCGGGCCGCCATCCTGCCGGGCGACTTCACCGAGGAATCCGGCTACCGCGCCGGCAAGCAGGCGCTGGCCATGGTGCCGCGCCCGGATGCGATCTTCGCCGCCAACGACATGATGGCCATCGGCTGCCTGTCCGCCCTGGCCGAGGCCCGGGTGCGCACGCCCGAGGACATCGCCGTGGCCGGCTTCGACGATATCCCCATGGCGCGTTACGTCTCGCCGCCGCTGACCACCGTGCGCATCCGTATCGCCGAGCTGGGCGAAGCGGCGCTTGCACGCCTCGCCGGCATGATCGAAGCACCCGACGATGCCACGCCCGAGCCGCGTGTCGTCGGTACCGAACTGGTCGTCCGTGCCTCTTGCGGCGGTAACGACGCGCTAAGACGAAGGGCCTGACCGGCCCATCGCTACACGGCTTGCCGGGCCGTGGCTGGATGTATCAGGACGGCGACACAGCAGGACTCACAGCACGATTGCCGGTCCGCCTTGCGGCACCGGCGCCTTACACGGGGGCAGAACGCTCTCAACGAAGAAAAGTGGCACGCCCACCGCGTCACGACATCAACGTCGACCACCGTGAAGGGCGCCCGGCTGGGCCGGACAACACACACAAGAAGATTTGGGAGAGGGGAAAACAAATGAAAGCGTCGATGCACCTCAAGAAGAAGCTGCTGGTCAGCGTGATTGCCGCCGCCGTTGCCACGGCGATCGCACCGGGCATGGTCATGGCGCAGAGCGCCAACGCCACGCTGCGCGGTAAAGCCACGCCGGGCGCCAACGTCACGGTGTTCAACCCGCAGACCGGCCTGACCCGCCACGCCACGGCCGGCCAGGACGGCTCGTATGTCATCAACGGCCTGCCGCCCGCCTCGTACAAGGTGGATGCCGGTCCGGGTACCGAACAGAACATCACCCTGACCGTGGCCTCGACGGCGACGGTCAACCTTGCCGCGCCCGCGCAGGGCGCGACGGCGACCGCGGCCAACGCTACCAGCATGGAAGGCGTGTCGGTTTCCGCGACGACGGTGCAGGAAGTGAAGACGCCCGAAGTGGGCCAGACGATCTCGCTGCACCAGATCGCCACCATTCCGCAGGTCTCGCGTAACTTCCTCGAGTTCGCCGACACCGTGCCGGGCATGGTCTTCAACGTGGATGCCAAGGGCAACACGTCGCTGCGCGGCGGCGCGATGAACACCAGCTCGACCAACGTCTACATCGACGGCGTGAGCCAGAAGAGCTACGTGAAGGAAGGCGGTGTCTCGGGCCAGAACGGCAGCCAGGGCAACCCGTTCCCGCAGCTGGCCATCGGCGAATACAAGGTCATCACCAACAACTACAAGGCCGAGTACGACCAGGTCTCGTCCGCGGCGATCACCGCCGAGACGAAATCGGGTACGAACGAGTTTCACGGTGAGGTATTCGGCACCTACACGAACGATGCGTTCCGTAACCGCACGCCGATCGAGAAGACCAACGGCAAGGTCGATTCGGAATCCAAGGAATACGGTTTCGCTCTCGGCGGTCCGATCATCAAGGACAAGATGCATTTCTTCATCGCCTATGAGCAGAAGAAATTCAACACGCCGATCTCCGTCACGCCCAATGCGGTCGGCGTCGCCAACATCGAGAACGACCTACCGGCAAACGTCCAGTCGCAGCTTGGCTCCTCGAACCTCACGTTCGACGAGAAGCTGTACTTCGGCAAGATCGACTGGGAACTGACCGACCGCGATCGTATCGAGGTGAGCACGCAGGTGCGCCGCGAGACGCAGCTCGGCGGCACCGGTACCGGCACGGCCGCGTCCGCCGGTACGCAAGGTGAGAACCACGATACGCGTGGTACCTTCAAGTGGGCCCACAGCGGTGACAGCTGGTACAACGAGCTGATCCTCGCTTACGAGAACGCATACGTCGCCGCCAACCCGCTGCAGATCGGCAACGGCTACACGTATTCGTATCCGCAGGACATCGCGAACAACCAGAACCCGACGATCATCACGACCGGCGCCGCCGATCCCCGCGCGACCCAGAACAAGAGCCAGGAAGGTCCGAGCATCTCGGATACGTTCACGTTCAACAACCTGGAGTGGCAGGGCGACCACGTCGTCAAGCTCGGCTACAAGTTCAAGTCGGTCGAACTGAAGGCATCGGACGTGGCCGCGCAGAACCCGCAGTTCTTCTACGACGTGCGCCCGGGCCAGGGCACCTCGGCGGAGCCGTGGCAGGTGTTCTACGCATCCGCTCTTCCGGGCCAGGATGGCGTGGCGAAGACGACGGCTCGCCAGTACGGCGTGTTTGCCCAGGACGACTGGTCCGTCAACGACAAGCTCACGCTGAACCTCGGTGTGCGCTGGGACTACGAGGCCAACCCCTCCTACACCAACTTCGTCACGTCGCAGCGCGTGCTCGATGCGATCAATGCGCAGAACCCGTATGCGGGCGCCGCGCCGGGTGAGACCTATGGCGACGCACTCGCCGCGGGCGGCGTGAACATCGGCGACTACACCAGCAATGGTCACAACCGGAAGAACTTCCGCGGCGCCTGGCAGCCGCGCCTCGGCTTCTCCTACGACCTGTTCGGTGACGAAGCCCACGTGTTCCACGGCGGCGCCGGTCGCGCGTACGACCGTAACCTCTTCGACTACCTGCAGACGGAAGTGACCAAGCAGGCCTTGCCGCAGACCACGCTGCGCTTCAACGTGCCGGGCCATCCGTGCGACACGACCTCGTCGACCTGCGTCCCCTTCAACCCGGCCTTCCTGGGTGGTCAGGGCGTACTGCAGAACTATCTGGTCGGTGGCAACTCCGGCCAGGAAGTCGACATGCTCAACAACAAGCTGAAGGCGCCTTACAGCGACCAGTTCAGCCTGGGCATGTCGAACACGATCGGCGACTGGCAGACCGATGCCACGGTGACGCGCGTGCTCAGCCGCGACGGTTTCGCGTTCACCCTCGGCAACCGCCTGCCGAACGGCAGCTACTTCGCCACGCCGGGCGGCGCCAGCGCGGGTGACCAGCCCATCCCGAACGTGGGTGGTCTGATCCTCGGCGACAACGGTATCGCCACGCGTACCACCCAGGTCCTGCTGTCGGCCCAGAAGCCGTACACGAAGGAGTCCGGCTGGAGCACCAGCTTCGCCTACACCTTCTCGCACGCCAAGCAGAATCGCGATATCAACGAGCATTACTCGTTCGATTATCCGACGCTCAACGACTATCCGTTCATCACGTCCAACGCCGTGTCGAAGCATCGCTTCGTGGCCACGGGCGCTTTGGATCTGCCGTGGGGCATCAGTGGCTCGATCAAGCTGACGCTGGCCACACCGCTGCCGAAGAACGACGTTGCCTGCTACGGCGCCACGTTTGCCGATGGGTCGACCTGCGTACCGGTTTCGGCGACGCCGAGCGGTTCGAAGTTCCTGGTCGGCGGCAACATCTGGGGCTACCGCGACATCGACCTGCAGCTCACCAAGGACTTCATCCTCGGCGAGAACACGAAGATCTATGCGCGCTTCGACATCCTGAACCTGTTCAACTGGCAGAACTTCGCCGACTACAACACGAACTGGGGTTCGAACGGCGAGCTCAACAGCCAGCCGGTGGCCTACAACAAGAAGGGCAACATCGTCTTCGTGCCACGTACCGCCCGCTTCACCGTCGGCCTGAAGTTCTGATCCAACCGGCGCATCCGGTTCATCGGATGCGCCATACTTTGGCGCCCGCGAGTCTCCCCGCGGGCGCTTCTTTTATGGGGAGACCCGGTCCTTCGGGACTTTTATTTTCCCTGTAGCCGTAAACGTTTACGCGCGCAAGCCAGGATCGCCTGCGCTCCCTCACGAGGAAGGCACCCACGACGACGACGGCCCCCACCGTGCGTTCCGTGCCTCGCAAGCGCCAGGATTCACGTCATGCAAGTCAACACGATCAAGCGTCTTTCCCTCACCATGGGCGCCCTCCTCGCCTGCGCCGTCCCGCTGGCGATGGCACAGAAGGCACCGGCCATGACCAAGTACGCGCCATCCGTGGCAACCCTGAAAGACCTGCACCCCGTTCCCCCCATGATCGCCGACCTGGAAAAACGCACCTTCCAGTGGTTCTGGGACAGCGGCAACCCGGTCAACGGCCTGGTGCCCGACCACTACCCGACGCAGTCATTCGCTTCCATCGCCTCGGTGGGCTTCGGCCTCACCGCCTATGGGGTGGGCGTGGAGCGCGGCTACATCACGCGTGAGCAGGCGGTGGACCGCACGCTGGCCACGCTGCGGTTCTTCCGCGACGCGCCGCAGAACGATTCCGAGGACGACGCCACCGGCTTCAACGGGTTCTTCTACCACTTCCTGGACATGCAGACCGGCAAGCGCGAGGCGCGCTGGGTCGAGGTGTCCACGGTGGATACCTCGTTGCTCCTGGGCGGCGTGCTGTTCGCGCAGAGCTACTACGACCGCGACGATGCGAAGGAAAAGGAAATCCGCGATATCGCCGACCAGATCTACCGCCGGGTGGACTGGCCATGGGCGCAGAACAACGCGCCGTTGATCAGCATGGGCTGGACGCCGGGCGGCAAGATGATTCCGCACGACTGGGCCGGCTACAACGAAGGCATGCTGGTCTACATCCTGGCGCTGGGCTCACCCACCCACCCGGTCGGCGAGGACGCCTGGCAGGCCTGGACCAAGACCTACGACAAGACCTGGGGCGAGTTCCACGGGCAGACCTTCCTCAACTTCGCGCCGCTGTTCGGGCACCAGTACAGCCACACGTGGGTCGACTTCCGGGGCATCCGCGATGCGTGGGGCCGGGCGCACGACATGGACTACTTCGAGAACAGCCGCCGCGCCACCTATTCGCAGCAAGCCTATGCGATCGCCAACCCGGGCGGCTGGAACGGCTACGGCAAGAACGTCTGGGGCCTCACCGCCAGCAACGGCCCTGGCGGCCTGATCGTCAAGCAGGGCGACCGCGAGCGCACCTACCAGGGCTACACGGCGCGCGGCGCCGGCCTGGACTATATCTCCGACGACGGCACCCTGGTGCCGACGGCCGCTGGCGGCTCCATCGCGTTCGCGCCGGAGATCGTCATCCCGGCGCTGGAGGAGATGAAGAAGAAGTACGGTAAGAACATCTACACGAAGTACGGCTTCGTGGATGCGTTCAACCTCACCTTCGATACCCACACGGAAGTGCGTACGGGCCGGATCATCCCGGGCTTCGGCTGGGCCGATACCGTGCACCTGGGCATCGACCAGGGCCCGATCGTGCTGATGATCGAGAACTACCGCAGCGACTTCGTGTGGAGCGTGATGAAAAAGAACCCGTACATTCGCAAGGGACTGCAGCGCGCCGGCTTCTCGGGCGGCTGGCTGGACGCCGAAACGGCCGCCGACCTGTGGTGAAGCGCGTGACCCGTTACCTGCGCCATGCGGCGGCATGCGTGGCCGTGGCCGTCGCGCTGGTCGCGTGTGCCAAGCCGCCAGCCGGCACCCGCACGCTGCAGTTCTGGACCATCGGGCGCGAAGGCGAGGCCGTGGCCAAGCTGCTGCCCGAGTTCGAGCGCGAGCACCCCGGGCTGCACGTGGAAGTGCAGCAGCTGCCGCTCACCGCCGCGCACCAGAAGCTGTTGACGGCCTATGCCGGCGACTCCACGCCGGACCTCACCCAAGTAGGCAATACGTGGGTGCCGGAGATGGTGGCGCTGGAGGCGATCGAACCGCTGGATACGCGCGTCGCTGCGTCGAAGGTGGTCGATCCGACCGATTATTTCCCCGCGATCTGGTCCACCAACGTCATCGACGGCCACCTGTACGGCGTGCCCTGGTACGTGGACACGCGCCTGCTGTTCTATCGCAAAGACCTGCTGGCCAGGGTGGGCTACGACCACCCGCCACGCGACTGGGCCGAGTGGCAGGCGATGATGGTCAAGCTGGCGCAGCCGCGCGGCACCACCTACGGCGTGCTGCTGCCCACGAACGAATTCGAGCAGTTGCTGGCACTGGCCTTGCAGCAGGACGATCCGCTGCTGCGCGACGGCGGACGCTACGGTAATTTCCGCAGCGCGGGGTTCAAGAAGGCGCTGGCGTTCTACGTGTCCATCTTCAAGGACCAGCAGGCGCCGATGATGACCAACGTCGGCGTGGGCAATCCGTGGGCCGCGTTTGGCCAGGGTTTCTATGCGTTCTACCTGTCCGGTCCGTGGAACATCGGCGAGTTCCGCCACCGCCTGCCGCCGGCGCAGCAAGGCGACTGGGGTACGGTGGCGCTGCCGGGCCCCAACGGTCCGGGCGCGTCCAACGCGGGTGGCTCCAGCCTGGTGATCTTCCGCCGCTCGCAACACAAGGACGATGCCTGGGCGCTGATCGAGTTCCTGTCGCGCCCGGCCATCCAGGAGCGGTTCTACCAGATCCTCGGCGACATGCCGCCGCGACGCTCCTCATGGGAGGCCCCGGCGCTGAAGGATGACGACAAGGCCACGGCTTTCCGCGACCAGTTGGACCGCGCCAAGCCGACCCCGCCCGTGGCGGAGTGGGAACGCATCGTCACCGAGATGCAGCTCGTCGCCGCGCAGGCTGCGCATGGCGACCTCACGGTGGACGAGGCCGCGGCCGAGATGGATCGCCGTGCCGACCGCCTCCTGGAAAAACGCCGCTGGATGCTCGACCACGGACACAAGGCAAGCCCATGACTACGTCCCGCGCCGCCTGGCTGTTCATCGCACCCGCGATGATCGTCCTCGGATTGTTCTTCCTGCTGCCGGTGATCGCGGCGCTGGTGCTCTCGGTCACCGATTACGACCTCTACGCACTGGCGGACATCCGCAACCTGCGCTTCGTCGCCCTGCAGAACTACTGGTCGCTGTTGCAGCGACCGTTGTTCTGGTCGGCGCTGGGCCACACCGTGTACTTCGTGGTGGTGGGCGTACCGCTGTCGCTCATGGCCTCGCTGGGTGCGGCCATGTTGCTGAACTCGCCCATGGCGCGGTTCAAGCCGTTCTTCCGCACCGCGCTGTTCGCGCCCGTCGTCACCACCGTGGTGGCGGTGGCCGTGATCTGGCGCTACCTGTTCAACACCAAGTACGGCCTGATCAACTACGTGCTGGATAACCTGGGCGTGCCCACGGTGGACTGGCTGGGCGATCCGCACTGGGCCATGCCCACGATCATCCTGTTCGCGGTGTGGAAGAACTTCGGCTACAACATGATCATCTTCATGGCGGGCCTGCAGGCCATTCCGGGCGACCTGTACGAGGCCGCGCGCATCGACGGCGCCTCGGCCATGGCGCAGTTCCGCCACATCACCCTGCCGATGCTCAAGCCCACGATGGTGATGGTGAGCATCCTCACGGTGTCCGGGTATTTCCAGTTGTTCGCCGAGCCGTATGTCATGACCGAAGGCGGCCCGCTGCAGAGCACCACCTCGGTGCTGTACCTGATGTACGAAGAGGGCTTCAAGTGGTGGAACCTGGGTTCCGCCTCCGCGGTGGCCTTCATCCTGTTCGTCATCATGTTCGCCGTTACCGCCGCCATGCTCCGCTTGTCGAAGCAGGGAGAGCCCGCATGAGTCCGCGCATCGCCAAGGCCCTCATCAACGGGCTGCTGATCGGCGCGGCCGGCATCGCGCTGGCGCCGCTGCTGTACATGCTGTCGGTGTCGTTCATGACACCCGGCGAGGCCAGCGCCCTGCCGCCGCCCGTGCTGCCGACCCACTGGACGCTGGGCAACTACCGCCAGCTGTTCCTCAACGCGGGCATGGGTCGTTACCTGCTCAACAGCCTGTTGATTTCCACGGCGATCACCGTGGTCTCACTGGCGTTCAACCTGATGGCCGGTTATGCCTTCGCCAAGCTGGAGTTCAAGGGACGCCAGCGCCTCTTCCAGTTGCTGCTGGGCGCGCTGGTGATTCCCGCGCAGGTGGCCATGCTGCCGTTGTTCCTGCTGCTGAAGTACATGGGCCTGGTCAACACCTACGGTGCCGTGATCGTGCCCGCGCTGGCCACCATCTTCGGCATCTTCCTGGTCCGGCAGTACGCCAGCGGCATCCCGAACGACCTGATGGAAGCGGCGCGCATTGATGGCGCCGGTGAGTTCCGCATCTTCGCCACCATCGTCATGCCGCTGTTGAAGCCGATCATGGTAACGCTGGCGATCTTCACCTTCCTGGCCGCGTGGAACGACTTCATGTGGCCGCTGATCGCGCTGACCGGGCAGGAGCACTACACGCTGCCCATCGCCCTGGCCTCGCTGTCGCGCGAGCATGTGCAGGACAGCGAACTGATGATGGCTGGCTCCGTCGTCACCATCCTGCCGGTGCTGGTGCTGTTCCTCGCCTTGCAGCGTTATTACCTCGAAGGCCTTCTGATGGGCAGCGTCAAGGGATAGGACCATGTCACGCCTTGCCTCGCTTTCGCTGCTGCTGTCGGCGGCCGTCGTCACCCTGCCTGCGCAGGGCAAGGATGCGCCCCGCCTGCTCGATGGTTTCGACACCACTGCGGGCTGGGCGGCAACGCATACCGACGATGTATCCGCCTCGTTGCGGCTCGTGGAAGGCAACACCGGGCGGGCGATCTGCCTGGACTATGACTTCAACGGCGTGTCCGGCGCGGCGTCGATCCGCAAGACGCTGCCTCTGGATTTCCCCACGGGTTTCGCGCTGGGCTTCGACGTGCGCGGCAGCATGCCGCCCAACACGCTGCAGCTGAAACTGATCGACGACAGCGGCGACAATGTGTGGTGGTTCCAGCAGCCCGGCTTCGTCCCGACCGATGCCTGGCAGTCCGTGCAGGCGACCAGTCGCCAGGTGTCCTTCGCCTGGGGTCCGGTGAAGGACCGCACGCTGCGGCACACGCGCGAGGTGGAGTTCGTCGTCTACAAGGAGGCACAGGGCCAGGCCCGGGTACCGGGCGGGCGCGACGCTGTGCCCGCGGCCGCGAATCGCGGCTCGGTGTGCTTCGACAACCTCACCCTGACCGCGCGGCCTCCCGAAGCCGTGCCCACGCCTGCGCCTACCGCCAACGCGATTTTTGAGGAGCGGGCGAAACACGTGCGTCGTGGCCTCTATCCCCGTGGCTTCTCGGGCGAGCAGTCGTACTGGACGATCGTCGGTGTGGATGGCGGCAGCCGCGATTCCGCGCTCATCTCCGAGGACGGCGCGGTGGAAGTCACCCGCGGCGGCTTCTCCCTCGAACCGTTCCTGATCGATCGCGGCGCGCTGGTCACATGGGCCGACGTCACCACCACGCAGTCGCTGCGTGACCGCTACCTGCCGCTGCCGTCCGTGCAGTGGACGAAGGGCGACCTTGCGCTCACCACCACCGCCTTCGCGCAGGGCGCCGCCGGTGCCTCGCAGCTGGTGGTCGGCTATCGCGTGGACAATGCGGGAGAAACCGCGCGTGACATCACGCTTGCCCTGGCCGCGAGGCCCTTCCAGGTCAACCCGCCCACGCAGTTCCTCAATGCGCCGGGCGGCACCAGCCCGATCCACGACCTCGCCTGGGACGGCCATGCGCTGGTGGTGAACGGCACGCGCAAGGTCGTGCCGTTGCAGGCGACGACGGCTTTCGTCGCCAGCGGCAACACGCCAAAGATGCTCAGCGAGCGACTCGATGCGGGCGAGCGCCCGGCGACACGCTCGCTACACGCCGACGACGGCTTCGGCCAGGGCGCCCTGCTATACGACGTGCACGTGCCGGCCCACGGCCATGTCGACCTGGGCCTGGTGATTCCCGTGAAGCAGGACGACGACGTCCCGCTGCCGGCGGACGCCGGCCACTGGCTGGCCAGCCATGCCGATGCCGTGGCGGCGCTATGGCGCGACAAGCTGGATCGTGTGGCGATACGCGTGCCGACGCGGGCCCAGCCGCTGGTCGACACGATGCGCAGCGGTGTCGCGCAAATCCTCATCTCGCGTGACGGCCCCGCGTTGCAGCCGGGCACCCGCTCGTATTCGCGCACCTGGGTGCGCGATGGCGCGATGATGCTGGAGGGCCTGCTGCGTACCGGCCACGAAGATGTCGCCGGCGAGTTCATCCGCTGGTATGCACCGCACCAGTTTACCAACGGCAAGGTGCCCTGCTGCGTCGACGCGCGCGGGTCGGATCCTGTACCCGAGAACGACAGCCAGGGCGAACTGATCTTCAGCGTGGCCGAGCTATGGCGCTACACGCACGATCGCGCCACGCTGGAAAGCCTGTGGCCGCACGTAGTGCGCGCCGTCGACTACATGGAAACGCTACGCACCGGCGAGCGGCAGGCCGGGCGGTTGCAGGGTCCCGACCGATCGCTGTACGGCCTGATGCCGGCGTCGATCAGCCACGAAGGCTATTCGACCAAGCCGATGCATTCGTACTGGGACGATTTCTGGGCGCTCAAGGGCTACGACGATGCGGTGGCACTGGCCGGCGTGCTCGGGCAGACCGATCGGCAGACGGCATTCCGTGCCTCGCGCGACCAGTTCCGCGACGACCTGCATGCGTCCATCGCCTCGGCGGTCCGCGAGAAAGGCATCGACTTCATTCCGGGATCGGCCGAACTGGGCGACTTCGACGCCACCTCCACCACCATTGCCCTGTCGCCGGGTGGCGAGCAGGCACGGTTGCCCAAGGCCCTGGTGGACGCCACGTTCGAGAAATACTGGCGGGCCTTCGTGGCGCGACGCGACGGCAGCATGGCCTGGAAGGACTACACGCCCTACGAGCTGCGCACGATCGCCAGCTTCGTCCGCCTCGGCTGGCGGGACCGCGTGGGCGACCTGATCGCCTTCTTCTTCGCCGACCGGCGACCGCAGGCCTGGAACCAGTGGGCCGAAGTGGTGGGGCGGGACCCGCGCGAGCCGCGCTTCGTCGGCGACATGCCGCACGCGTGGATCGCCTCGGACTATGTCCGTTCCGCACTCGACCTGTTCGCCTACGATCGCGCATCCGACGAGTCGATGGTGCTCGCGGCGGGGGTGCAGCCGGCGTGGCTGGCCGGCGACGGCATCGCGCTGCGCGACCTGCGCACGCCCTACGGACGTCTCGGCTATACGTTGAAGGCCACCGGCGGAAAGGCCACGCTGACGCTGACCCAACCGATAGACCCTCCCGGCGGCCTGGTGCTCTCGTTGCCGTCGGGCGAGGTGAAGCTGCGGCGGGGCGTCACGACTTACACCGTGCCGATGGAAGCCACCGGCACGGCCACGAAGCCGCCGCGCTCCTAGTGCGTGGCGACCCGGGTGCGCAGCAAGGCATCCACCGCCTGCTGCCACTCGAGTGACCCGGGCGCCGACTGCGGCGCCTCCTGGCCAAGCTTCGCGTTCACGGCCTGGTTCCAGGCCGGCGTATCCGGTCGCGGGCCATGGCCGTCGTCACTGACCGCCAGGGTCTTGTCCACCCAGGCGTACCACCCGGGCGAACCCAGGGCGGGGTTGGCCGGCGCATTCTTGCCGGGTGCCGGCGTGGCATCGGCAGCGGCCGACGACGCCGCAGGCGGCGCGGCGGCGGAGCCCGCGTCAGGCGACGAGGGCGAGCAGGCGGCGATGATGAGCGCCGCGATAATGGGTACGACCGTGAGCAAAAAGCGCATGGGCAATGAATTCCTCGCGAATGCGTAGGAGGCCGATGCTAGCGATGGCATCCGGTCTGAAGGCTAAACGGCCCGGGGAACTTAACCGGGCCGTTCAGTTTCAGCCGAGGCGATCAGAATTTCCCTGCACGGAAATCGGCGATCGCCTCGTGGATCTGCGCCTGCGTATTCATGACGAACGGGCCGTAGCGCGCCACCGGTTCGCGCAGCGGACGACCTGCCACGACCAGGACGCGGGTGGCCTCGGCGGCCGCAAGGCTCAAGGTGTCACCCTCGCTGAGCACCGCCAGTTCGCTGCGTGCCAGCGACTCGCCGGCCACCCGGGCGTCGGTGCCGTCGAACACATAGGCGAACGCGCTGTGCCCGGCGGGCAGGCCCAGGTCGTAGTGCGCGCCAGCGTCCAGCGCGATGTCCAGGTACACCGGCTGCGTGGCGATACCGGCCACGGGGCCGCTGACGCCTTCCAGCTCACCGGCAATCACGCGTACGGTCACGCCGGGCGCCGGCTGCACCACCGGGATGTCGCCCGGCGGGATGTCCTGGTAACGCGGCGCGGTCATCTTGTCCGCGGCCGGCAGGTTCACCCACAGCTGGAAGCCCCACATCAACCCGGCCTCCTGCTGCGGCATTTCCGAATGGACCAGGCCGCTGCCCGCGGTCATCCACTGCACGCTGCCGGGACCCAGGTCGCCGCGATTGCCCTGGTTGTCGCCGTGTTGCATGCGCCCGGCGAGCATGTAGGTCACGGTTTCGAAGCCGCGGTGGGGATGATCGGGAAAGCCTTCGATATAGTCCCCGGCCTGGTCGGAACGGAATTCGTCCAGCAGCAGGAACGGGTCCAGCATGTCCAGCGCCGGCTGGCCGATCACACGCTTGAGCTTCACGCCGGCGCCGTCGGCGGTGTCCATGCCGCGAATGCGGCGCGCGATGGTTCGTTGGGTCATGACGGTACTCCGGTGTCGATGCCCACCAAGATGCCGGTTGTCGGGCACCAGACCAAGCCTCGTGGGGCGAACGATCCGTTTCGCCCGTGTGGTCAGTGCACCCAGTGGCCGGAACGCTGGCGGGGTGGGCCGTCTTCGGCCTCGCTGCGCGGGCGGGTCATCGCCTTGAGCTCGTCTTCCGTGGGGCCGTTGGTGCGCCAGTATTCGCCCACCGCATTGAGCACCTCGGGCAGCTGGCCCAGGCACTCGTCGTATTCCTCGTCGGTGAGTTTCTCGAACTCCGCATCGGCCTGCAGCACGCCCTCGTCCACCGCCAGCGCCATGATGGGGCCGAGCAGCTGCATCAGGGTGGGGTCTTCGGCCAGCCGCGTTTCCCACAGCTGCGCACGCATGTCGATGCCACGGCTGAAGCCTTCGCACCAGCCGCCCGCCGACAGCATGGGGCCTTCGTCGGTGTCGATCTCGCCGAGGATCGGCTCGTAGGCGTCGACGTCCAGTTCCGCGCTGATGGAATCGTTGAGCTGGGCCAGCAACGCCAGCACGGCGTTGCCTTCGTCTTCATCCTCGAAGGCGTCGTGCAGCACCTCGTGCAGCCATTCTTCCGGCTTCACTTCGAGCGGCCCGATGGCGATGGCCGAGAGCAGGCCATGCACGCCGTCGAGCATCAGGTCGCCGTCGTTGCCGTGGGCGCGCAGGTAGATGTCGAGTTTTTCGAGTTCGGCGTCGTCCAGTGAACGCGGCCATTCGGATTTGGGGGTATTCAAAGCTGCAGCTCCAGCACGACGGGCGCGTGGTCGGACGGTTGTTCCCACTTCCGCGGCGCCTTGTCGACGATCGACGAGGTGGCCAGGGATTTCAGCGCATCGCTGATCAAGATGAGGTCGATCCGCAGGCCCATGTTGCGGCGGAAAGCCGCCTGCCGGTAGTCCCACCAGCTGAAAAGGCCGGCGTCCTCGTTGAAGAGACGGAAGCTGTCATGCAGGCCGATATCGAGCAGGGCCTGCAGGGCGGCGCGTTCCGGCGGCGAGCAGAAGATGTCCTCACCCCAGGCCACCGGGTCGTACACGTCGCGGTCGTCCCGGCAGATGTTGAAGTCGCCCAGGACCACCAGTTTCTCGTGGCGGGCACGCTCGCCTTCGAGGAAGTCGCGAACCCGCGCCAGCCATTCGAGCTTGTAGGTGTATTTTTCGTCGCCCAGCGCCTTGCCGTTCACCACGTACAGATCGACCACGCGGATATCGCCGACCGTGGCGGCCAGGATGCGGCGCTGGGGATCGTCCAGGCCCGGGATATCGGTGACGACATCGGCCAGTTCGCCCCGTGCGAGGAGGGCGACGCCGTTATAGGTTTTCTGCCCGGAGAACACCGAGCGATAGCCCATCGCGGCGATCTCGTCGACGGGGAATTTATCGTCGGTGAGCTTGGTTTCCTGCAGCGCGACGATATCCGGCTGCACCTCGGCCAGCCATTGCTGGAGGTGGGGCAGGCGAACCTTGAGCGAATTGACGTTCCACGAAGCGATCTTCATGGCGCCATTGTAAAGGAAAGCCGCGCGGCGCCATGACGCCGCGCGGGGCCGTGCGATCAGGCCAGGCCGTAGCTGCGAAGCAGGGCGTCCGGCCGCGGCTCGCGACCGCGGAAGGCCACGAAGGAGGCCAGGGCCGGCCGCGTGGAGCCGACCGCCAGCACTTCCTTGCGGAAGCGCTCGCCCGTGGCCCGGTCCAGCACACCGGCCTGTTCGAAGGGTTCGAACGCGTCCGCGGACAGCACTTCGGCCCACAGGTAGCTGTAATAGCCGGCCGAATAGCCACCCGCGAAGACATGGGTGAAGGCGTGCGGGAAACGCTGCCATGCCGGCGGATGCAGCACGGCCACTTCATGGCGCACCTTCTCCAGGACATCCAGGGGGCGCGCGCCCACCGCCGGGTCGTAGTCCCGGTGCAACAGGAAATCGAACAGGCCGAATTCCAGCTGGCGGACGAGGAACAGGCCGGCATGGAAGTGCCGCGCGTCGAGCATCCGCTGGTACAGATCGTCCGGCAGCGGCTCGCCGGTCTGGTAATGCCGGGCGAATTCGCGCAGGGCGTTGCGATCCCAGGCGAAATTCTCCATGAACTGGCTGGGCAGCTCCACGGCATCCCACTCCACGCCCTCGATACCACTGATCGAGGGAATATCCACCTCGGTCAGCATGTGGTGCAGCCCGTGGCCGAATTCGTGGAACAGCGTGAGCACGTCGTCGTGGGTAAGCAGGGCCGGCGCGCCGTCGGTGGGCGGCGGGAAGTTGCAGGTGAGGTACGCCACCGGCAGCTGCAGTTCGTCACCGTCGCGGAAGCGCGACACGGCCACGTCCATCCAGGCACCGCCGCGCTTGCCCGAGCGGGCATACATGTCGAGGTAGGCCCCGGCGAACACCGTGCCGTCGGCGTTCACCACGTCGTAGTACTTCACGTCCTTGTTCCAGGTATCCACGTCATCGCGCGGCGTGAAGCGCACGCCATAAAGGCGCTCCACCACCATGAACAGGCCGTCGATGGCGGCCGAGGCCGGGAAATACGGTTTGATCTGTTCCTCGTCCAGCGCATAGCGCTGCTGGCGCAGGCGCTCGGCGGCGAAGCCCACATCCCAGGGCTCGAGGTTGTCGATCTTCAGTTCGTCGGTGGCGAAGCGGCGCAGTTCGTCCAGTTCCTTCTTCGCCACCGGCTTGGCACGGGCCGCGAGGTCGCGCAGGAAGGTCAGCACCGCCTCGGTCGAGGTGGCCATCTTGGTCGCCAGCGACTCTTCGGCCGCATTGGCGAAGCCGAGCAGTTGCGCGGCCTCGTGCCGTAGCGCGACGATTTTCTCGATGCGCACGGAGTTGTCGAACTTGCCCTTGTCCGGCCCCTGGTCCGACGCGCGGGTCTGGTAGGCGTAGTACACGGCCTCGCGCAGGTCGCGGTTCTCGGCGTAGGTGAGCACCGCCTGCACGCTGGGTTGCTTCAACGTGACCAGGTAACCGTCGAGTTTTTCCTCGCGGGCGTATTCACGCAGCACGGCGCGTCCGGAAGCGGGAATGCCCGCCAGGTCGCGCTCGTCGGTGATGTGCTTGTGCCAGGCCTCGGACGCATCCAGCACGGCGTTGGAGAACTCGGTGGTGAGGCGGGACAGCTCCACGCCGATCTCGCGGAAGCGCGTGCGCGCCGGTTCTTCCAGCGCCACACCCGACAGGCGGAAGTCCCGCAGGGCGTGCTCGACCGCCGCACGCGCGGCGACCGGCAGGCCGGCGAAATCGGGCCGGTCGGCCACGGCCTGCACGGCGGCGTAGAGGTCGCGGTTCTGGCCCACTTCCATGCCGTGCTCGGTGAGTTTTTCTTCCGCGGCGCCGTGCGCCTTGCGCAGGGCCTCCGAGTCGGCCACGGAGTGCAGGTGGCTTACCGGCGACCAAGCCCGCGACATGGCCTGGTCCAGGCGTTCCTGGGCCAGGATCACGTGCTCGAAGTCGCGCGGCGCGTCGGCAGCCGCAATGGCATCGATGGCGGCGCGCTCGGCGGCGATGAGGCTGTCGATGGCGGGCTCGACGTGCTCGGGGCGAATGGCCGAGAACATCGGCAGGGCCTGCGGGTCGAGCAGCGGGTTGGTGCGGGTATCCATGGGTTCGTCTCCTCTCTGGCGCCCAGCGTGGAGCCCGCGCGGAGGCAAATCAAGCGGCAACACGTGGGGCCCGCCCCGGCATTCAGGGGCGATCAGGCCAGGTAGTCGTCCTTGAGGCGCACGTAATTGGCCGCCGAGTAATACAACTGCTCTACCTGCCGATCGCTCAGCACGCGCACCAGCTTGCCGGGATTGCCCAGCCAGAGCTCACGCTCGCCCACCACCTTGCCCGGCGGGATCACCGTGCCCGCGCCGACGAAGCCGTGTTTCTTCACGACCGCGCCGTCGAGCACCGTGGCGTGCATGCCGATCAGGCAGGCGTCCTCGAGGGTGCAGGCGTGGATCACCGCGCCGTGGCCGATGGTGACGTCCTCGCCGATGATGGTCGGGAAGCCACCCGGGCTGTACGGACCGTCGTGGGTAACGTGGATGATCGCGCCGTCCTGGAGGTTGCTGCGGGCACCGATACGGATGTGGTGCACGTCGCCGCGCGCCACCGCGCCCGGCCAGACCGACACATCGTCGGCGAGCTCGACATCGCCGATGACGGTGGACGCCGGGTCGACGTACACGCGGGCGCCGAGGCGGGGAAGGATGCCCTTGAAGGGCCGTATCGAAGTGAACATGCGACGATTCTAAACCTCGCGCGCATCTGCCGCACCGTTACATGAACGAACCGCCGGTGATACGCCCGTCGGCGTCCCTTTGGGGGACGTAGCGGCTGTTGTTCTGGCGCATCTCCCGCGTCGACATCATGTCCGGGGTCACGAGGGTGACATCGGGATAGGCGGCGCGGACAGGAGGCGCCGCCCGAGGCGACGCCTCCATGGATCAGCGGAACGAGCCGCCGACGATACGACCGTACTGATCGAGCTGTGGAAAATACCGGCTGTTGTCGGCGCGCATTTCCATCGTGGTCACGGAATCGGGCATGACGAGCTGGATGCATGAAAGGCGCGCGCGGAATTCCACCGGCGTCGGCTTGGTGGCGATGAAGCGGTCGAACGCGTTCGTGTCGAGCACGCCGCAACGCACCGATGCCTTTGCGTCGGTAGCGCCCTCGGGACGAGGCGCATTGCCACCATGCACCTGAGCCATGGCGGCCAGCGGGGCCATGGCGAGCAGGGCGACGAACAACGGCGAAATGGTCTTATTCATAAGGTGGCTCCTTGCCTGTGTAAGGGTTTTTATCAGGCGCCCCCGGATGGGACGCCTGGCAACAATGACCCCCCGGGCCTATCGCGAAGATGAATGCGGCTAGCCGTTTCGCCGACGGATCGTGTCAGCTTTTGCCTCATCATTTGCCACCACGACCTGCTGCTGGGCGTCGAGCTTGGCCCCGAGAATGATCAGTGTGTAGTTGGTGGCGTCGTAATCTCGCAGCAAGGCGATCTCGCGGCGCGCGTCCTCCAGCTCGCGCCGGTTGATCTGACGTTCGATCTCCTGCGCGGCGAACGGGAGCGTTTCGCGAAGAGCGTCATGCGCCGTCGCATTGCCTGCGTCGAGCTGCAGCACACTCAGATAGAACTCGTAGGCGTTGTTCCCTTGCGGGGCGATGAGACGGCCTTCACGTGTGGCCTCTCGCGCAAGCTCCAGCAGGAGATCGACGTCCGATCGGTGGGCGCCGCCCACCGGGGCGGAGGGCGTCACGTCCGCGAGGCTCGTCGCGGACGCGTGCGAGCGCTGGAGCAAGGTGAACGCCGACGCAGCTGCCATGGCGACCACGGCAATGGCGACGGTGATGATCGCGCGGCGGGGCACCGCGACGATGGACGACTTAGACATGGGGATATCCGGGGGAACGGCGCCCGCAACCAGGCCGTCCCCCTGTGGACGGCCCCCGCGGGCCACACATGTTCCCGCCGCACTGTTGCAATACCGCGACGATGGATCGCGGTCGACCTCAGAAGCGCGCGTTGAGGTTGACGAAGTACTGCCGCGGCGCGCTCGCCATCAAGGTCTGGTTGTAACCCTGCGCGTCGTACGCCTGGTAACCGTTGGTGCCCGTCGACGCGAAGTAGTGCTTGTTGAACAGGTTGGTCACGTTGGCCCCGATGCTCAGTGCCTTGAACACCGACACGACGCCGAAGTCGTAGGCGATGCCGGCGTTGGCTACCCAGTAGGACGGTACCGCTGAATCGTTGGTGTAGGTGATGTAGCGACGGCCCGTGTACTTGGCCTCGAGGTTGGCGCGCCAGCCCGAGAACGCGTAGTTGATCGAGCTGGAGAACATGGTCTTCGGCACGCCGACCACGTATTTGTCGGCGGTGGGGACCGTGCCGGAGCTCTGGTAGTCGTCCTGGTACTTCGAGTCGTTGTACGAGAACGAGTTGAGCCAGCTGAGGCCGTCGACCGGCTTCCACAGGAAGGCCAGATCCGCGCCCTTGCTCTTCACGTCACCGACGTTGTTGAGCGAGGAGGCGCAGGTGACCACGGCCACGCACGGCGTGGTCACGAGAAGTCGGTTCGCGAAGCGCGTGTAGAACACGCCCACCGACGCCTCGAAGGTGTCGCCATGGGCGCGGTAGCCGGCCTGCCAGGTCTGCGACTCCTCGGGCTTCAGCTGGCTCTTGGCCGCATCGAACGACGCCTGGGAGGTACCGAACGGCGTGAACCCGTAGGCCGCGATGTTCTTCGCATACGAGCCGTAGACGTCCTGGTTGGCATCGAGCTTGTAGTCGATACCGGCCTGCGGGAGGAAGCCCTTGCTCGCCTTCATCTGGCCCTGCGCGAAGGCCGTGGTCGGCACCAGTGAGGTCGCATCCGTGGTCACGCTCAGCGACTTCGCACCGAAGTTGATGGTGAGCGCATCGTCCATCAGGTGGACGGTATCCTCCGCATAGCCCATGCGGGTGCGGGTTTCATAATGCTGCAGGAACCCGCGCAGGAACGGCGCCTGGTCGTTGTAGAAGGTGTACAGCGCCGTGTACGGGCCGGTCAGCGTGAAGAAGTTGCGCTCCTGGTTGGTGTTGGCGTCCTCTCCCCACACGCCCACTTCCAGATCGTGGTGGCCCAGCGTGAACTTCAGCGCCGAGGTCACGCCGTAGCGGTCCAGGCCATAGTCCGTGGTACGCATGGACAGCGGCACGGTGGGCGACGATGCCTGGTAGGGCGTGGCCCACTGACCCTCGCCGCGGTCGGCATGGTAATAGCCCGTGGTATCGAGCGTGGCGCCGCCGAGGTTGAACGAACCCGACAAGCCGGCCAGCGTGTCGCGACGGATGCCGCCGCCCGCGTAATACGTGGCGTCGCCCTTGTCGTAATCGGCCGGCAGGCCGTTCATCGAGGCGGGGTAGGCACCGTTGCCGTTCAGCGCATTGGCGATGCCCACGGCCGTGTTCCAGTCCGGCTGCAAATAGTCCCAGTTCCAGCCCAGCGCCTTCTGGCTGGTCAGGGACAGATCCATGTAGTCGTATTCCTTGCGCTTGCTGCTGTCCACGAACAGGCTGACGCGGTTGCCGTCACCCCACTGGTACAGCGCCTTGAGGTTGGCCTGGTTGGACTTCTGGTCGCCGTAGCCCTTCCACTTGTCGGTGTCGGCATGGTCGAACGACACGTACATCGAGAAACCGCCGTGGTCGCCGCTGTCCGCGCGCACGAAGGTGCGCTTCGTGGCGTCGGAACCGATCACCTGGTTGAAGCGCACGCCCGGGGTCATGTCCGGATCGGCCGAGTAGAACTGCACCGTGCCGCCCAGGTTGGTGCTGGACGCGGTACCGAGCGCGCCGGCGCCCTGCGCCAGCTCCACGGTGGCGAGGTTGTCCGAGGTGATCGCACGGGTCACCTGCAAGCCGTTGCTGACGCCGTAGCTCATCGTGCCCAGCGGGATGCCGTCGAGGGTGAAGCCCAGGCGCGACTGGTCGAAGCCGTGCAGCGTGATCTGCGTCGACCACTCGTAGGCGCCCCACGGGTCGGCCGACTGGAACTGCACGCCCGGCAGCTTGTCCAGCGCCTTCAACGCGCTGCTACCCGGCGTCTGCTGGCGAAGGATCTCGTCCGTGCCGATGCTCTGCACCTGGCGGGTTTCGCCGGGAGCGATCACGGAGACGGCGTCCAGTTGCTTCGCATCCTTGCTGGTGGTGGCGACATCCGCGGCCGGAGCCGCCTTGTCGTCATCGGCGGCCTGGGCCAGGCCAGCATGCAGGGACAGGGCCAGCGCCGTGGCGAGAGCGGTACGGCGAAGCGAGGCACGTGCGAACGACATCGGGTCGATCCCCTTTGGGAGTAAACCCGTGAGACTCGCGGCTGCGCATGTACGCCGCTTTACCCGCAGATGACGGCTGGTTGACGACGCAAGATCGCAAGATCCTGCACCCGAATCGCCCCAATGCACGTAGGAGCGGACGATGTCAGCGATCAACGCGTAGCGGCATCGTAGGAGCGGACGATGTCCGCGATCAGCAGGTGGCAGCCTCGAGCTCCCCCAACCACCCCAACGCATGCTGCCGATCACCACCGCACATCGACACCTCAGGCCGCAACCCGCCACACACCTTCGGCCTCTCCGGCCGCCCGAAGATCGCGCAACGGTTGTCTTCGGTCAGCTGGATGCAACGCACACCCGCCGGCTTGCCGTGAGGCATGCCGGGGATGGCAGAACTGATGGAGGGCGCGATGCAGCACGCACCGCATCCGGCGCGGCACGACAGCGCCACGGTCAGAAGCGCTGGCGCAGCATGGCGTACACCGGGTCCGTATCCGGCCGCTGCCCGTGCCAGCGCTCGAACGCATCGGCGGCTTGCTCCACCAGCATGCCCAGGCCGTCGCAGAAGTAGCGCGTGCCGGCCGCGGTGGCCCAGCCCTTGAAGCTGGCGGAGGCAGTGCCGTAGCAGAGGTCGTAGCAGGTGCCGTGGTCCTGCAGGATCGACATCGGCAGGTCGAAGCTGCCGCCGGTGACGCCGATGGACGTGGCGTTGACCACGAGGTCGAAGCACTCGCCGTCCAGGCCATCCCAGTAACGCGTGTGGCATCGCGCCGGATCGCCGATGGCGTCGGCCAGCGCGTCGGCTCGCTCCGGCGTGCGGTTGACGATGGTCAGTGTCTTCACGCCGGCATCCAGCAGGGCCCAGGCCACTGCCTTGGCCGCGCCGCCGGCACCCAGAAGGAGGGCGTCGTGGCCACGCAGGTCGAGCGAATGGCGTTCGGTGATGTCGCGCACGAACCCGCTGCCGTCGGTGTTGTGGGCCTGGATCCGGCCACCGACCAGCGAGGTAAGTGTATTGGCCGCGCCGACACGCGAGGCGTCCTCGGTGTGCTCCTGGGCCAACGCGAACGCGGCTTCCTTATGGGGCAAAGTGACATTGGCGCCCAGGCCGCCGTCGTCGAAGAAACGGCGTACGGCGTCCGCGAACCCGGACGGCGCCACATCGATGGTTTCATAGCCAAGCCGGATACCCAGTTGCTCGGCGAAAGCCGCATGGATCTGGGGGGAAAGCGAATGCGCGATCGGCTGACCGAACACGGCGTAACGATGCGCTTCAGCGCTCATGGAGGCTCCTGGGCTCTCGATCCGGACTCACGCGTCCGTGGGGGCGCAGTCTAGCAATCGTTACCGTCTGGCAACCGTCACTGGAATCCCGGCTTGCCGGCATCCTCGGCGCGCTGGGGCACCTTGCGCATCTGCTCCACCGGGAAACCCTGTTGGCGGGCCTGGTCGATCAGCCGCTGGTAGGCACCGTCATCCAGCGTCCTGTCCTTGGCCATGATCCAGAGGAGCTTCCGGGAGGGCAGGCCGACCATGGTCACGCGGTACGCCGGATCCAGCGCGAGGATGATGTAGTCGGAGCGGAAGGGCCACAGCAACTGGACCTTCCAGCGGGCCGTATCCTTCGGATCGGGTAGCCAGGCCTTGCCGTTCCAGGTCTTCTCCGGCTTATCGAAGCCCTTCCGGTAGTGATAGATGTTCTCGATGGTGCCGTCGGGCTTCAGGCGATATTCGTCCGCCGTGGCGACCTTGCCCTTCTCGAACATGTTCGGGATGGCGCCGATCACGTACCAGGTGCCCATGTAGCGCGGGAGGTCGACGTGGTCCACTGCCTTGAGCGGCGCGTCCGTCGCGCACGAAGCCGTGGCCATGCCGGCCGCCATGAGTAACGCCATCGGGATTCTGTTCATGGGGCCAGCTTCCGCCCGAGGGGATCAAAAGCGGGTCAACGCGTCGCGGTCCGTGAGACGGGCGGCACCTAGCCTGTCCCTCGACACCTCGTCCTCCGGAAGCCCGCCATGAACGACACGCTCTCGCCCCGCCGTATCCGTGCACTGATCGCCATGGCCTGGATGGGCCTGGGCGCCCTGGTCCTGCTGGTCACGCCGTTGTCCGCGCACAGCGAGGCCCTGGGCTGGACCCCGGCGTTCTGGCTGCTGCTGGCACCGGCGAGCGTGCTGGTGGCGATGAAACCGGGCCTGCCGCTGCAACTGCTGGCCTCACTGTTTCGTCGGTAGTCCCCGGATCAGGCGTGGATGCCCAGCCGCTTGCGCTCCAGGCGGCGGAGGAACTCCTGCATGATTCGCAGATACAGGTCTTCGCCCAGGTAGGCGTCCTCCACCCCGGCATCGATCGACGGGTTGTCGTTGACCTCGATCACCACCGGGCGGTCGCCGACCTGTTTCAGGTCCACGCCGTACAGGCCGTCGCCGATGGTCTGGGTCGCCTTCAGCGCCAGCTTCACGACCTCGGACGGTGCCTCGCGCACGGGCACGGTGCGGAAACCACCGGACTTGGCCGTGCCTTTCGCGCCGTGGTTGTAGATCTGCCAGTGGCCCCGCGACATGAAGTACTGGCAGGCGTACAGCGCCTCGTGGTTGAGCACGCCGATCCGCCAGTCGTATTCCGTGTAGAGGTATTCCTGCGCGATCAGCAGCGCGCTGTGCGAGAACAGTTCGCCGGCGGCCTTCTGCAATGCCTCGCGCGTTTCCACCTTCACCACGCCGCGAGAGAACGAGCCATCCGGAATTTTCAACACGATGGGCAGGCCCAGTCGGTCGGGCAGCTCGCGCAGGCGCCGCGGGTCGTCGCGGTAAATGATCTCGGTGATCGGCGTGGCCAGCTTGCGCGCGACCATCAGGTCGTTCAGGAAGATCTTGTTCGTGCAGCGCAGGATGGATGTCGGGTCGTCCATCACCACCATGCCTTCCTTCTCGGCACGGTGGGCGAAACGATAGGTGTGGTTGTCGCTGGCGGTGGTCTCACGGATGAACAGGCCGTCGTACTCGGCCAGCCGCTGGTAGTCGTTCTTGCCGATCGGGTCTACTTCGATACCGAGGTGCTTGCCGGCCTCGATGAATTGCTTCAGCGCTTTCTTGTTGGATGGCGGCATCGCCTCGTCGGGGTCCACCAGCATCGCGATGTCGTAACGGTAGCGACGTCGCGCGCGCGGCTTGCGCCACAACTTCTTCGAGAACTTGTCCAGCGCCTGGGCAAACGCGTCTTCCTGCGCGTCGTCCAGCGTATGCAGGCCCACCGGCCTGATCGCCGCCACCTGCCATATACGTTCGCGATGGAACTCGATGCGCATCAGCGGGCAGGGGAACATCTCGAACACCTGCCTCGCAAGATCCTGCAGGTCCGGGTAGGCGGTCTCGCCGAAGTACACAAGCACGCCGAAGTCGGTGGTGTCGCGCCCGCCGGCGGGCAGGAAATTGGCCAGCTTCTGGTTGAGATCGTCGATATCCAGGCCGTAGAGCGAGCGGCGGCGAAGATCGTTCACCGTGCGCACCGACGGAATGACCTTGTGGCCGCGCGCCTCGGCAAGCAGCGACACGTAATAGCCCGTGCCCAGGTACTTGTAGCTGCGGCAGAGGTTGATGACATGCGCGCGCTCGTCGTCGCTGCCGACCGGCTCACGCAGGTAGTCCATGGCACTGACGACATTCGCGGACGGGTAGTACGAGCCCCAGTCGGAGGCTTTTTCCACGACGATGACGAGCCGGCTCATGTGACCTCGATGGACGGCGAAGGCTTCGTACAGGCTCCACCGGGAGCCGCGCGTTTCACCGGTGGCGCAGTGTGTGCCGCGCTGCCGCCCCGCACAAGCGGCGCACGCGCGTTCGCCCTTTCGAATTCATGAAAAAGTCATTGATCCGCCGCAGCCCGAGGTCTACAGTGCCGCGCTTGCCGTATCCCCGCACGGCCGCCAGCCGTTCCCCTCCCTCCAGCGCCGGAGCCCCCAAGCGCATGCGTCCACCCCCGGTTACCGCCGCGGTGCGCGTTCGACGCGCCGAAGTCAGCGATCTCGACGATCTCGTCGCACTCGAGGCATCCAGTTTCGCGCAGGACCGGCTCAGCCGTGCCCAGTACCGCAAGCACCTGGACTCGCAGACCGCGCTGGTGCTGGTGGCCAGTGCCAACCATCGGCGTTTCCTGGGAACCGCCGTGGTGTTCTTCCGCAAGGCCACCACGGTGGCACGTCTGTATTCGCTGGCGACCACGCCCCAGGCGCGGGGCAAGGGCGTGGGGTCGGCGCTGATCCACGCCGCCGAAGACACCGCACGCTCACGCGGCTGCCGGGTGCTGCGGCTGGAAGTCCGCACGGACAACACCGTGGCCATCGACCTGTACGAGCACCTCGGCTACGAACGGATCGGGGCGTACACGGCCTACTATGCCGACGGCACGGACGCGCTGCGCTTCGAAAAGGCGCTTTGACCGGGCCAGGGCTATACTGGCCGCCGTTTCCGGGAAAGAAGCCCATGCGCCGACTGATCCTGCCCGTCGCCTTCGCCGCCACGCTTGCCGCCGGCCTGTCCGGCTGTGGCCAGAAGGGCAACCTCTACTTCCCGCCACCGCCGGCGCCCGCCGGGGCGGTGACGCCGCAGGCCGGTGCGCAGCCCGCCCATGCGACCACCACCGCCGGGTCGCCGGCACCGGCCAGCACGGCACGCACACCGTTTAACTCCTCCGTCCAGCCGTAATCCCGCCATGCCGTCGCGCTTCACCAAGATGCATGGGATCGGCAACGATTTCGTGATCGTCGACTGGCGCGAGGATGCGGGACGCGTGCCCGCGCCCTCGCGCATCGCCGCCCTGGCCGATCGCCACACCGGCATCGGCTTCGACCAGCTGATCAGCATCGAGCCATCGCGCGACGCGTCCTGCGCGTTCTACTACGGCATATGGAATGCCGACGGCAGCCCGTCCGGCCAGTGCGGCAACGGCGTGCGCTGCGTCGCCGCGTGGCTCTACCGCGACGGCGCGATCGAGCGCGACACCGATATCCGGCTGGAAAGCCCGTCCGGTCCGGTCACGGTACGCGTGCTGGCGGCGGGGCAGGTGCGCGTCGACATGGGCGAGCCGGACTTCCTGCCCGCCGCCGTGCCGCTCGACCGTCCCGCGCAGGCCACCTACACCGTGGCCATCGACGGCGAGGACATCAGCTTTGCCGCGGTGTCGATGGGCAACCCCCACGCTGTGGTGTTCGTCGACGATGTCGACGATCCCCGCGTGGATCGCCTGGGCCCGCAGCTCACTGCCCATGCCGTATTCCCGCAGGGTGCCAACGTCGGTTTCGCTCAGCGTTCGGGCCCGGGACGCCTCCGGCTGCGCGTGCACGAGCGCGGCAGTGGCTGGACCCGGGCCTGCGGCACGGGGGCCTGTGCCGCCGCGGCCACGGCGCACGCGCTCGGCTTGGCCGGGCCCGTCGTCGAAGTGGAGCTGCCCGGCGGCTCGCTCACCATCGAGTGGCAAGGCCCCGGCCATACGCTGTGGATGACCGGCCCCGCCGCCTTCGTCTTCGAAGGCGAGGTGTGACGCCCGCGCCATAACGCGGCACACTGCTTCCATCCCGGGTCGGTTCCTGTCGACCCGCACGCATGCGACCGAGGAAACACCCATGACCGATACCGCGATCGACGGCGACATCAAGCCAACCACCGTCGCGTCCTACCTGCGGCGGCATCCGGACTTCCTGGCCGATTATCCGGACCTGGCCAACGCCCTGACGCTGCCCAGCAGCAACGGACCCGCCGCGTCGCTGGCCGTCCATCAGCTGCGCGGGCTGCGCGAGAAGAACGCCGAGCTGGAGCGCCGCCTGAAGGAGCTCACCGGTATCGCCGGCGACAACGAGACCCTGATGCGCCGTGTGCACGGGCTGATGCTGGCCCTGCTCAGCGCGCGCGATGTCGAGGAAACGGTGCGCAACGTCGTTCACCGGCTGAAGGAAGATTTCCAGTCGGAGCGGATCAGCCTCGTGTTCTTCGGCAACCTGGCCGGCCTGCCCGACGAGCCCTGGCTGCTGCGCGAGCCGCGCGGCTCAGCCGGCTTGCCGGAGTTTGCCTCATTCCTCGAGCACGGTGACCCGGTGGCCGGGCGCCTTGCGCCGGAAAAACTGCAGCGGCTGTTCGGCGACGACGCCCCCGAGGTGCGCTCGGCCGCACTCATGCGCGTGGGCTCCGATGCGATCCTGGCGATCGGCAGCGCCGACGCGGATCGTTTCCACCCCGGCATGGGCACGTTGTTCCTCAACATGATCTCGACCACGGTCGGCTCGGCCATCGAACGGGCGCGGAAAGCCGCGTGAGCCCGCGCGAGGCCGTCGAGGCCTTCCTGCGGCATTTCGCGGCCGAACGGGCGCCGTCGCCGCACACCCTGGCGGCCTACCGTCGCGACCTCGACAAGCTGGTCGCCTACATGGAAGCCGAGCGCCTCGTCTCGTTCGACGAGTTAACCCCCGACCGGGTGCGCTCCCTGACCGCCCGCCTGCACCGGCCGCCGCCGGACAAGGACGGCAAGCGGCCGAAGGGGCTGGAGCCCACCAGCCTGCAACGATTGCTGTCCGCGTTCCGCACGCTGTTCCGTTACCTCACGCGCGAGGGCCAGCTCGCCCACGACCCCACGGCCGGCGTTCGCGGCCCCAAGGTGCGGCGGAAGCTGCCCGTGGTGCTGGACGCGGACGAGGCCAAGGAACTGATCGAGACCACGCTCGGCGGTTCGCTCGCGCCGCGCGACTCGGCCATGCTGGAACTGTTCTATTCCAGCGGGCTGCGCCTGTCCGAACTGTGCGGCCTGCGCTGGGGCGACCTCGACCTGGACGACGGCCAGGTACGCGTGCTGGGCAAGGGCAACAAGACACGCATCCTGCCGGTGGGACGTTTCGCGGTGACCGCGCTGCGCGCTCTGGCCGCCCTGGGCGAGGCCGGACCGGAACAGCCGGTGTTCAAGGGCCGGGGCGGTGGGCCGATCGGGCCGCGCGCGGTGCAGCTGCGCATGGTCAAGCTGTCCAGCGGGCAGGCCAAGCGCGTGCACCCGCACATGCTCCGGCATACCTTCGCCAGCCACATGCTGGAATCCTCCGGCGACCTGCGTTCGGTGCAGGAATTGCTCGGCCACGCCGATATCGCCACCACCCAGATCTACACGCATCTCGATTTCCAGCACCTGGCCCGGGTCTACGACGCGGCGCACCCGCGCGCCAAGCGCAAGCACGACTAGCCAGGCGCCGACTCGCATCCTCCGCGAGGGCCGACCTTGCACCCCTCCCGCGCCATCCCCACCTCTAGCCGACTCCCCCAAGGAACGCGCTATGGACCCGATGCACGCAACGACCATCGTCTGCGTCCGCCGCGACGGCAAGGTCGTCATCGGCAGTGACGGACAGGTCACCCTCGGCAACACCGTGATGAAAGCCAACGCACGCAAGGTGCGGCGCCTGGGCAAGGGCGACGTGCTGGCCGGGTTCGCCGGCGCCACCGCCGACGCCTTCACCCTGTTCGAGCTGTTCGAGGAGAAGCTGGTCAAGCACGGCGGCAATCTCACGCGCTCCGCGGTGGAGATGGCCAAGGAATGGCGGACCGACCGCCGCCTGGGCCGCCTGGAAGCCATGTTGGCCGTGGCCGACAAGGAAGCCTCGCTGCTGATCTCCGGCAACGGCGACGTGCTGGAGCCCGAGCACGGCCTGATCGCCATCGGCTCCGGCGGCCCCTACGCCCAGTCGGCGGCCCTGGCCCTGATGGAAAACACGGCACTGGACGCACGCACCATCGTCGAGAAAGCGCTCAAGATCGCCGGCGACATCTGCATCTACACCAATCACAACACCTCGATCGAAGAGCTCTGAACCCATGTCCGAACTCACCCCCCGCGAGATCGTCAACGAGCTGGACCGCTTCATCATCGGCCAGAACGATGCCAAGCGAGCCGTCGCCATCGCGCTGCGCAACCGCTGGCGGCGCATGCAGCTGGAGCCGGGCATGCGCGAGGAAGTCACGCCGAAGAACATCCTGATGATCGGGCCCACGGGCGTCGGCAAGACCGAGATCGCGCGCCGCCTGGCCACCCTGGCCAACGCGCCGTTCGTGAAGGTCGAGGCCACCAAGTTCACCGAGGTGGGCTACGTCGGCAAGGATGTGGAATCGATCATCCGCGACCTGGCCGACGTGTCCTACAAGCTGGTGCGCGACCAGGCCAAGACGCGCGTGCGCAGCCAGGCCGAGGACGCCGCCGAGGATCGCCTGCTGGACGCCCTGCTGCCTCGGCGCCAGGCGGCCACCGGCTGGGACGACACCGGTTCCAATGTCACCGCCATCGACAGCGACACCCGCCAGAAGCTGCGCAAGCAGCTGCGCGAGGGCGCACTGGACGACCGCGAGATCGAACTGGATTTCGCGGTGAACGTGGGCGTGGAGATCATGACCCCGCCCGGCATGGAGGAAATGAGCCAGCAGCTGGGCAAGATGTTCCAGAACATGGGCGGCGCCAAGTCGCAGAAGCGCAAGCTGACCATCCGCGCGGCACGGCCGCTGCTGGTGGAGGAAGAAGCCGGCAAGCTGCTCAACGACGAGGAACTTCGCAGCCGCGCCGTGGATATCGCCGAGCAGAACGGCATCGTCTTCATCGATGAGATCGACAAGGTCGCGCAGCGTTCGGAATGGGGCGGGGCGGGCGTGAGCCGCGAAGGCGTGCAGCGCGACCTGCTGCCGCTGGTCGAAGGCTCCACCGTGTCGACCAAGTACGGCTCGATCAAGACCGACCATATCCTGTTTATCGCCTCGGGCGCGTTCTCGCTGGCCAAGCCGTCCGACCTGATCCCCGAACTGCAAGGCCGCCTGCCGATCCGCGTGGAACTGAGCGCGCTGTCGGTGGACGACTTCAAGCGCATCCTGCGTGAGCCGAACAACGCGCTGACCAAGCAGTATGTTGCGCTGCTGCAAACCGAGGGCGTCACCCTGGAGTTCACCGATACCGGCGTGGACCGCCTGGCGGATGTGGCATTTCAGGTGAACGAGCGGACCGAGAACATCGGCGCCCGCCGCCTGCATACGGTGATGGAGCGGCTGCTTGAGCGCATCTCTTTTGAAGCTGCGGACAAGTCCGGCGAAAATTACCTGATCGACGCCGAATATGTCGATAAAAACCTGGCTTCGCTAGTCAAGGACGAAGATTTGAGCCGTTACATCCTGTAAACATCGAGCGGCGCCCCATCTGCTAAACTGTTGACGTATATGGGCAAGGTTATTCAACTCAAAACGAACGGCCAGCGAGCCAGCCTGCGTGAAGCGCAGGACAGTGGGCAGCTGGTGCGTCTGTGGCGCGGCGATCTCGAGCATGGCAGCTTCTGCGGCTATGTCGGCGGGGTCGGCCGCGAGTTCTTCCTGTTGTGGGTCATCGGTGACGGTGTCAGCTACGACGGCATGTACATCATGCGGCACCGCGACATCTCCGAATTCGAGGCACCGGACAAGCACGCCGGCTTCCTCGAGAAGGCTCTGGCGCTCAAGGGCATCAAGCCCACGCCGCCGGCAGACTTCCCCCTCGACGACATCTCGCAGGTCATCCAGGCCGCCGCGGCGCATGCGCCGGTCATCGGCGTGCATGTCGACAGCGAGGACGAATCGGAGGTCTGCTACATCGGCCGTCTGGTCAGCGTGGAAGACGAAGGCTTCAACATGCAGGAGATCACCCCCGACGCGGAGTGGCTGCGCGAGCCGTCGTTCTTCTCGTGGGACGAAGTCTCCACCGTCAGCATGGAAGACGCCTACGCCACCTCCCTGCTCGCCGTGGCCGGCACCCCGCCCTCGCTGGAGCAAGGCACCGGCGACGGCTTCGGTCGCGCGCCCTGATTAGGTAATGTAGGAGCGCACGATGTGCGCGATAAGATGTGCGCGATAAACCGTCCGTAATCAACGTATGCGTGACGTGCCGGCCGTCTGTCTATCGGACACGGTGATTCGCGCACATCGTGCGCTCCTACACGGCTTTTCATATCCTGCCCATGTCCCGTCCGCGCCCTCTCGACATCATCCTGCACGCGGCGTCGCGCCGGCTCGACGTGGTCTTCGACAATGGTGAGCGCTTCGAGCTGCCCTGCGAATACCTGCGCGTGAACTCCCCCAGCGCCGAGGTCCAGGGTCACGGCCCGGGCCAGAAGGTGCTGGTGCACGGCAAGCGCGAGGTAGGGATCACGGCGCTGGAGCCCACCGGCCATTACGGCGTGCTGATCCGCTTCGACGATGGCCACGCCAGTGGCATCTTCGGTTGGGACACCCTCTACGACCTCGGCCGCGCCTACGAAACATCGTGGCCCGCCTACCTCGCCGAACTGGACGCCAGGGGCCTGTCGCGCTGACGACGGCGCGCGTGTGAAAGCCAACACACGCGCAAAGGCGTATATTTGCGCGCCACCCCACCCGGCGACAGAACGGACGTTGCGCGGTCACTTCCCGGAGCACCTTCAGGCATGACGCGAATCGTTGTCGTCGGCAGTATCAACATGGACCTGGTCACGCTCGCACCGCGCTTTCCCGCGCCGGGTGAAACGCTGACCGGCGAACGCTTCCTCACCATTCCCGGCGGCAAGGGTGCCAACCAGGCGGTCGCCGCAGCGCGGCTGGGCGCATCGGTGAGCATGGTGGGCTGCGTGGGCGACGATGCTTTCGGCACGCAGCTCTACGACGGCCTGGTCGCGGAAGGCATCGATGTCACCCACGTCACCCGCGTGGCCGGCATCGGCAGTGGCACCGCCTCCATCACCGTGGCCGATGGCGAGAACCAGATCGTGGTGGTACCCGCCGCGAACGGCCGGGTCACCCCGGCCCACGTGGAAGCTGCCCGAGAGACTCTCCGTGGTGCCGACGCGGTGCTGGTGCAGCTGGAAATTCCGCTGGACGCCGTGGAGGCCACGCTGCGCATCGCGCACGACGAGGGCGTGCCGGTCATCCTCAACCCCGCACCCGCCCAACCGCTGCCGCGCGAATGGCTGGCGCAGGTGCGCTTCCTCACGCCCAACCAGCACGAGCTGGCCACGGTGCTGGGCCAGCCCGGCGACACCGATTTCCGCGAACTCATGCGCCTGGCGCCGTGCCCGGTGGTGCTGACCCGGGGCGCCGAGGGCGCCTGGTTCCGCGATGCCGACGACGCGCCGCGTCACCAGGCCGGCTTTCCGGTCGACGCGGTGGACAGCACGGGTGCCGGCGACACCTTCAACGCCGCGCTCGCGGTGTTCCTTGCCGAAGGGCTGGCCGAGGCGGTGCGCAAGGCTTGCGCCACCGCTGCCATCGCCGTGTCGCGGCTGGGCGCCCAGGGTGGCATGCCACGCGCCGACGAAATCGCGGCCTTCCTGGAGACCCATCGATGAGACGTCACGGCCTGCTGCATGCCGAACTCAACCGCGTCATCGCCGCCATGGGGCACACCGATACGCTGGTGATCGCCGACGTCGGCCTGCCCGTGCCGCCGGGCGTGCGCTGCATCGACCTGGCGGTGCTGCCGGGCGTGCCGAGCTTCATGGACGTGTTCGAGGCGGTCTACACGGAGCTGGCGGTGGAGGCCTTCACCCTGGCGGCCGAGATCCATGAGCGCAACCCGGCCATGGTCGCGCTGGCCGATCGGCTGTCGCAGGAAGGGCTGGAGCGTTCCGAGGTCAGCCACGAGGATTTCAAGCGGCTGTGCAGTCGCGCGGTCGCCGTGGTGCGCACGGGCGAAACCGCGCCGTACGCCAACATCATCCTGCATGCCGGCGTGACCTTCTGATGAGCGCATCCGCACCACGGGTAAGGATGCAGGACATCCACAAGGCGTTCGGCCCGGTGAAGGTGCTGGAAGGCGTGGCCTTCGAACTCGTCCGCGGCGAAGTGCACGCGTTGATGGGCGAGAACGGCGCGGGCAAATCCACCCTGATGAAGATCCTCACGGGGATCTACGCGCCGGACCAGGGCACCATCGAGGTGGACGGCCAGCCAGTGACGATCGCCTCGCCCGCCGATGCCGAGAAACACGGCATCGCCATCATCCACCAGGAACTGAATCTCATCCCGTCGCTCAGCATCGCGAACAACCTGTTCCTGGGTCGCGAGCTGCAACGGTTCGGCCTGCTCGACCGCAAGGCGATGACGCGCACCGCGCTGGCCTGGCTGGCCCGCGTCGGCATGCCCCGGCTCGATCCGGATACGCGGGTCGAACGCCTCTCGGTCGGCCAGCAGCAGATGGTGGAGATCGCCCGTGCACTCGGCCAGAACGCGCGCGTGCTGATCATGGACGAACCGACCGCCGCGCTGACCGAAAGCGAAACCGGCACGCTGTTCAACCTGATCCGCGAATTGCGCGCGCAGGGCACCGGCATCGTCTACGTGTCGCACCGCATGGAAGAGATCTTCGCGCTGTGCGATCGCATCTCCATCCTGCGCGACGGCCACTTCGTCGGCACGCGCGATGTCGAGGGCCTGGCCTTCGACGAGGTGGTGAAGATGATGGTCGGGCGCACGCTGGATGCGCGCTTTCCCACCCGCAGCGCGTCCGTCGGCGCGGTTCGGCTGAAGGTCGAGCACCTCACCGGCGGCATGGTGAAGGACGTGAGCTTCGACCTGCATGCGGGCGAGGTGCTGGGCGTGGCCGGCCTGCTCGGCGCGGGCCGCACCGAACTGGCCCGCCTGTTGTTCGGCCTGGACCGGACCGAGACGGGCAGGGTATCGCTGGACGGCGTGGCGGTGACCCCGAAGACGCCCACCGAAGCGATCCACGCCGGCTTCGGTTTCGTCACCGAGGATCGCAAGGCCCAGGGCCTGGTGCTGGACATGAGCCTGCGCGAGAACGTCAGCCTGCCGCGCGTGCCGTCGCATGCCGGCCTGGTCGACCGACCGGGCGAGAAGAAACAGACGCGCGGCCTCATCGACGCCCTGAAGATTCGCACCCGCGACATGGAACTGGATGTCCGCGCGCTCTCCGGTGGCAACCAGCAGAAGGTGGTCCTGGCCAAGTGGCTGGCGTTGAAGCCGAGCGTGCTCATCCTGGATGAACCCACGCGCGGCGTCGACGTCGGCGGCAAGGCCGAGATCTACAACATCATCAACCAACTCGCGGAACAGGGCGTGGCCATTCTCATGATCTCCTCGGAACTTCCGGAAGTGCTCGCCATGAGCGATCGCATCCTGGTCATGCACGAAGGTCGTGCAACGGCCTTGCTCGATGCCCACGGCGCCACCCAGGAAGCCGTGATGACCGCCGCGACCGGAGGCAAGTGACATGACCCACCCCCTCGACTGGAGCCGCGCCGCCACGCTCATGCAGCGCCTCGGCTCGGTGATCGGCCTGATCCTGCTCTTCATCGTCCTCTCGATCATGAGCCCGGATTTCCTCTCCACGGGCAATCTGCTGACGGTGCTGCGGCAGGTGTCGATCAATGCGCTGATCGCCTTCGGCATGACCTTCGTGATCCTGGCTGGCGGCATCGATCTTTCGGTCGGCGCCATCCTCGCCCTCACCGGCGCGGTCACGGCTGGCCTGATGGCGGCGGGCCACGGCATGGTGCTGTCCGTGGGTGCCGGCCTGGGCTTGGGCCTGCTGTTGGGCATCGTCAACGGCGTGCTGGTGTCGTGGGGCAAGGTGGCGCCCTTCATCGCCACGCTGGGCACCATGACCCTGCTGCGCGGCGTCACGCTGTCGTACACGCAAGGCAGCCCCATCCCCGTCACCAATCCTGGTTTTGCGCTGCTGGGCGGTGGCTATGTCGCCAACCTGGTGCCCTTGCCGGTGATCTGGATGTTCGTCGCCTTCGTCGTCTGCGCGTTCCTGCTGCGCGGCACGGTGTTCGGCCGCCACGTGGTGGCCATCGGCGGCAACGAAGAAGCCGCGCGCTTGTCCGGCGTGCGCATCTCGCCGATGAAACTGGCGATCTACGGTTTGTCCGGTCTCCTCTCCGCGTTTGCCGGTGTGGTGCTCACCTCGCGCCTGTATTCGGCGCAGGCCACCGCCGGTTCCGGTTACGAGCTGGACGCGATCGCCGCCGTGGTACTCGGCGGCACCAGCCTGTCCGGCGGCCGCGGCTGGCTGTTCGGCACGCTGGTGGGTGCCCTGCTGATCGGCTTCCTCAATAACGGTCTCAACCTGCTCGGCGTCAGCTCCTTCTACCAGCAGGTGGTGAAGGGCATCGTCATCCTGATCGCCGTCCTGCTCGACAGGCGGCAGTAACCCCCACGAGGACACACACCATGCGCAAGCTCACTTTCTTCGCAGCGGCCGCGGCCACGCTGCTCGCCGCCTGCTCCCAGCAAGGTCCCGGTGAATCCGCACCCGCCGCGGCGTCCACGGCCGGCGGTGCCGCGCCTTCGGGCACGCCCGTGGTCGGCCTCGCGTTGTCGACGCAGAACAACCCGTTCTTCGTCGAACTGAAGAACGGCGCCGAGAAAGCCGCCAAGGACGCCGGCGTGCAGCTGGTGGTCGTCGACGCGCAGGACGATCCGGCCCGGCAGATCTCGTCGGTGGAAGACCTGATCCAGAAGCGCGTCTCGGTCATCCTGCTCAACCCGACCGATTCCTCCGCACTGGCCGGTGCCGTGCAGTCCGCACAGCGCGCCAACATCCCGGTGGTGACGCTGGACCGTGGCGTCGACGGCGCCGAAGTCGCGTCGCACATCGCGTCCGACAACATCGCTGGCGGCAAGATGGCGGCCGACTACCTGGCCAAGGCGCTGAACGGCAAGGGCAACATCATCGAACTGCAGGGCGTGGCCGGCACCTCGGCGGCACGTGAACGCGGCAAGGGCTTCGACGACGAGGTGGCCACCACGGGCATGAAGATCGTCGCGCAGCAGCCGGCCAACTTCGACCGTGCGCAGGGCCTCTCGGTCAGCGAGAACCTCCTGCAGGGCAACAGCGACGTCCAGGCGATCTTCGCCCAGAACGACGAGATGGCCCTCGGCGCGGTGCAGGCGCTGGCCGGCAAGAACAAGAAGGTGCTGGTGGTCGGCTTCGACGGCACGCCGGACGGCAAGACCGCCGTGCAGAACGGCAGCATGGCCGCCACGGTGGCGCAGCAGCCGGAAGAGATCGGCAAGCTCGGCGTGGAAACCGCGAAGAAGCTCATCGACAAGCAGTCGGTGGAGAAGTCCATCGCGGTGCCGCTGAAGCTCCTCACCAAGGAATAAGCGCAACGAGCACGTGACATAAAAAGGCCGGGCCATCCCAAGATGCCCGGCCTTTTTCATGTAGGAGCCCACGATGTGGGCGATCCACATAACGTCATGGATGAAATGTTATCGCAGTTTTATCGGTTCCTCTTTTGCTCCGCAACTATGATCCGTTACACTACTACGGCTCTACGTTGCACATGGAAAAGCGCACGGGAGCGCCAAGCCTGGACAGGGCATCAAGTGCCTCGGGCGACAGCTCGCATTCGATGGATGAACCCAACGTTCCGTTTGCGACCGTCTGGGCCATAAACACGTCGACGAATGCCTCGTCCACATTTTTCAGCTCGCCGGGACGTACATTGCTCTTAATTTGCTGAAGCAAGGCAAGGAGCTCATTACTCACGTCAGCATGACGAGACTTTCGAGCCAACTGCCACGTTGTAGTGTTGTAAACAGGCGCATCGGGAGCACGTGTCCGCGGTGTGCCACGCAGGGTTGCTTTAGACGCGGCTGCCCCTAATGCAAGCGATACGTCGTCGATGCTCATCGTTCTTCCGCTTATGTACAACGACACCTCGAGCAAGACTTCAGTCGCCAAGGTTTCCATAGACCTCTCCTTCAGGATCGTAGACCTCGCCAGTATCTGGATTGACACCCCAGTCGGCTTTACCTCCACCGTGTGTACCGTCGCTCTGCTTTATTCCATGAAAACGACGACGCCCTTCAGCCGTACCTAGCCCACTACGTCGACCCCATTCCTCGGCACCCTTGTCCGCAGGCCAGACGCCCGGAGGCAGGTTAAATACAAGCGGAGAAACACTTGTACCGCAGCTGATTGATCCGTAGCAGCTATGGTGATCGAAGGCCCATTCGTTAAACGTGTTCGAGTCGACGAAGAACAACCCAGCTACGGCAACTTGAGCAACAATCATTGGTACGGGTATCACGGGTGCTCGCGGAACTGTCCTCGTAGCCCTAGGAAGGGTAACTGTTACTGGGACTACCGGAAGCTGAGTCACGCTTTTAGGAGCAGATGGCGAATCGCTTCCGCTAGGTGGCGATGTGTCTGAGCATTTCGAGTCGCCATTCTGACCCTGTGCCGTACAGTCATCCTTGCCATCCGGATCAACGTTGCTGATCGGGTTGTTAGATGCGTATGCAAAACGATTAAACGAAAATATATCGCCAGGTGTTGGCTTGAAAGGATCTACGCTAACGAAGCGTCCAACGACGACATCGTCGTATCGAGCCTGCATATACGACAAACCAGTATCGTAATCAGAAAAGTGACCCGCGAAGCCAACACCTTTTAGTACGTCTTCCGCTTTAGCCGATTGTCCGTAGGGTCGATAATCTGACCACGTCAGGATATTGCCGTGCTCATCGGTAGTCATAAGCACGTTACCGTTAGGATCAGTAAAATAATATGTGATTACGGGTTCCGCAGCGATACAAATTGAGCTAACCAGATGGGTGGAAAAAATGAGTAGCAGCGCCCGTGCCAGACGCACGGTACGCCCCGCAGTGGCTCTCTCTTTTTCAAGGCAATCCCCCTAAGCCGCAAACCGCAGCTAATCGGATTCAGCCATCAAGTCTTGATCGTGTCAACACCATAAAAAGCACGAAGACCAGGGTCAACCTTTTATCATTCCTGCGGCACGGGAGCGATCACCTCGCGCTGGCCGTTGATGCCCATCGATGAAACCAGTCCGGCGGCTTCCATCGCTTCAACCAGTCGCGCCGCGCGGTTGTAGCCGATGCGGAACTGGCGCTGCACGAACGAGATCGACGCGCGGCGTGAGCGCAGCACGAAGGCGGCGGCTTCGTCGTAGAGCGGGTCCAGTTCGGCATCGATGCCGTCGTCGCCGGGCTCGCCCTCGATCGCTTCGCTGGGCGGACCGGCGAGGATTTCGTCCTTGTAGTCGGGCTCACCGAACTGCTTCAGCCAGGCCACGATGCGATGCACTTCCTCGTCGGCGACGAAGGCGCCGTGGATGCGCTGCGGATATCCCGACCCCGGCGGCAGGAACAGCATGTCGCCGGCACCGAGCAGGCTTTCGGCACCCATCTGGTCGAGGATGGTGCGCGAGTCGATTTTCGACGACACCTGGAAGGCGACGCGCGTTGGGATGTTCGCCTTGATAAGGCCCGTGATGACATCCACCGACGGACGCTGCGTGGCGAGGATCAGGTGGATACCGGCGGCGCGCGCCTTCTGCGCCAGGCGCGCAATCAGTTCCTCGATCTTCTTGCCGGCCACCATCATCAGGTCGGCCAGCTCGTCGATGACGACGACGATCATCGGCATCGTGTCGAGATGCTCGGGCACTTCCGGATGCGCCGGGAACGGATTGAACAGCGGCTTGCCGGCCGCACGCGCTTCGCGGACCTTCTGGTTGAAGCCGGCCAGGTTGCGCACGCGGAGGTCGGACATCACCTTGTAGCGGTTTTCCATCTCGGCCACGCACCAGTTCAACGCGTTGGCGGCCAGCTTCATGTCGGTGACCACGGGCGCCAGCAGATGCGGGATACCTTCGTACACCGACAGCTCGAGCATCTTCGGGTCGATCATGATCATGCGGACGTCTTCGGGCGTGGCCTTGTAAAGCATCGACAGGATCATGGCGTTGACCGCCACCGACTTGCCCGAGCCCGTGGTGCCCGCGACGAGCATGTGCGGCGCCTTGGCCAGGTCCGCCACCACCGGCTCGCCGGTGATGCCCTTGCCCATCGCCAGCGTCAGCAGCGAATCCGAGTCGCGGTATTCGCGGGAATCCAGGATCTCGGACAGCGCGATCATCTGGCGCTGCTCGTTCGGCAGCTCCAGGCCCATGCAGGTCTTGCCGGGGATGGTCTCGACCACGCGGATGGTGGTGCGACCCAGGCCACGCGCGAGGTCTTTCATCAACGCGACGATCTGGTTGCCACGCACGCCGACGGCGGGCTCCACTTCGTAACGCGTGATGACAGGCCCCGCCGAAGCACCGACCACCTGCACCGGCACCTTGAACTCGCGCAGGCGTTGCTCGATCAGGTCACCGGTGTCGGTCAGTTCCTGCTCGGATACCGACAACACGTCGTGCGCGGCGGCGGCGAGCAGGGTCAATGGCGGAATGCCTACCGCGCTTGCCTGGGCGGCGGCACGCAGCGGCTTCACCGGCGAGAGGGTGACCGTGGTGACATGGGCAGGCTCGGCCGGCACTTCGTCGTTCGCCGCGATGGCGAAGCGGGACACCGGTGCCACGGAGGGCGGAACCGGGGACGCGTTCGCGGGTGTCCGTTCGGTGATCGGAGGCTCGGCGGGGGCTGGCGTGGCGACGACCGGCTCGACGATGGCCGACGCGTACTCGTCGGCGGGCGGCGCATCCGGGACGTCGAAGGGGTCGGTGGTGGTGGCCTCATGCAGGCGTTGCCTGCCGGGTGCCGTGCGCTGCGACGGCGGCAGGAAGGCCTGGCTTTCCATCGGTCGACGGCGGCCGATCAGGGCCGGCATCGTGATGGTCACGGCGTCCGGCGCGATGTCGGGCGCAGGCGAGGGGGTGGGCGTCGGGAGGGGAGCGAGCGAGGATACCTGGGCCGGGACAGCGGTCGAATCACGTGCAAGGGTCGAGGCGGGCGTCGCCGAGGGCATCGGTGACGATGGCGGTTCGACGCTGCTTTCTGCGGCAGCATGGGCGCGAGGCGCCAGCCAGGGCTCGCTGATGACGGTGTCGGGGCGCATCCGGTGACGCGGCGGCACGGGCGTGGTGGTGGACGACCGCACGCGGGAGGCACGCAACGGCTCGCCGCGGACGGTGCCGGTGGTCACGTCCGATGCCACGGGCGTGGTCGACGTCGAGGGTTTGGCGACAGGCGCACGCGAGGGAGCAGCCGCCGCGCGACGGCGTGCCGGTGCCCGATCCGCGCGGCGTACGGCCGCGGCGGGACGTCGACCGGTGGCCCGCGCCGCCGAGCGGGTAAACAGGCGGCGGGAGCCCTCGATCGCCAGCGCGCCGACGGGCTCGATCAGGCCGTTCATGCGGGCGAGTGCAGCCGACCAACCGACACCCAGGTACCACGGCAAGGCCACGATCATCACGGCCAGGGCGATGGCCGCCGCGAGCGCGCCGCCCGGGAACGTGCCGAACGCGGCACCCAGCCAGCGACACACGGCGCCACCGACAGTCGGATCGTCGGTGTAGTGGGCGATGACGATGCCCTCCAGCGTGGTGCTGGCCAGGAGGACAAGGATGAAGCCGGTCCAGAAGCGAATCGCCCCGGGCCCGGTGGTGGGCGGCGTGCGCCGCCGGATCAGCGCCGCGGCGACGCGCCAGAGCAGGGGAAGCAGCCAGAGGGTGGACAGCCCGAAGGCGCCGAACACGAGAGAAAGCATGCCTAACCGCAAAGATACCGAGCGAGCCCCGTAGTTTAGCCGGCATTCGTGTGAAAACACGCGCAAACGTCGCGTAAGCCGCTGGCAGCATTCACAAGCAGGGTCGGACGCGATGGGAATATGCGAAGCAGTCGCGACTTCCGGCAACCGGGCCGGTTTTGGGCCGTCGTGGGCGTAGCGCCGGGCGTAGCTTCTTGCGACCACTCCCCCACGAGGTTCCCCGTCATGCGTCGTTCGCCCTTGCTGACCGTCCTGCTTGCAGGGACATGCATCGCCCCGTGTGCCTTCGCCCAGACCTCCACGTCGTACAACGCCCGCGTGTCCGGTGCGCAGACCGAACCCCCCGCGCCGTTCGTCATCAGGGATATCGCCCCGTTCGACAATCCCTGGGGACTCGACTTCCTTCCGGACGGGCGCGTCGTCGTCACCGAGAAGAGCGACCACCTGTATATCGTGGACGCCAGCGGTGCCAAGCGGGCCGTGACCGGCGTACCTACGTCCGTCGGCGCGAACGGCGGCGGCGGACAGAGCGGCTTCCACGACGTGGCCGTGCCGGCGACCTATGCCTCGGACCACGTGTTGTGGTTCAGCTATGTCGCGAGGGCGGCAGACGGTCGCAACCACCTCACCCTGGCCAAGGCCCGGGTCGTCGAGTCGGGCACCACGGCCCAGCTCGCCGACGTCACGACGGTATGGCAGGAACCCTCCAGCTACTCCGTGCGTGGCCAGCCGGGAGCCCGCATCGCCTTCGCGCCGGACGGGCAGCATGTGTTCCTCTCCGTCGGCGACGGTGACGTGCCCGACCAGAACCAGGATCGGGGCTTCACCGCGCAGCTGCCGGACAGCGGCCTGGGCAAGATCATCCGCCTGAACCTGGACGGCAGCACGCCCGCCGACAACCCGCATGCCGCTCAGGGCGGCGTGGCCGGACAGATCTGGGCGAGCGGCTTCCGCAATCCCTACGGCCTGGCTTTCAGCGAGGACGGCAAGCTGTGGGAAACCGAGATGGGCCCGTCGTCCGGTGACGAGTTCAACCAGATCGTGAAGGGCGGCAACTACGGCTGGCCGCTGGTGAGCAACGGCAACCACTACGGCAGCGACGCGTACATGCCGGGTCAGCCTTACCCCCGGCACGATACGGCGCCGCAGTTCGTGCGGCCAGCCGCCTACTGGGGTTGGTTCCCGACCACGAACTCGATGTCGCCCTCGGGCCTGGCCTTCTACAAGGGCGCACTGTTCCCGCAGTGGCAGGGCTCGGCGTTGCTCGGGTCCACGTCGTCGATCGCGCTCTACCGGGTGATCCTGGACAGCACCAGCAACGTGACGGGCGTGGAGCGCTACGGACGCGACGCGGCGGGTGTGTATACCGGCAGCGTGCGCGCGCTCAAGGTGAACCCGGCCGACGGCAGCATCTGGTACGTCCGCGGCGGTGGGGATGGCATGCTGCGGAAGATCATTCCGAAGCCGTAACCCATCATGGCCGGTACAGGCACGCGCAACTGGCGCGCGCCTGTACCGATGCGATCACGCGCGGTAGCGCGGCGCCACGTCCTTGCGTGACAGGTTCGGGGCCATGGCAGCGCGAGCAGCCTCGAAAGCCTCGTACAGGCCCTCGTCGTGCAGCGGCGGGATGGTCACCACCTCGCCACGGTCGTAGCCCTGCAGCGCGGCGTCGACCAGGTCGGCCGTGTCCATCACCATGCCCGGCATCAACGCGTCGATATCCTTGCCGGCGTTTTCCCAGATCTCGGAGCGGGTGGCGCCCGGAAGTACAGCTTGCACGCGCACGCCGCGATCCTTCAACTGCACGGCAAGGCTCCGGCTGATGTTCAGCAGGTGGGCCTTGGAGCCGCTGTAGATGCCGTCGAACATTTCTGGCGCGAAGGCGAGCACCGAAGCGACGTTGACGATGCCGGCGTTCGTGCGTGCGACGAAGGCCTTGGCAGCCGCCGCAGCGAGCAGGGTGGGCGCGGTGATGTTGATGGCGATCAGCTTTGCGATGGCCTCGCTGTCGTTGTCGAGGAAGCTGCCGTCCAGCGAGATGCCGGCGTTGTTCACCAGCAGGGTGATCGAGGCATCGTCGGTCAGTCGCTTCTCGACCCTGGCGACGTCGGTGCGATCGCCCAGGTCGGCCTTGAGGGTCTCGACCCGGCGGCCGGTGGCGGCGGTGATTTTCGACGCCAGTGCATCGAGGCGGTCGAGCCGACGGGCGACCAGCAGGAGATCGTAGCCTCGCGCGGCAAGCCGCTCCGCGTACACCTCGCCGATGCCCGACGATGCGCCGGTGACCAGCGCCGTGCCTTTGTTTTCGTGACTCATGGGGAACTCCGTACGGTAGATTGCAATACGATAGTGACTGCGTTGCCGTACGATAGTGACGTTGGTATCATAATGCAATGGACATCGACAGACTTTCTTCAGGGCCGTGCGCCATCGCTCGCGGACTCGCTCTCGTGGGCGATACGTGGAGCGTGCTTATCCTGCGCGACGCCAGCCGCGGCATGACCCAGTTCGACCAGTTCCGCACCAGCCTGGGCATTGCGCCGAACATCCTTTCGCGCCGCCTGAAAGCGCTGACCGAGGCTGGCGTGCTGGCAAAGCGGCGCTATAGCGAGCGTCCGCCTCGCGACGAATACGTGCTGACCGAGGCGGGTCGCGAGTTCCTGCCGATCATGGCGGCGCTGGGCGAATGGGGGCGTCGCCACAACGGCGGTGGTGCGGCGCTGTCGCAGCTGGTGGCCGACGACACGGGCGAACCGGTGCGGGCGGTGGTGGTCGATGCAGCCAGCGGTAAGCGACTGGACCAGGTGCCGATGCACCTGGTCATGCCGCTGGGATCCTGAAAGAAGCCTTGCCCCGCGCTAGGGGCAGACCGGCACGTCGAACAGGTCGCGCGGGTCGCCCTTGCGCGACGCGACGATCGGGTGCTGCGCGGCCGTGAACCATGGTTCCTTCGGCCACCAGCGTGGTATCGACGGATGCGTGGTCGGTTCCACCGCCTGCCCCGGCTCGGGAATCAGCACGTCGGCCTTGCTGCACCGTGCCGCCGCGAGGATACGCTCCGCCGGCTCGGTCCAGCCATGGTGCGCCAGCTTCAGCAGACCCCAATGCACGGGGATCAACACCTTGCCGCGTACATCCTCGTGCACTCTCATCGCCTGCTCGGGGCCGAGGTGCCAGTCGGGCCATTGAGCGTCGTACTGGCCATCTTCGATCATCGTCACGTCGAACGGACCGAGGCGATGACCCACGTCGGCGAATGTGTCGTTCATGCCCGTGTCGCCGGAGTAGAACGCACGATGCGTGGGGCCGATCAGGGCGTAACCGGTCCACAAGGTCGCGTCGCTGTGCGCCTCCAGGCGCCCGGACGCATGCCGCGAGGGCGTGGACACGATGCGCAACGTGCCGACGCTCGCTTCCTGCCACCAGTCGAGTTCGGTGATCCGATCGTTGGGCACGCCCCAGTCTCGCAGATGCGCACCGATGCCCAGGGGCACGACGAAACGGACACCGCGTGCGTTGAATGCCTGCACGGAGGCGCGATCGAGGTGGTCGTAGTGATCGTGGGAGACGATCACGACATCGACGTGTGGCAGATGATCGATCGATACCGGGGGCTCGTACCAGCGCTTCGGGCCCAGCCACGGGAAGGGTGACGCGCGTTCGCTCCAGAACGGATCGACGATGACGTTCACTCCGTCGATCTCTACCAGCATGGAGGAATGACCGAACCAGGTGACGCGCAAGCCGCTCGCGGGCGGCTTGGCGTATAGGACCGATGAGTCCTTCGTCGGCACGGGCACATCGGGTTCCTCACCGGGCTTCGACTGCAGGATCTGCCAGATGCCACCCTTGAGGTTCATGTACATCGCATCGGGATTGGCGAACGCCTCGCCATGCCACTGGGGCGAACGTGCTCCGGCGAGGTCGGGGCTGTGACGTGGCCACGCGCCGATGTTTGGCAACGCACTGACGGCAACGAAGGCAGCGAGGACGACGATCAACCCCAGGAACAGGGCAAGGTACGAAAGAAGACGCTTCACGCGATGTCCGTCGTCGGGTCGAGGGAGGGAAGCAGATCGACCACCTCGTGGAAAAGGCTGCGCGAACACCAGTCGGCGCGATCGCCGATGATGTACAGACGTCGCTTCGCGCGGGTCGCCGCAACGTTGAGCAGGTTCGGCTCGGAAACGGCCCAGTCGCGCGCCCCCGGCGCATCGGATCGGCCACCGAGCACGATGATCACCACGCTGGACTCCTTACCCTGCATCGTATGGATCGTGCCGCCGACCATGGGCGCCCTGACGAAACGCCCGAGTTGCTCGCGAACATCCTTGAACGGCGTGATGACCGAGACATCGGCCGGTTGCACGCCTTCTGCAGCCAGCCGTTGCAGCAGGAACCGCAGGGCGTCTCCTTCGGCGGGCACCCAGTTGTCCCCCGACGGACCGCGTACGTCGATCCATCCCGTCGGCAGGCGCGCTGGCGTCTCGGTTTTCGGCGGCAACGTGCCGTAGACCATCGCCCCCTGGTAGGCGATGCGGTTGGAAAGCTCGAACATCGGCCGATCGCAGCGCCGGTGCACGACCAGCGGCAAGCCGACCCAGGTCTCCATGCCGGCCGGACCCAGTTGCCGACCCATGGGATTGGCCTCGTCCGCCAGGCCCTGCGCCGACAATTGCGCGGGAATCCAGTACGCATCCAGCGCGTAGGCGTTACGCATGTGCTCGAGCACGGAGCCCGGCACCGTGAGAACGGGCTTCAATTGCAGCGGATCACCCACCATGACGGCACGGCGGGCTCGCCACAGCGCGCCCACGGCCGCCTGCGGCGTGGCCTGCCCGGCTTCGTCGACCAGCAGCCAACCGATATCACCCGCCTCCAGTGTCCGGAAGGTGCGAGCAAACGAGGCGAAGGTGCTGCTGAGCACGGGCACGGCCATGAACAGTGTGGCCCATGCCGAACGAATCGCCTCCCGCGGCATGCCGCGGAACGTTCCGCCCGCGAGTATCGCCATGGCGAACTCCATGTTCGCCTGCATGCGTTTGGCTTCGATCTCGAAGAAGGTGCGTTGCAGCCGTAATGCCTCCATGAACACCTGCGCACGGGCCTTGCGCCAGCCCGGTATCTGCCAGGGCTCGGCCAGCTCGATGGCCTCGCCACGGCCGATGCCGTCGGTCTGCAGCCATGTCACCAGATGTGCCGCGTGGCAGCCGAGCGCAAGACCCAGCAATTCGGTGCGCTGGCGCTCACGCTCGACTTCGCTCTCGTCCAGCGCCGCCGTGCAGGACGCCACACGGGCCGCAGCATCCTGCACGACAGTGTGTGCCTGCCGCTGTCGCTGGTCGAACGCCGCCAGGTCGCCGTCCGCCAGGCGCAGGGCGCGCTGTTCGTGCTCGTGGATGGCCGACCAACGACGCCATGCCCCCCAGAGGGTCATCAGGTTGTCGAGGAAACCGGGGCGCGTTCGCTCATGCGCCGCCACGCGATCCATGCATGCCTGGATCGCGGCGCGGAGCGCGTCGCGACCGGCAGCTGCGCTGTGCATCTCACGCAGGGCATGACCATGCGCCGTCGTCGCTGCCGCGAGCGCGTCGCGGCATGACGCAACGTGTCGACGTGCCTCACCCAGGCGAGACAAACGATCGCCGAGCGAGGCGACATCGGCGATCATGGCGTGGGCCGACGTCACGGCGGCCTTGTAGCGCGTCACGGCCGTCGTCCACGTCGCCTGGCGCATCTCCGTCGTCCACGTGACGTCCGCTTTCAGCTTGAGCCATTCCTTGAATCCCACGGCTTTTTTCGGCGCGGCGGGCGTGTCGTCGCCGGCCGGTGGAGGTGGCAACTCGCCGGAGCCCCAATAGAAGCGATCGATGAAGTCGGTGCGGTTGCGTTTGGCACCCAGCTTTGCGGAGACCAGGCCCCATGCCGGTTTTCCTGCAAGCAGCCCGGCCAAGTCGCTGAAATGATCCTCTTCCCCGTCGAGCCAGGAGGCATCCACCTTGTCACGCTGCGGCAGTTCCATCGTCACGTTCTCGACGGCACCGTTGTTCGACGACGCGACCACGATCTCGTGTCCGAACAGGGCGTCCTTGAAGCGGTAGCAGTAACGTTTCTTCGTGCCGTCCTGGGTCGTCTCGACCTCGGTGCGCGGGTCGTTGACGAAAGCGTCCGAGGCACGGGGCAGGCCGGCCAATACGTCGGCGCGGTGTGTCACGGCCGCGGCGACGATGTCGCGCAGCATCGTGGTCTTTCCCGTGCCGGGTGGACCGTTGACGGACAGCAAGCCGACACCGTGCCGCAACTCACCGACAATACGGTTCACCGCCAGCTGCTGCGCATGCACGAGCCCACGGTGCTCCTCTGTCGGCCAGCATCCGGACGGATGACGTGACGGCAGGAGTTCACGGATCAGCCGTTCGGATACCGCGTCGTCGGTGACGTCGATGCGTCCTGCGCCGTCATGCCGTTTCAGGTAGGCGCGCAGCGGTTCGCTGGTCGTGCCATGTCCGATCTGCTCGGCAATGTCGGCCAGGTCGTCGAGGATGAAGCTGTTGAGCGGATCGTCGTTGGGCTTCCCGGCGTTCTTCGGGTCGATCACGGTAGAGAGCACGCGGTGACGCCGCGTGTCGTCCTCGAAGAAGGCCATGAGGCCGACCAGGGCGACGATACCGTCGTTGAGCCGCGCGAACGCGGCAGCATCGACTTCGCCATGGAAGCACTGCGTGGCAAGATCCGTCGCCGCTTTTTGCGCGACATCGAAGCCACGCTTCCACGGTTGCCCCGCGACGACGCGCCCCAGCATCCAGGCAGCGCTCGACAACACCAGGCTGTCGGGTACGAAACGTCCGTCGGCCGTGAAACGCACAGCAAAAAGTGCGATATCACGGTCCTGCGGCTCGCGATAGCCCTCTTCTTCCCCGAAGACATCGCGCAACACGGCGTCGAGTCGCGCACTGCGGAACCAATGCGCATAGACCAGGTGCGACCAGATCCGGCCTTCTTTTACCGGCTGCCGAGCGACCGGGCTGAGCGGATCCCATGGAAACGGCCCCCCGTCGTCCATGTCATGGATGTACGCCTGGTAGTCCTTGTCCCGGATCTTCAGATCGGGAATCGTCTGGGGCTGCAGCAGCTCGACGGCATGCCAGTAGCGGAGGAGGTCGGACGCATCCATTCAGGTTCCCTGTCGGTCTATCGCATGGCGATTATCCGACAGGTTACCCGCGCCGCGAGCGCTTCTTCGGTGGATCAGGCGGCCGGCATGGTCGCCATATCGATCACGAAGCGATAGCGCACGTCGTTCTTCGCCAGGCGCACATAGGTCTCGTTGATCGAGGCCATGTCGACCACCTCGATGTCGGACACGATGTTGTGCTCGGCGCAGAAATCCATCATCTCCTGCGTTTCGGCCATGCCGCCGATCGCGGAACCGGCGATGGTGCGGCGGGGCAGCATGAGGCTGCCACCGACCACGCCTTCCAGCGGGGTCAGCGCCCCCACCAGCACCATGGTGCCGTCGAGCCGCAGCAGGCTGGTGTACGGGTTGATGTCGTGCGACACCGGCACCGTATTGAGCAGGAAATCGAAGCTCGCGGCCTGCGCCGTCATGGCTTCGGCGTCGGTGGAGAGCAGCACCGCATCCGCACCGAGGCGCTTGGCATCCTCGCCCTTGGAGGCCGAGGTGGTGATCATGGTGACGTGCGCACCCAGCGCCTTGGCGAACTTCACGCCCATGTGGCCGAGGCCGCCGAGGCCGATCACGCCAACCTTCTGGCCCGGGCCGACGTTCCAGTGGCGCAACGGCGAATAGGTGGTGATGCCGGCGCACAGCAGCGGCGCGGTGGCCTTCAGGTCGAGCTTTTCGGAGATCTTCACCACGAAGCGCTCTTCGGTGACGATCTCGGTGGAATAGCCGCCCTGGGTCGGCGTGGTCCGGTCCTGCTCGGTGCCGTTGTAGGTAAAGCTGGTGTGGTTCAGGCAGTACTGCTCGAGACTCTTCTCGCAGGAATCGCACTCGCGGCAGGAATCGACCATGCAGCCCACGCCGGCGAAGTCGCCCACCTTGAACTTCTTCACCGCCGAACCGACGGCGACGACACGCCCGACGATTTCATGGCCCGGAACCATCGGGAACACGGAGTTGCCCCAGTCGCCCTTGGCCTGGTGAAGGTCCGAATGGCAGACACCGCTGTAGAGGATTTCGATGCGAACGTCGTGGTCGCCCGGCTCACGGCGCTGGAAGGTAAAGGGAACGAGGGGCGTGGTTGCGCTCTTGGCGGCATATCCGCGGACATCGATCATGGGGTCATCCTCATTCAGTGGAAAAAGCTGCGCAACGATAAACCCTCAACAATGAGCCCCGCCAGCGGGATTATCGGCATGTATCGTTGAGGTATCCTTGATAATCATGCGTCCTGATAATCTTTCCCACCTGGCCGCGTTTGCCGCAGTCGCCCGCCACGCCAGCTTCCGCAAGGCCGGCGCGGAGCTGACCCTGTCGACGTCCGCCATCAGCTACGCGATACGGGGGCTGGAGGAGCGGCTTGGCGTGGTGCTGTTCCATCGCACCACGCGGAGCGTCTCCCTGACAGAAGCCGGCCAGCGCCTGCTGGAACGGCTGGAGCCGGCCCTGATGGGCGTCAACGACGCGCTGGAGGAGATGAACAACTTTCGGGCGGCGCCCGCGGGCACCTTGCGGATCAACATGCCCCGGGTCACGGCGCAGCTGCTGCTGCCGCCCCTGTTGCCACGGTTCCTGGCCACTTATCCGGATATCCATTTCGAGGCCGTCGAGAACGATGGCCTGATCGATATCGTTGCGTCGGGCTTCGACGCAGGCATCCGCTTTTTCGAACAGGTACCCGAGGACATGATCGCGGTGCCGATCAGCGGTGTGCAGCGCGGCGCGGTGGTGGCCTCGCCGGACTATCTGGCCCGCCGCGGCACGCCGCTGGTGCCCGACGATCTTTTCCAGCACGACTGCATCCGTTTTCGTTTTCCCAGCGGGCGCATCTACAAGTGGGAGCTGGAGCAGGGCTCGACCAAGCTCGAACTGGATGTCCGCGGACGGGTCACGTTCGGCGATTTTCGCATCGCCCTGGACGCCGCGGTCGCTGGCATCGGGCTGACGCTGGTGCTGGACGACCAGGTGAAAGACCTGGTGGCCGACGGCCTGCTGGTGCGCGTGCTCGAGGACTGGTGTCCGCCGTATCCCGGCTTCATGCTGTATTACCCCCGCCAGCGGCGAGTCACCTCGGCACTGCGCGCGTTCATCGAGTTCATCCGCGATCACCCGCTTCCCGACACGGCGGCGTGAAGGGCGACGGCTCGATCCACGGTTTCACCGTTCCGGCCACGGGCGTATTCTAGACGCATGCTGCGCCGCATCATGCCGGGCGCGCCTCTCCTGTCGCCGAGTCCTTCCATGTCTGCTTCTGCTCCCCTCCCCGAGCCGGGCGCACCGCCCGTCCGTGTCGCCCATGTCGGCCTGGTGATCCTTGCCCTGGCCGTCGGTGGTTTCGCCATCGGCACCACCGAGTTCGCCTCGATGAGCATGCTCCCCCTGTTCGCGCAGGGCCTGGGCATCGATGCACCCACCGCCGGACATGCGATCAGCGCCTATGCTCTGGGTGTCGTGGTGGGCGCGCCGGTCATGACGGTGCTGGGCGCACGCGTGCCACGACGCCGCCTTTTGCTGATCCTCATGGCGATGTTCACGGTATTCAACGGGCTGACCGGCCTGTCGCCCGGGTATCACTGGATGCTGGTGTTCCGTTTCCTCGCCGGCCTGCCGCACGGGGCGTATTTCGGCGTCGCCGCGCTGGTCGCCTCGTCCCTGGTGCCGGCCAACCGCCGTACACGCGCGGTCGGGCAGATGTTCCTCGGCCTGACCTGCGCCACCATCGTGGGCGTACCGATGGCGAGCTGGCTCGGCCAGGCCGTCGGCTGGCGCTGGGCGTTTGCTCTGGTCGCGGTGCTCGGCCTGCTCACCATGATCGCCGTCGCCATCTTCGCCCCAAACACGCCGGCGGATGCCAAGGCCAGTCCGCTGCGTGAACTCAGCGCGTTGAAGCGCCCGCAGGTCTGGTACACGCTGGCGATCGGCGCCATCGGCTTCGGCGGCATGTTTGCCGTCTATACCTACCTGGCCGACATCCTCATCAACGTCACCCACATGCCGCTGTCCAGCGTGCCGTGGGTCATGGCGGTGTTCGGCATCGGCATGACCATCGGCAACATGGTGGTGCCGGTGTTCGCCGATCGCGCACTGATGCGCACGGCGGGTGTGCTGCTGCTGTGGAGCCTGGTGATCCTGGCGATCTTCCCGTTCACCGCGGGCAACGTATGGCTGCTCAGCCTGGATGTGTTCTTCATCGGTATCGGCGGGGCACTGGGCACCGTGTTGCAGACGCGGCTGATGGACGTGGCGGGCGATGCGCAGGGTCTGGCGGCATCGCTCAATCATTCGGCGTTCAATACGGCGAATGCGTTGGGTCCTTACCTGGGTGGGCTTGCCATCGCCGGGGGTTACGGATGGACTTCGCCGGGTTGGGTGGGGAGTTTGCTGGCGCTGGCGGGGACCGGGGTGTGGGCGATGTCGGTCGCGGCCGAGAAGCGGTCGACACGCCGAGGGACCGCGCAGGCTTGCTGAGCCGCGTCGTTATCAGAATTCAAAATCCGACTGGACGCGCTTCTCAATGTCGGAATCTCCACATTGATCGGACTTTTCTTCCGCCTCATCCGCCGGCTTGACTAACTCATTCGATTTTAGCAATCGGTATTTCACTGGCGATCTGGTCTTTGCTATGACGCCATCCGACCCGGCTTGCTTCAGCCACTCGGAAAGCTGCCTCGGTTTGAGCTCGAAACCACGTTCAAGCTGTTTCAAGCTCAACGCGTCCTCGTGCAAGAGGACATAGAGTTGCCGTAGAAACGCCGTATATGCGGTTTCCTGAGGCTCCGTCTGTTCTGTACCGATTAAAGCGGCGGGCGCGTGTCGATCAATAACTACGGCTTCCGCTTCGCCCTTCGTGCTCGAAGCCTGCGGAGGGCTTTCCGCCTGGTTATCGGGTAGAGGTATCTGGGAATGATTGGCTACCTGACCGTCAGGCGACCCTATCCCCGGGTCTTCGCGGCTCATCGTCAACTGCTGTAAGGTGAAATCATCGGGTAGCCAGTTTGCGCCATTGCGGACCAGAGCATGGTTTCCGGAAACGCTCGCTTGGCGTACCCACAGGGGCACCCATTTCTTTCCAATATCTTCCATGGCACCAGCCCATGTCCCGCCTTTGTTCTCGGTAGCTGCGATGACGATGGCAGCGCTCGAAAGACAGTAAATATATTTGTTGCGCGCCATGGCGTTGCCTGCATTGAAGCCGGCTTCCGGATTGAAAGGCGAGACCAGGGCCAGATCGTTTCGCATGAGCGCCTTGCGATACTTTGTAGACGTGGCAGCGCGCAACAGCGAGTCTGCCAGTACGCCTACCGCCATGCCGTCGGAGGCCAACGCGCCAAGCATGGCCGCTTCGTCCGCACCACGCGCACCACCCGAAATGACGGGCTGTCCTTGGCCGGCTATATCGCGGCCGAGCCTGTCGGTGAACGACAACTCGGCGTCTGTCAGATCGCGCGAGCCAACGACCGCGATTCCGCCACGGTTGAGTAAATCGACATTCCCGGCGCCGAACAGCACCGGTGGTGCATTGTTCTTCAACTGTCGCTTCCAGCGAAATGGATAGGCCGCGTCGGATCGAGTGAGTACCCACAGACCTGCCCTCTCCCACTTCTCCAGAGAGATGCTCAGCGCGGCAGAACGCCCCAACAAACGGGACACACGCTCCGTAGTTATGTTTCCGCCCTCGAAGCCTGTGAGTAGCCCGGCCAGGTCACGGGTCTGCAACACGTCGGCCGGGCTATGGCCTGCTCCACGCAGGAATAAGGCGAAACGTCCCCATTCCGACGGACTCAAGGGAGTGGCGCCCACGTGATCTTGCTTACCCAGCCATGCCGTCAGCAGCAAAATCGCTTGAGCCTGCTCACTCAACTGCATCTCACTCTCCATCACTCGTGGCGGCCAGGGCTACAGGGAGCACGGCCGGACAACCTGCGTTTCGGAGAAGGATAGCTGCTACGGTCAGCGTCCAGGCAGAATCCACTATGTCATCGACGAGCAAAGTCGGTCCGCCTGGTAACACGGCTTCGACACTGAAGACACCGTCAAGATTGTTGCATTGGTGATAGCGGTTTTGCTGGAATTTCTGAGGTTGATTGTCGAACAACTTGGTAATCACGGTATGGAACGGCAGCCCCAACCGCTGAGCCAACCGACGGCTGAAATCGGGAACCAGCTCGGTATGATTGCGCGACGGAATGCACGTAACCCAAGCAGGCGCCGGCGTAGGGCGCCACCGGTTCTGGATCATGTCCGCCATCGCCTCGATCAGCTCATCGCTGAAGTGCCCGGCATGCTTGCCCTCTTAGACTATCGCCCCCCAGCCGGAATCGCCCCAGCGCGACAGGACACGGCCCGCTTCCGCGCGCTGATCATGGGGAATGTTATTGAAATGAAAGCCGTAGCGAGGAAACGCCCCTTGTGCGATCTGTTTCTTGCATTCGAGCGGAAACTCCGAATGACGCAGGAAGCGGTTCGCCTTAGTGAGCAACTCGTGCGGAAATGTATCAGGCACAATCGATCGTCCCAGGCACGACGAGCACTTGTCACACCGGACAGGGTCCGGATCATCAAGTACCTGCGCAAGGAACTTCATCCTGCAGTCTCTCGTGTCGATATACGCCTGAATCTGCTTCCACTCTTGCTCGCGAATGCCGGTCAGGTAGCGAATCCGTTCCTGGTCCAGGCGATAGGGTACGGGCGTTCGTACCCACTGCTTGTCTTGCCTGATGATGGGTGCCGGATTTTCAACCGAGAGATATTTCAGTACGTGTGAAATCTGCCCTTGGCGGATATTGAGCTTCTGCTCCAGTGCTCTTTCATTGAGCCCGTCGGAATTCTCAAGCTGGTTCAACAGATCCATTACCCTTTGCTCGCTCGGAAAGGCGGTTGTCCGAAAGAAATCGTGTACACGCCCGTCTTCCTTGCCAGCCAACAGGATGCCGAGCGCACGGTCGATGCCGCGACCTGCACGACCGACTTGCTGGTAGTAACCGACGATGGAGCCTGGTGATTGGTAGTGCACGACAAAGCCGAGGTCCGGCTTGTCGTAGCCCATGCCGAGAGCCGTCGTTGCGACAAGCGCTTTCAATTGATTTTTCTGCAGTCGATCTTCCAGTTTTTCACGCCAGGCGTCAGCATCTTCACCGCTTGGTCCAAAGGCGCCGCTGAAGTAGGCCTCCGCATGTATCTGGTTATTACGCAGCCATTGTGCGACCTGTCTGGCGTCGCGCTGAGTCAGGACATAGATGATGCCGGAGCCTTGCATCTGTGGAATATAGTGGGCCAGCCAGGCAAGCCGGGCGGCCTGATCGGGAAGTCGAATGGCCTGCAGTTCCAGCGACGGGCGCATCAGCGAACCGCGCAGCACACGAATGTCGCCGAGCTGATCGACTATGTCGGCGACAACCCGGTCATTGGCCGTGGCTGTAGTCGCCAGTACGGGAAGGTTGGACGGCATACGACGCAAGACGTTGACCAGGCGCCGATAGTCAGGCCTGAAATCGTGGCCCCAGTCGGAAATGCAGTGTGCCTCGTCTACGACAAATAACCCGAGGCGCTGAGCGATCGGCAACAGTACTTGTTCACTGAACCTGTCGTTGGCAAAGCGTTCCGGCGACACCAGCAACACGTCCACGCGATCTTCCAATACATCCCTAACCGTATGTGGCCACTGATCCACGTTGGACGAATTGATTGTCGCGGCACGCACGCCAAGCCGCTGCGCTGCCTCGATCTGGTTTCGCATCAATGCAAGCAGAGGCGAAACGATGATAGTCGGCCCGGAACCTGCTTCGCGGAGCAATCGCGTGGCGATGAAGTACACGGACGACTTTCCCCATCCCGTGCGCTGTACCACCAGTAGCTTCTGACGCTGATTGACCAGCGCATCAATCGCTTCCCATTGACCGTCGCGAAAGCACGCGTGCGGTTGAGCGAGCGCGCTTTTCAGGTAGCTTTCGGCTTGAACTCTTGTCGTCATATCCATCCTTTGATTCGTCATTCGCGAATGGAGCTCCATGATCTCGCTCCATGCGTTCGATACGATATCCACGATGCGCACTCGGGGAAGCCGGGGGCGGCGTTCATGGTTGTAGCCTATTTCCCGATACAGAACGACCCGAATATCGCACCCAGAAGATCGTCCGACGTATAGGCTCCCGTCACTTCACCCAGAGCCTGCTGCGCATGCCGCAACTCTTCCGCTGCAATCTCCCCGGCATGGGAATCGTGCAGCGCATCGTAAGCGCAGGCAAGATGATCGCGCACGGTCTCCAGGGCGACCACATGGCGACGGCGCGCACTGAATGCACCGTCACCGGAACCCGCAGTGGCCAATTCCCTCAACATGCTGCGCAACGCATCCATACCCAGACCGGTGTACGCGGACAACCAAAGCATGTCGTAGCCGTCACACCGCTCGATACGTGCGGCCGTATGGGTCAGGTCGATCTTGTTGACGATGACGATACGCGTCGCATGGTCGGGTGCGCCTTCGAAGAACGGCAGGTCGTCGCGTGCATGCGTCTCGTCCGTCACCAGCAGCGCGACATCGCATCGCTCCAGCTGGGCATGCGCGCGACGGATGCCCTCGCGCTCCACGACGTCGTCCGACTCGCGTAGCCCTGCGGTATCGGCCAGCTCCAGTGACGCGCCGTCGATGCTGACCGAGGCGCGCAACACATCGCGCGTGGTGCCGGCGATATCGGTGACGATCGCACGGTCTTCGCCTGCCAGCGCGTTCAGCAGGCTCGACTTGCCCGCGTTGGGTCGGCCGACGATCGCCACGACGATACCGTCGTTGAGCCTGACCCCGCGACGTGTTTCGACCAGCAGCTCATCGAGGTGCGTGCGCAATGCGCTCAGCTTCTCGCCGATAAGCGGATCGGCCAGGAAGTCGATCTCCTCCTCGGGAAAATCGATGGCCGCCTCGATGTGCACGCGCAAGGCGATCAACTCGGCGAGCAACGCATCCACGCGCGCGGAGAACACGCCTTCCATCGAGCGCAGTGCCGCACGCGCGCCCGCTTCCGAAGTGGCGGCAACGACATCGGCCACCGCTTCGGCCTGGGCGAGGTCGAGCTTGCCGTTGAGAAAGGCGCGCTCGGTGAACTCACCGGGTCGTGCCAGCCGTGCGCCCAGCTGGATGCAGCGGCGGAGCAGCGCGTCCATCAGCACGGGACTGCCGTGGCCCTGCAATTCGAGCACGTGCTCACCGGTGTAGGAGGCCGGCGCAGGAAAGGACAGCAGCAGGCCGCGATCGATCAGTTCACCGTCGGCGTCGCGAAACGCGGCGAAATGGGCGTGGCGTGGTGTTGGTTCGCGACCCAGCAAGGTCGCGGCGATGACCGGTGCACGCGGCCCGGAGACGCGAACGGCGCCGACACCGGCCGCGCCGGCGCCGGTGGCGATGGCTGCAATGGTGTCGTCGCCGTGATTCATCGCTTACCCGCGTATGGCGAAGCGGCGCGTCTTTCGACGCGCCGCCTTGAGGTTATGCCTTGGTGATCTTCGCTACCGCGTCGGCGCGTTCCACGCTGCGGTTGATCCACCACTGCTGGAGCAGGCTGGTCGCGCCGTTCACCGTCCAGTACAGCACCAGGCCCGAGGGGAAGAAGGCGAAGAAGACGCCGAAGATCAGCGGCATCACCTTCATCATCTTGGCCTGGGTCGGGTCCATGCCGGCGGTCGGCATCATGCGCTGCGTGAGCAGCGTGACCAGGAAGTACAGCACCGGCAGCACGTAGAACGGATCGGGCGCCGACAGGTCGTGGATCCAGCCAAAGAACGGCGCATGGCGCAGTTCGATCGATTCGGACAGCACGCGCAGCAGGCCGATGAAGATCGGGAAGGTGATCAGGATGGGCAGGCAGCCTGCCATCGGGTTGATCTTCTCCTTCTTGTACAGCTCCATGGTGGCCTGCTGCATCTTCATCCGGTCGTCGCCGTAGCGCTCCTTCAGCGCGGCGATGCGCGGCTGCAGCTTGCGCATGCGTGCACCCGAGCGGAACTGCGCGTCGGTGAGCTTGAACAGGGCGGCCTTGATCAGCAGCACCAGCAGGATGATGGCCACGCCCCAGTTGCCGCTGATGGCGTGCAGCTGCGACAGCAGCCAGTGCAGCGGCTGCGCGATGATGGTGAACCAGCCGTAGTTGCTGGTCAGTTCCAGGCCCGGGGCGATGGCGTCCAGCGTGCCCTGCAGCTTGGGCCCGATGTAAAGGCGCGCGACGCTGTCGACCGACTGGCCCGGGGCCACCTGCATGGCCGGACCGAACGCACGCACCAGGTAACGCGGCGTGGCCGAGTTGGGATCGACCACGGCGCTGCTATAGGTGACGCTCTGCTCCGCCGGCGGAATCCACGCGACGAAGAAGTAATGCTGGAGCATGCTGACCCAGCCGCCGGTGATCGCGCGGTTGAGCGGCTTCTTGGCGAAGTCCACCAGCGGCAGCGTCTCGAACTTGGTATCCGGGCTGTACCACGCGGCACCGAAGAAGCTGTGCTGCGCCGGGTCGGTATACGCCTTGAACCAGTTGACCTTCTCGTTGGCGACGCGCTGCAGCTGGTGATAGGCGTTACCCGTCCAGACCGCCGTGGAACCGTTCTCGACGCGCTGGTCGAGATCCACCACGTAGTCCATCCGCTTGAGCGTATAGCGCTTCACCACCTTCACGCCGGAGGGATCGGTCCAGGTGAGATCGAGGCTGACCGACTTCTGGCCATCGGCCAGCGTCGTCTCGGTCTTTTCGGCATGGAACAGGGCGCGGTGGTCCGGCGCCGCACCGTTGCTGCTGACCAGGCCATCCTGGGCGGCGAAGAAGTGCGCGCCCTCGTCGTCCAGCAGGCGCACCGGCGGCGAGACCGGATCTTTCCTGGTGACCGGGTTGGTCGGGTAGTAGAGGAGTTCCGAGCGGACGATGCTGCCGCCGCGGGTATCGATCGTCAGGCGCAGCACGTCGTTGGACAGCGTGACCAGCTCCGCCTTGCCCTCGGCGGGTGGGGCGTTCTCGTTTGGTACGGCGGCCGGCGCGGTGGAACCTGGAATGCTGGCATCGGCACCGGGCTTGCCGGCGGCATCGACCTGGGCGGCCGGCGCAGCGGGGGCCGGCGGATGGACGTAGTCCTTCTCCCACTCGGTCCACAAGAGATACGCCACGAACATGAGCGCGAAGAAGAGAAGCGTGCGCGTTTGATTCATTGCAGGGCCAGATCCGAATGACGCCGCGGCCGAGGGGCCGGGAAGGGCGGGGGTGACTTAAGAAAGATCAACGCGCGATTGTGCCGTCCGCACCCTCGCGCTTCAACGGCCGGATGCGACGCAACAGGGTTTCCAGCTCGGCAAGCAGTGCTGCGCCTGTCTCCTGCACGGCGATGTCTTTGGCCATGACCAGGATGTCGACAGGCGGAAGATCGGGGCGGGCGCGGCGGAACGCCTCGCGTGCCAGGCGCTTGATCCGGTTACGGTCGACCGCGCGCTTGGAACAGCGCTTGGAGATGGCCAGGCCGAGCCGGGCGGTGTCGACGTCGTTGTTTCCGAAGCGCAAAAGAAAACAGCGGCCGCCGAGGCGACCGCTGACTGTTCGCAACGCGGCGAAGTCGGCGGCGCGGCGTAACCGCGCTTCGCGCGGCATGGCGGCGGCACGCACGACCGTATCGCCGATTACGGGATCAGACGCTTGCGACCCTTGGCACGACGGGCGTTGATGATCTTGCGGCCGTCGGCGGTCGCCATGCGTGCGCGGAAGCCGTGGGTACGGGCGCGCTTGAGCAAGCTGGGCTGGAAAGTACGCTTCATGGCGAAGACATCCGGGTGAAGATTGAATATGGCCGGCAAGTATGTCCGACAATCCCGATTACTGTCAACCGGTTGGACACGTGCCCATCACGAGGCTGCCGCCGATCGGACACCGGACGGGGGGCGGAACGCTGGTAGACTTTGCCGTCCACCCCGCGCGCAAGCGCCCCTTCTGTGGCAAGAATACCCGATGAGTGATCTTTGGAGGCGCTGTCTCGAGCGTCTTGAAGGCGAATTGACCGCCGAGGAAGTCCATACCTGGCTCATGCCGCTGCAGGCCCGGGAAGACGCGTCCGGCCTGCACCTGTATGCCCCGAACCCGTACTCGCTGGATACCATCCGCGAGCAGTACCTGGAAAAGATCCAGAGTATCTCCGGACACCTGATCGGCCATCCCGTCACGGTACGCCTGGAAGTGGGCTCGTCCGGCGGCAGGGCCGTGCCGGTGCGCGTAAGCAGCGCCACGCCGTCCCCGTCCCCCTCGCAGCAGGCGCCTCGGGCGCCCGAGGCGCCGCCGGAACCGCCCCATGTCCACAACCTGGACATGCACTACACCTTCGAGACCTTCGTCGAGGGCAAGTCGAACCAGCTGGGCAAGGCGGCGGCGATGCAGGTCGCGATGAATCCGGGCAGGGCCTATAACCCGCTGCTGCTCTACGGTGGCACCGGCCTGGGCAAGACCCACCTGATGCACGCCGCCGGCAACATGCTGCTGCAGAACAATCCCGGCGCGAAGGTGCTCTACCTGCGTTCGGAGCAGTTCGTCAGTGGCATGGTCAAGGCGCTGCAGCAAAAGAACATGGACGAGTTCAAACGCCGCTTCCGCACGGTGGACGCGCTGCTGATCGACGATATCCAGTTCTTCGCCGGCAAGGACACTACGCAGGAAGAGTTCTTCCACACCTTCAATGCGTTGTTCGAGGCGAAGCAGCAGATCATCCTCACCTGCGACCGCTATCCCAAGGAACTGGACAAGCTGGAGCCGCGGCTGAAGTCGCGTCTGGGGTGGGGGCTGTCGGTGGCGATCGAGCCGCCCGACTTCGAGACGCGGGCAGCCATCCTGCTTTCGAAGGCCGCGGAGAAGGACATGGAAGTGTCCGAGGACGTGGCCATGCTGCTGGCCAAGCGCATCCGCTCCAACGTGCGCGACCTCGAGGGCGCCCTGAATACGCTGGCGGCCCGGGCCAACTTCTACCGCAAGCCGATCACTACGGACTTCGCCGAAGAAACCCTGCGCGACCTGCTGAATACCCATGCGCAGGCCGTGACGGTGCCCAACATCCAGAAGACGGTGGCCGATTACTACCAGGTCCGCCTTTCCGATCTGCTCTCCAAGCGCCGCGTGCGCTCCCTGGCGCGGCCCCGGCAGGTCGCCATGGCCCTGTCCAAGGAACTGACCGAGCACAGCCTTCCCGAGATCGGTGAAGCGTTTGGTGGCCGTGATCACACCACGGTGCTGCATGCCTGCCGGACCATCCGCGGTTTCTGCGAGAAGGACGTACGCATGCGCCAGGACTGGGAGCAGCTGATCCGTATATTGACGGGCTGAGAACCTGTGGATAATAGGTGGATGGACAGAGGATAGATTTGGGCCTCGAAGTTATCCACAAGACACCCACATAGCTTCACCGGTTAGACCCGATGGATATGAAAATACAAATTACTGAAATTCAATAGAAATTCAGGCTTGTCTACTTATCCACCGCCCTAACAACAACCACTATATAAATCTTAAAAACATTAAAAGCAGGAGTAGGGGTCGCATGCAATTCAGCATCCATAGGGAAGTTCTGCTCAAACCCCTGCAGCAAGTGGTGGGCGTCGTCGAACGCCGACAGACGCTGCCCGTCCTCGCCAACCTCCTGGTTCGCGCTACCGGACAAGAGGTCTCGTTCACCGGTACCGACCTTGAAGTGGAGATGGTCGCTACCACCGCTGCCGATGCCGTGCAGGAAGGCGAGATCACGATTCCTGCGCGCAAGCTGTTCGATATCGTCCGTGCGCTGCCCGATGGCGCAAAGATCGACATCAAGCTCAACGGCGAGCGCATCGCCCTGAATGCAGGCCGCAGCCGGTTCACCCTGGCCACCTTGCCGTCCAGCGAGTTCCCGACCGTCGATGAAATCGAACTGGTCGAGCGGGTCACGTTGCCGGAAGAGGTGCTGCGCGACCTGATGGACCGCACGGCCTTCGCCATGGCCAACCAGGATGTCCGTTATTACCTCAACGGCATGCTGCTGGATCTGCAAGAACACACGCTGCGTTGCGTGGCCACCGACGGCCACCGCCTCGCGCTGAAGGAAACCAAGCTGCAGAGTTCGGTATCGGCACGGCGCCAGATCATCATTCCTCGCAAGGGCGTCAACGAACTGATCGGTCTCCTGGAAGCGGGCGAGGGTTCGGTGGAACTGGAGTTCGGCCGTAATCACCTGCGCGTGCGGCGTGGTGGCGTCATGTTCACGTCGAAGCTCATCGACGGACGCTTCCCAGACTATGAGGCCGTCATCCCGCTCGGTGCCGACAAGTCCGCGACCATCGAGCGCGATGTGCTGCGCAGTGCACTGCAGCGCGCGGCCATCCTCTCGAACGAGAAGTACCGCGGCGTCAAGCTGGAACTCACGCCAGGTCGCATCAAGATCGTCGCGCACAACCCGGAGCAGGAAGAAGCCCAGGAAGAAGTCGAAGCAGAGACCGTTGTCGACGACCTCGCCGTGGGCTTCAACGTCGGCTACCTATTGGATGCGCTCGGCGCGTTGCGTGGCGAGAAGGTGCGCATCAACCTACGTGATGCGCAGTCGAGCTGCCTGCTCCAGGAAGAGGGCAACGAAGAAGCGCGTCATGTCGTGATGCCGCTTCGCCTCTGATCGGCATCCACGCTAAAGTTCGGCTGATGACGCCGGGGTTGTCTTCGACACCCCGGCGTTTTTCGTTTCGTCGTTCCGGTCAACACAGGGCACCATGAAGTACGAATCACTCAGGATCGCCGGGTTGCGCAACCTCGACAGCGTTTCGCTGTCTCCGGCTGCGGGGATCAACGTGTTCGTGGGTCCCAACGGTGCCGGGAAGACCAGCATCCTCGAAGCGGCCTACCTGCTGTCCCACGGGCGCTCGTTCCGTGCGGGATCGCGTGATGTCCTGTTGCAGCGCGGGGCGGCGTCCTTGTCCGTATTCGCGGAAGTGCGTGGGAAAGACGAGCGTGCACGCCGCCTTGGCTTGGGCCGCGAAGGTAGCCGTTGGCAAGCGCGGGTGGACGGTGACGCGGCGGCATCGCTGGGCGCGCTGGTGCAGGAGTGTGCCGTGGTCTGCTTCGAGCCGGGATCACATGATCTCATCGCCGGCGCTTCGGATGAACGCCGGCGCTTCGTGGACTGGGGTTTGTTCCACGTGGAACACGACTTCATCGGACAGTGGCGCCGATACCAACGTGCCCTCAAGCAGCGAAACGCGCTGTTACGGGGCGGTGGGCCGATCGAAGCGTCATGGATCGAGCCGTGGGAAGCGGAATTGGCCTCTACCGGCGAAGCGATGACCGCACATCGCAGGGCTTACCTGGCCCGACTGCTGCCCTACATCCGAGAGTTCACCGCCAACGTCCTTCCCGAACTGGGCGCGTTCGACCTGCGCTATCGCCCCGGTTGGGAGGAGGGTGAGCCATTGCTGGGCGTTTTGGCCGCACGACGCATCCGTGATCTCGCACGCGGCCACACAACCGTCGGCCCCCATCGCGCTGATTTCGCCATCAGCTTCGAACAGGCTCCCCTGCGGGAGCACCTTTCACGTGGCCAGGAAAAACTGACCGCGCTGGCCTGCCTGCTTGGGCAGGCGGCGCTTCACGCCGAGATCAAGGGAGAGTGGCCCGTGATATGTCTCGACGATCTTGCGTCGGAGCTGGACCGCACCCATCAAGAGTGGGTCGTGGCCCAGCTTCTCGGTCGCGACGCGCAGGTCCTGGTCACCGGAACAGACATTCCGGACGCACTTTCTAGCCAACCGGTCACTGTGTTCCACGTGGAACAGGGTGCCGTCGCGGCTTTGCTATAATCGACCGACTATGCCGGCGCACCTGCGCCGCATCGGGCCGCACCCCGCGCCACCACCAGGCATCGCATGAACGAACCTCTCGATCCGAACCAGTCCAACGCCTACGATTCCGGCAGCATCAAGGTCCTCAAGGGCCTGGACGCGGTGCGAAAGCGCCCCGGTATGTACATCGGTGACACCGACGACGGCACCGGTCTCCACCACATGGTGTTCGAGGTCGTCGATAACGCGATCGATGAAGCCCTGGCTGGCTACTGCGACTACGTCACGGTCGTGATCGGGCAAGACGGGTCCGTCGGTGTTTCGGACAACGGACGCGGCATCCCGGTCGAGATCCACCCGGAAGAGGGCATTTCCACGGCGGAAGTGGTCATGACCGTGCTGCATGCCGGTGGCAAGTTCGACGCCAACTCGTACAAGGTATCCGGTGGCCTGCATGGCGTGGGCGTTTCCGTCGTCAATGCGCTGAGCGAGCGTTTGTGGCTGACCATCTGGCGTGACGGCAAGGAATACCGTCAGGAATACGCACACGGCGTGGCCCAGGCCCCCATCGGCCCCGTGGGCGACACCACGCGGCGCGGCACCATGGTGCGGTTCCTGCCCAGCCCGGCCACGTTCACCAACAACATCGAGTTCCACTACGACATCCTGGCGAAGCGCCTGCGTGAGTTGGCCTTCCTCAACTCGGGCGTCACCATCGAGCTGGTGGACGAGCGCAACGAGCGCAAGGACATCTTCGCCTACGAGGGCGGCATCCGCTCCTTCGTCCAGCATCTGTCCCAGCTGAAAACCGCGCTACACCCGACGGTCGTAAGCTTCAGCACGGAAACCGCCGACGGCATTACCGTCGAAGTGGCCATGCAGTGGACGGACGCGTACCAGGAAACGATGTTCTGCTTCACCAACAATATTCCCCAACGTGACGGCGGTACCCATCTCACGGGCTTCCGCGCGGCGCTGACGCGTACGCTGCAGAGCTACATCGAGAAGGAAGGCCTCGCCAAGAACGCCAAAGTGGGCCTGTCCGGCGACGACATGCGCGAAGGCATGATCGCCGTGCTGTCGGTCAAGGTGCCCGATCCGAAGTTCTCCTCGCAGACCAAGGACAAACTGGTTTCCAGCGAGGTGAAGACCGCGGTGGAACAGGTGGTCAACGACCGCCTGTCCGAGTTCCTGCTGGAGCATCCGGCCGAGGCCAAGGCCATCGCTTCCAAGGCGGTGGATGCGGCACGTGCCCGCGAAGCGGCCCGCAAGGCCCGCGAGATGACCCGCCGCAAGGGCGCGCTCGACATCGCCGGTCTGCCGGGCAAGCTGGCGGACTGTCAGGAAAAGGATCCGGCGTTGTCCGAACTGTTCCTGGTCGAGGGTGACTCCGCAGGCGGCTCGGCCAAGCAGGGCCGCAACCGGCGCACGCAGGCCGTGCTGCCGTTGAAGGGCAAGATCCTCAACGTGGAGAAGGCACGCTTCGACAAGATGATCGCCTCCGCCGAAGTCGGCACGCTGATCACCGCGCTGGGCACGGGCATCGGCAAGGACGAATACAACCCGGACAAGCTGCGCTATCACCGCATCATCATCATGACCGATGCGGACGTGGACGGCTCCCACATCCGCACGCTGCTGCTGACTTTCTTCTACCGCCAGATGCCCGAACTGATCGAACGCGGGCACGTCTACATCGGCCTGCCGCCGCTGTACAAGGTGAAGCAGGGCAAGCAGGAGATGTACATCAAGGACGACGTGGTCCTGAACCAGTACCTGATCTCGGGTGCGGTGGATAACGCGTCGCTGATGCCGGAAGAGGGCGCGCCACCCGTGAGCGGCGAGGTCCTCGAGAAGCTGCTGCACGATTACCAGTCCGCCCTGGACCAGATCGCTCGCCTCAGCCATCGCTTCGACACCACCTCGCTCACCGCGATGATCGAGCACGTGCCGATGGAAGAAGGCCTGTGGGCCGACCCTGTCGCCATGCAGGCCTGGCTCGATGGCATTGCCACGCGCCTCAGTGCCAGCGGCCTGGGCAAGCCCACCTACAAGCTGCGCTTCCGTCCGGCGCTGAACGAGCAGGGCGCCGCCGTCGAAGTGGAGCGGATGCAGCACGGCCTCAGCCACACGTGGATCATGCCGCAGGCGTTCTTCGGCGGTATCGAATTCCGTGCCATCCTGGGTATTTCTCGTCAACTCGCCGACCTGCACCTGCAGCCCGGCGCCGTGGTTCGCCGCGGCAACGCCTCGCGCGGCGTACTCAGCTTCGCGGACGTGCGCAACTGGCTCCTGGAAGAAGCCAAGAAGGGCCGCTCCATCCAGCGCTTCAAGGGCCTGGGTGAAATGAATCCGGAGCAGCTGTGGGAAACCACGGTCAATCCGGAAACCCGTCGCATGCTGCAGGTGGGCATCGAGGATGCCGTGGCCGCCGACCAGATGTTCTCGATGCTGATGGGCGAGGCCGTGGAACCGCGTCGCGACTTCATCGAATCGAACGCGCTGAAAGTAGCCAACCTGGACGTCTGACGATCTGGCGTAAGCGTTTACATCCCGGAGCCCGATGGCGGTCACGCATCGGGCTCTTTTTTTGACCTGCGTCACAACTCGCAGGGAAGGATGAAAACGCCGTTTTCAAGGGCCATAAGGGCCACAAATTTGCACTGCGCCAACAAACATATAACAAGTCATTGTTTTGACTATTGTTTTTTATCGCACTGCGACTTGTTCTTAGGAATAGAATCAGGTTAACCTCTGTAGTCCCCCGGCACTGTTCGTTGAGCGCCGAGTCCTACAGCCTGAGGTCATTCGATGAAACAGGGTTCCTTCGCAAAGCTCGCGCTCGCCACGGCGGTCGCTCTTTCCCTTGCCAGCGGTGCGGTCAGCGCGCGTGACTCGGCTCCCAAGGACAAGAAAGAAGCGCTGTACCCGAACGCCACGCGTACGGAGCCCAAGCTCGACCTCAAGACCGAGAAAGACCAGAAGGCCATCAACGAGGGCCTGGACGCCGCCAACAATGGCGACAAGGACAAGGCGACGCAGATCCTGCAGCCGCTGGCCGATGGCTCGGGCACCAGCAGCAAGTATGCCCAGGCACTCGCCCTCCAGGGCCTGGCCAACATGAAGTACAACGACGGCGACGTGAAAGGCGCCATCGTCGAACTGAAGAAGGCGCTGGACATCGGCGTCATGCCGAACGACACCTATTTCCAGCTGAAGTACATGTACACGCAGTTCCTGGTGGCCGACGAGCAGTACGCCCCGGCGTTGCAGTCGCTGCAGGAATGGCGCTCGGAAGGCAAGAAGGAAACCGCCGACTCCTACGGTCTCGAAGGCAATATCGATTACCGCCTCGAGAAGTACCCGGAAGCCATCGCCGCGATCACCAAGGCGAAGTCGATGCCGGACGCGAAGCCGCAGGGCTCGTGGGACCAGATCCTCGCCGCCAGCTATGCGGAGACCGGCCAGGGCGATAAGGCTGCCGACCTGGCTTCGGCCGAGCTGGCCAAGAATCCGAACGACCCGACCGCGATGCAGAACGCGGCGTCCTCGCTGATCCAGGCGCAGAAGTATCCCGAAGCGATCGCGCTGCTCGAAAAGGGCCGTGCCGCGGGCGCCTTCAAGGACGAGAAGCTGTATATCAACCTCGCCAAGGTCTACCTGATCGATGGCCAGGACCACAGCGAGCGCCAGGAAGCCAACGCCGGCAAGGCGCAGGCCGTGCTGGAAGACGGTCTGTCGAAGGGCGTGGTGAAGCCCTCCGCCGAGGTCTACAAGCTGCAGGGCGACGCCGCCATTACGGCAGGCAACGAGAGCGCCGCGCTGGCCGCGTACCAGAAGGCTGCTCCGCTGGCCAAGGACGGCGAGGTGTCGCTCAGCGTCGCCCGCCTCCAGCTGCAGAAGAATCAATACCCGGCTGCCGAGAAATCGGTGACCGATGCCATCAGCAAGGGCGTTCAGCATAAGGGCCAGGCCTATATGGTGCGCGCGGAAGCCAAGCGTGGTCAGAAGAACAAACAGGGTGCTATTGCGGACATGAAGCTCGCGGCGCAGGACCCTGAAACGTCTGCCAAGGCCAACGCCTGGTTGAAAAATGCAGAGAACACCAAGTAAGCGCTTGTAAGGTGCTGAAAAGTGGAGGATTCAAGATCGTCACGAATCCTCCCTTCAGGCGCTATACAAACGCCATATGCTGGTGTAACTTGCATATCTTTCCGCTTGCAGAAACCTGCGTTTTCGGCAATGTCAATTGCCGAACGCCGGAAGAGCAGTGCGGGCTCACTTCCGCTTGATTAGCTCTTGATAGTGACTGATGGCCTCAAGTAACGAATCAACCGGCCAAGCGCCGTTCAGTTGGGGGCGCACCAGCGCATTGGCAGTCGCCATTGCGTTGCACTCGTTCGCCTTCCTGCTGCTGGTCGCGCCCATGGCGCCGCCGAAGTCGCAGGAAAAGCAGAAAGAGAAAGTCGTGCAGGTCGATTTTATCGAACCGCCGCCGCCCCCGCCCCCTCCGCCGCCGCCGCCGCCCGAACCCCCCAAGCAGCCGCCGCCGAAGATCATCCAGCAGGTGAAGCCGCCGCCGACTCCGCCGCCGCCGGCTCCACCGCCGCCGGCTGTCGAGGAAGCGAGCTCGAATCCTGTTCCGGCTCCGCCGCCGGCGCCTCCCGCGCCGCCTGCTCCGCCGGCGGATATCGCGCCGAGCGAAAATCTGTCGTACCGTCAGCGTAACCCGCCAAAGTATCCGCCGCAGGCGGTCCGTCAGCGGCATGAAGGTACGGTGGTTCTTCTGGTCCTCGTGGGTGTCGACGGTGCGCCGAAAGACATCAAGGTTGACCAGTCGAGCGGTTTCCGCGAATTGGACAAAGCCGCGGAGGATGCCGCAAGGAACTGGCGATTCAACCCGGGCAAGCGAGGCGGTGCTGCCGTCGAAGGCTATGCACGTGTCCCCGTTACGTTCAACCTAAACCAGCTGTAAGCCCCCACACTTACATCTTTTAAGTTCACGCTTGACTTCCCAAGGGTAGCGTTATGTTGCAAGACACCTCCGCTCAGCCTGCTCAGCCAGGTCAAAACTCCAACGCCGATGCCCTCAAGCAGATGGGCTTCGACCACCTCATTCACAACTTCGACTTCCTAGGTTGGATCGTGTTCGTGGTGCTGGTCGCGATGTCCGTACTCTCGTGGTACTTCATCGTCGCCAACTTCATCCGTAACAGCATGGTGCGGGCCCGCGCCGACAAGGTCATCCAGGGTTTCTGGAACACCTCGTCGACGCAGGAAGCCATTCGTATGCTCGAAGAGCAGCCGAAGGGCGAACCGTTCTCGAAGATCGCGCTCGATGCCGCTTCGGCCGTCGCTCACCACCAGCAGGCTGCTGGCGGTCGCCTCGCCGAAACGCTGTCGCGTTCGGAATTCATCGACCGCGCACTCCGCCAGGCCGTCGCTCGCGAGAGCCTGCGTCTGGAAGGTGGCCTGACCCTGCTCGCCACGGTCGGCTCCTCGGCCCCGTTCATCGGTCTTCTCGGTACGGTGTGGGGTATCTACCACGCGCTGATCGGTATCGCCGCTTCGGGTTCCGCGTCGATGGACAAGGTTGCCGGTCCTGTCGGTGAGGCGCTGATCATGACCGCGTTCGGTCTGTTCACCGCTATCCCGGCCGTGCTCGCGTACAACTTCTTCATGCGCTCCAACCGCCTGACCTACGCCAAGTTCGACGAATTCGCGCATGACCTGCACGACTTCTTCGCCACCGGCGCTCGCGTCGAAGGTACGGCGCCGGTCGTCGTCAAGAAGTAAGGAGCTGACCCATGGCTATGTCCAGCGGTGGCAACAGCGGTGGCCCGATGTCGGAAATCAACGTCACGCCGCTCGTCGACGTGATGCTGGTTCTGCTGATCATCTTCATGATCACGGCACCCCTGATGTCCCATAAGGTCCAGATCGATCTGCCGAAGGCTAATCCGAACGTTAAGGATGACACCCCGGTCGAACCGATGGATCTCGCGGTCAAGCCGGACGGTACGTACTTCCTCAATGACGGTGAAGTCAGCGAGGCTGAACTGAAGGCCCAGTTCGCGGTTGCGGCGGCGAAGTCGCCGCAGCCGGAACTCCAGATCCGTGCGGACCGCACCACCGAGTACAAGGTGGTGAAGAAGATCCTTGGCGATGCCAAGGAAGCCGGTATGGTCCACGTCGGCTTCATGTCGACCGGCAAGGAGTAACGAAAATGGCATTCAGTTCAGGCAACTCTGGTGGTCCCATGGCGGACATCAACGTGACGCCGCTCGTCGACGTCATGCTGGTGCTCCTGATCATCTTCATGATCACGGCTCCGATGCTGTCGCATAAGATCAAGATCGATCTTCCGCAGCCGAATCCGAACGTGCAAAACCCAGAGAACCCGCCGGATCCCGTCCGGCTGCAGATCCGCCAGGATGGCTCGCTCTATTGGAACGACACGCCGGTTGACGAGCTTGGCCTCAAGGCCCAGATCGCGGTGATCGCCCAGCAGTCGAACCAGCCGGAACTGCAGATCGACGCGGACGACGCGGCACAGTACGAGGCCGTGGCTCGCGTGCTTTCCGACGCAAAGGGCCAGGGCCTGACCAAGATCGGTTTCGTCAACTCGAACTGATCCACGGTCTGTCCGGTTAGACGAAAAACCCCGCCTCACGGCGGGGTTTTTTTTACGAGAGGATATCGAGGTAGGCGCGTACCGTTCGCGACAGGCCGTCGTACAAGGCCTCGCCGATCAGGGCATGGCCGATCGACACCTCCGCCAGCCCCGGGATGGCCGACTTGAACGTGCCCAGGTTGGCCTGGCTGAGATCGTGGCCGGCATTCACGGCCAACCCCGCCTGTTGCGCGCGCTGCGCGGTGTCGGCGAACGCGGCCAGCTCGCGCCGCGCGTCACCCTGCTCAAAGGCCTCCGCGTAAGGCCCGGTGTACAACTCGACACGCTCGACACCGATAGCCCTGGCCTCCGCAAAACCGGCGCCGCCGGCGTTGACGAACACGCTGACGCGGCAACCCAACTCACGGAACGCGGCCACCACGGGGCGGAGCGTCTCGATGTCGGCCGTGAGATCGAAACCGTGATCGGAGGTGATCTGGCCGTCGCCGTCGGGCACCAGCGTCACCTGGGTGGGTCGTACTTCCCGTGCCAGTTCCAGCAGGCCGGGATAGGCGCCGCGTGCCGCCGCAAAGGGATTGCCCTCGATGTTGTATTCCACGCGCCCGCGCAGCAAGCCGGCAATGACACGGACATCCGCCGGGGTGACGTGGCGCATGTCGGGCCGGGGATGCACGGTAATACCGCCGCAGCCCGCATCGATGCAGGTGTGCGCGGCCTTGGCGATCGAGGGCTCGCTGCCGCCGCGCGAGTTGCGCAGCACGGCGATCTTGTTGAGGTTGACGCTGAGTAGGGTCATCGACGGTCCAAAAAAAAACGCACGCCACCTTCGCGACGTGCGTAATGACTGTCTTCCCAGCATAACGCGCCACCTCCCTGTGGCGCACTCCACGGCTCACACACACACGTAACTGAGACACGGCCGACGCCGAAAAGGTTCAAAGCGAAGATGTGAAGACGCGGACCCGGCGTTCACCACCACGCCAGGCGACCGCGCCCCGCCTTCCCTCGCCCAGCGCCAGTGGTCGCACCTGCCACGCGTCGGCCGGGCCGAGGTCGCCATCGAACACGAGCGGCAGCGCCTGGTCCCCGCGGAGCGTGAACGCGGCACGGTGCAGGCCGTAGGACAGCCCGCCACCATGGGCCTTCAGCACGGCTTCCTTGGCGGTCCACAAGGCAATGAAGCCGGCTACGCGTCCATCCTCCGGAAGGCTTTCCAACCATGCGGCCTCGTCCGCCGCGAAAAAGCGACGCGCCAGCTCCAGGGCCCGGGCTCGTGGGCGCTCCGTCTCCACGTCCACGCCCAGCAGGAATCCCGCCGGCCCCCGGCCGATGGCCAGCACCGCGACATCGCCGCTGTGCGACCAGCTGAAGCCGAGGCCGTCGAAGGGAGGCGGTAGCCGGGGCTTGCCCTGGTCGCCGCGAACGATGTCCGGCGCGCCGGGGCCGGCGTACGCCGCAACCAGCGCCGCGAAGTACGTTTCCCCTTTGCCGCCGGGCCACGGTGTGTGCCAGACGTGGATGTCGTTGTCCGCAAGCGGCGGAATGGGTGGGAACTGGGGCATGGTGACGATGCTGCGTGGGAACGGCAACGACGGCAAGTGCGCCCGCGTGCCTTAGAATCGAAACGCTGTCGAAGGGGGAGCGAGGTGACGTGATCGCAGGATGGCTTCTGCTGCTGGTGGCCCTGCTCTACGTGGGGCTACTGTTCGTCATCGCCTACGCGGGCGACCGTCGGCCGTTGTATCCGCGGCAACCCCGTCTGCGTCCGCTGGTCTACAGCCTGGCGCTGGCGGTGTATTGCTCGTCGTGGACGTTCTACGGCGCGGTCGGCACGGCGGCGCGTTCCGGGCTGGCCTACCTGCCGATCTACCTGGGACCGCTGCTGCTGTTCGTGCTGGGCTTCGGCCTGCTCGAGCGCCTGGTGCTGGTGGCCCGGGAGCGCAACATCACCTCGATCGCCGATTTCATCGCTGCGCGCTTCGGCAAGTCGCACGGCCTGGCGGCGCTGGTGGCCGTGATCGCCGTGGTCGCGATCATTCCGTACATCGCGCTGCAGTTCAAAGCCGTGGCGATGTCGTTCGCCGTGCTCGGCGCCGGTAACTCCGCGTGGTGGTTCGGTGACACGGCCCTGTGGTGCGCCGCCCTGCTCGCCGTCTTCGCGATCCTGTTCGGTACGCGCACCATCGATGCCACCGAACACCACCACGGCATGATGCTGGCCGTGGCGGCGGAGTCGCTGGTCAAGCTGCTGGCCTTCGTCGCCATCGGCATCTACGCCTGGCGACATGGCCCCGGCCTGCAGGAAACGCTGCGGGCGCCGCTCCAGCAGATCGAGAAAGGCAGCATGCCGCCCGGGTTCGTCGCACAGACCCTGCTCGCCTTCTGCGCCATGTTCTGCCTGCCGCGCCAGTTCCAGATCGGCGTGGTGGAGTGTGAGGACCCGCGCGACCTGCGCCGGGCCCGCTGGCTGTTCCCGATCTACATGGTGCTGATCTCGCTCGCCGTGCTGCCGATCGTCAGCGCCGGCCTGGGCCTGCCGCAGGTGACCGGTGGCCACGTGGATGCGTGGGTACTGAACCTGCCGCTCGCACATGGCGACACGGGCATGGCCCTGCTCGCCTTCATCGGCGGCTTCTCCGCGGCCACCGGCATGGTGATCGTCGCGGCGGTGGCGCTCGCCACGATGATCAGCAACGACCTGGTCATGCCGATGCTGTTGCGCATCCGTCGCCTGGACCTGGAAAAGCGCGCGGACCTGTCCAGCACCGTGCTGCTGATCCGACGCATCGCGATCGTCGGCCTGGCCGCCATGGCGTACGTGTACTACCGCATCATCGCGGACGCGGAAAACCTTGCCGCTACCGGCCTGCTCTCCTTCGCCGCGGTGGCTCAGTTCGCGCCGGCTATCGTCTCCGCCCTGTACTGGCGCGGTGCCAGCCGCAGCGGTGTGCAGGTGGGCTTGCTGGCCGGCTTCGCCGTATGGGCCTATACGCTGCTGCTACCGGCCATGACGCGTGCGGGATGGATCGGTACCTCATGGCTGCAGGATGGCCCGTTCGGCATCGCCTGGCTGAAACCCACCGAGTTGTTCCACCTGACCGGCTGGGAGCCGGTGACACACGGCACCTTCTGGTCGCTGCTGACCAACGTCGGCTGCCTGGTCTTCATCTCCCTGCGTTTTCGACCCAGCGTGGCCGAGCGGCTGCACGCCGCGCTGTTCGTCGATCCCTTCGTGCGCAGCGCCGGCGGCGCCGGCGACTGGCGCGGTCGCGTCACCGTGCGCGACCTGGGCACCATCGCCGGCCGTATCGTCGGCGAGCGGGTCACCGCGCGTGCGTTCCATGAATACGGCGAGCGCCACGGCGTGGCACTGGAGTCGTCGGATGCTGCGGATCGTCCGTTGATCCAGTTCACCGAACGCCTGCTGGCGAGCGCCGTGGGCGCGGCCAGCGCACGACGCATCCTGATGGGCGCGCTGTCCGGTACCGGACTGGACATCGCCGAGGCCATGGCGCTGCTCGACGAAGCCTCGCAGGAGCTGCGCTTCAACCGCGAACTGCTGTCCACGACGCTGGAAAACGTCTCGCAAGGCATCAGCGTGGTGGACGGCGACATGCGCCTGGTGGCCTGGAATCGCCGCTACATGGAGTTGTTCGACTATCCCGAGGGCATGGTCTACGTCGGCCTGCCCGTGGCGGACCTGATCCGCTGGAACGCCGAGCTCGGCGAATGCGGGCCCGGTGAGGTGGACGAGCATGTCGCCAAGCGTATCCGCTACATGCGTGCCGGTTCGCCGCACGTGTTCTCGCGCGTACGCCCCGACGGCACCGTGATCGAGATGCGCGGGCGCGCGCTGCCCGGCGGCGGCTTCGTCACCACGTTCACCGACGTCACCGCGTACAAGACCGTGGAGCAGGCGCTGATCGATGCGAACGAAACCCTGGAACAACGGGTGGAGGTGCGCACGGCCGAGCTGTCGGAAGCGTTGAACGCCACGGCGATGGCGCGACGCGACGCGGAAGCGGCCAATGCGTCGAAGACACGCTTTCTCGCCGCCGCCAGCCACGACCTGTTGCAACCGCTGAACGCCGCCCGCTTGTTCACCTCGGCGCTGCGCCAACATCCCGGCCTGGACACGGAAGCGGCCGGCCTGGCCGAACGCATCGACGCATCGTTCCGCGCGGCCGAGGACCTGCTCGACGCCTTGCTGGACGTCTCGCGCCTGGATGCCGGCAGCTACCGGCCCGAGGTACTCCCCTTTGCCCTCGCGGACCTGTTCGATTCGCTGAAGCAGCAGTTCGCCGTGGTGGCCGAGCAGCGCGGCCTTACGCTGCACGTGGTGCCATCATCGCTTTCCGTGCGCTCGGATGCGCAACTGCTGCGACGCATCGTGGCCAACTTCCTGTCCAACGCGTTGCGTTACACGCGCACCGGTGGCGTCCTGCTGGGCGTGCGCCACGAGGGCGAGCACCTGCGCATCGAGGTGTGGGATACCGGACCCGGTATCGCTCAAGAGCAGCAGGCACGCATCTTCGGCGAGTTCCAGCGGCTGGAGCGTCCATCGCCGTGGGGCGAAAAAGGCCTCGGCCTGGGGCTGTCGATTTGCGAGCGCCTGGCCGGCATCCTCGGCCATACACTGGGACTGCGCTCGCGGGTCGGGCGCGGCAGCTGCTTCAGCATCACCGTGCCGCGAACGGCGGCGGTATCGCGCAAGCGCGCGCCGACGATGGCACGTCCCGGCGGCGAGCAGCTGCCGCTGACGGTGCTGTGCCTCGACAACGACGACACCATCCTGGAGGGCATGCAGGCCCTGCTGGGCCGCTGGGGCGTGGATTGCCGCGTGGCCATCGACGTACCCGCGGCGCTGGCGGTGCTCTCGACCACGCACGTCGATCTCATCCTCGCCGACTATCACCTGGGCGAAGGCATGGATGGCGTGGACGCCCTGCAACACATCGGCACGACCATCGTGCCGATGCCGCCCGCGGCCCTGGTCACGGCCGACGGCAGCACGGCGCTGAAGCAGCGTGCACGTACGCTGGGTTATCCGGTGCTGCACAAGCCGGTGCGGCCGGCCGCGCTGCGCGCGCTGCTGGTAGCGCTGGCGAAACGCGTAGGTACGGGTACCGGCGCGGCGTGAGCCGAAGCCAAGCCGGTTGCCTGGCCCTGCCGCGTCTCAGGGTTCCGCGGTATTTCCCGGAAAGGCTTCCTTGTCCACGTCCAGATGGCTTGCCGCCAGGGCGACCTGCGTGCGGTTGGACACGCCCAGCTTGCGCATGATCGCTGTCATGTGCGCCTTTACCGTGGCCTCGGAGACACCTAGGTCGTAGGCAATCTGCTTGTTGAGCAAGCCCTCGGCGATCATGCCGAGCACGCGGAACTGTTGCGGCGTGAGTGACGCTACGCGCGCGGCGACCGCCGCCTCGTCGGGCTTGAGCTCCACGTTGCCACCGACCAACTGGTGCGGCAGCCACACGTCGCCGTCCAGCACGGTACGCACCGCTTCCACGATCTGTTCCACCGACGCCGATTTTGGTATGTAGGCCGACGCACCGTGCCCCAGGGCACGACGCGCCACCTGCGCTTCCTCGTGTCCCGAAACCACCAGCGTGGGCAGCCCCGGGTATTGGCCGCGGATATGCGCCAGCGCGGAATAGCCGCGTGCACCCGGCATGTGCAGGTCCATCAACAGCAGGTCCGCGTCCGGCAGCGATTCGATCAGCGCGAACAGCGCCGGCACGCTATCCGCTGTATGCACGACGGCATCCGGCAGCGCCGCCAGCACCGCGCGCTGCAGGGCGTCGCGGAACAGCGGATGGTCGTCGGCGATGAGGACGTCGGCCATCAGCGATCGCGACGACACGGGTGGCCGGGCATCACCGGATCAACCGCTGGTCGACCAGGTTCTGCACGACGCCCGGGTCTGCCAGCGTGGACACATCGCCCAGCTGGTCGGGCTGGTTCTCGGCGATCTTGCGCAGGATGCGCCGCATGATCTTGCCCGACCGCGTCTTCGGCAGGCCCGGTGCCCACTGCAGGTGATCCGGCGCGGCGATCGGGCCGATCTCCTTGCGCACCGCGGCCACCAGCTCCTTCGCCAGCTCGTCGCTGCCGGTCTCCCCCGCCTTCAGCGTGACGAAGGCATAGATGCCCTGGCCCTTGATGTCGTGGGCGCAGCCGACCACGGCTGCCTCGGCGACCTTGGCATGCGACACCAGTGCGCTCTCCACCTCGGCGGTGCCGATGCGATGACCGGATACGTTGATCACGTCGTCCACGCGACCGGTGATCCAGTAGTAGCCGTCTTCGTCGCGACGGGCGCCGTCACCGGTGAAGTAGTTGCCGGGATAGGTCTTGAAATAGGTGTCGATGAAGCGCTGGTGGTCGCCGTACACCGTGCGCATCTGGCCCGGCCATGAATCGGTGATCACCAGGTTGCCGCTGGCGGCGCCTTCCTGCGGCCGTCCCTCGGCATCGACGATAGCCGGCACGATGCCGTAGAACGGCGTGGTGGCGGAGCCGGGCTTGAGTGCAGTGGCGCCGGGCAGCGGCGTGATCATGAAGCCGCCGGTCTCGGTCTGCCACCAGGTATCGACGATGGGGCAGCGCGATTCGCCCACCACGCGGTGGTACCAGTTCCAGGCCTCCGGGTTGATCGGCTCACCCACTGTGCCCAGCACGCGCAGGCTCTTGCGCGAGGTCTTCTTTACCGGCTCGTCGCCCTCGCGCATCAGCGCGCGGATGGCCGTGGGCGCGGTGTAGAACAGCGTTACCTTGTGCTTGTCGACCACCTGCCAGAAGCGGCTGAAGTCCGGGTAGTTGGGCACACCGTCGAACATCACCACGGTGGCGCCGTTGGCCAGCGGGCCATACACGACGTAGCTGTGGCCCGTGATCCAGCCCACATCGGCCGTGCACCAGTAGATGTCGTCCTCGCGCAGGTCGAAGGTCAACTCGTGCGTGAGGCTGGTATAGACCAGGTAACCCGCGCTGGTGTGCAGCACGCCCTTGGGCTGGCCCGTGGAGCCGGAGGTGTAGAGGGTGAACAGCGGATCTTCCGCGTTCATCGCCTCGTACGCACACTCCGCGGACTGGCCTTCCATCAGTGTGTGGTACCAGCGGTCGCGCGGCGACTGCATGTTGATGGCGCCACCGGTGCGTCGCACCACCACCACGGTGTGCACGCTGTTGGTATTCGGGCGGTTCAGCGATTCGTCCACGTTCGCCTTGAGCGGGATCTTCTTGCCGCCGCGACACCCCTCGTCGGCGGTGATGACCAGCTTGGCACCGGAGTCGGCGATGCGTGCCGCCACGGAATCGGGCGAGAAACCGCCGAACACCACCGAGTGCACGGCGCCGATGCGTGCGCAGGCCAGCATGGCCACCGCCGCTTCGGGAATCATCGGCAGGTAGATCAGCACGCGGTCGCCCTTGGCCACGCCCAGGTTCTTCAGCGTGTTGGCGAACTTGCAGACCTCGGTGTGCAGCTCGCGGTAGGTCAGGCTGCGCGACTCGCCGGGGTCGTCACCCTCGAAGATGATGGCGGTCTTGTCGCCGCGCGTCGCCAGGTGCCGGTCGAGGCAGTTGGCGGATACGTTGAGCTGGCCATCCTCGTACCAGCGGATGTGCAGGTCGGCCGGGTCGAACGAGACATCCTTGATTTTCGTCGGCGGCACGATCCAGTCGATCCGCGTGGCCATGTCCTTCCAGAAGCCTTCCGGATCCTGCACGGAGCGGGCGTAGTTGGCCTCGTAGTCGGCCTTGCCGACGCGCGCGGTGGCGGCGAAGGTGGGATCGACGGGATGGATGTCGGACATGCGTGCTCCTCTAAGGACGGCGTTGGGGCTATGAGGGGAAGTTTATCCCCGCCACGCGACCCGATGGGTCGCACCGGCTACGACTTTGGTCGAGTTTCGACCTTTGGCGAATGGAACCCCGGCTGGAACGGCCACATGCTCGCGCTGCCAATGGTTGGGGAGACCATGATGAAGACGAACCGCTACGGTGGCCGCAAGGCCATCGCCCTCAGTGTCGCCTGTGCCCTCATGCTGCCGATGGTGGCGGTCCCGGACCTCGCCCACGCCCAGTCGCGATCGAAGAAAACCACGAGCCGCGAGGCGGCGCTGGAGTCGCGGGTCAACCAGCTCGAGCAGCAGCTGGCGGAACTGAAGGCGATGATCCAGGAGCAAAAGACGCAGACCACGGAGGCCGCGACCACGGCCCAGGCGGCGCAAGCGCAATCGCAGCAGACCGAGGAGAAAGTGGCCAAGGTCGAGAAGGTGGTCGCCACCGTCCCGGCCAAGCCGGCTTTCACCACGGGCACCGCGCCCGGTGTGTCGCTGGCGCTGCACGGCTTCATCAACGCCAGCGCTTTCACCCAGAACAAGGCGTATACCTACGGCAACGGCGCCAACTCGGAGTATCCGATCCCGGCCGGTGGCGCCAATCGCGCCGATGGCCGTGTCAGCGGCGTGGACGTGCGCAACACGCGCTTCTGGCTGGACTTCACCGGGGCGAAGTTCAACGAGAACTGGGCCGGCAGCGGTCGCCTAGAGATGGATTTCTTCGGTGGCTTCAACGGCACCGGTGCTTATGCCGGCTCGCAGCCGGAGCTGCGTATGCGCCAGGCGTACATGGATATCGCCAACGCCAGCACCGGCACCACGTTCCGCATCGGCCAGATGTGGGACCTGATGTTCCCGCTCGATTACATCCCGCAGTCGCTGTCGCATATCGCGTTTCCGCTGGGCTACGGCAGCGGCGTGATCGGATGGCGCTTCCCCGGGGCCATCTGGATGCAGGAACTCAACCACGGCTCCGAAGGCACCAAGTGGCGCTTCGACATGGCCGTGCTGCAGGGCAGCTGGAACGGCCCCGGTGCCAACGCAACCACCAATTACCAGACCGCCGGCAACGCGGGCTTCAAGCCGCAGGTGGAAGCCCGCCTCACCGCCAAGGGCGGCAACTGGCAGGCCTTCGTGGCCGGCCACTACAGCAAGGTGGACCTGCACGGCGTGGATGGCCTTACCGCCACGCCGATCAAGAGCAACCTGAAGAGCACGGCGGTGGAACTGGGCGGCCTGTGGACGCCCGGCAAGTTCATCTTCAAGAGCGTGGTGTACACCGGCAATGCGATCGGCGAACTGTTCGGCGACCTGTCGCAGTTCGGCGATATCAAGGACAAGGGCGGTTACCTGCAGGCGGGCTACAAGTTCGACCCGCACTGGACGGTGTATGCCTTCGCCTCGGTCAGCAAGCCCGACGAGAACGATGTGCTGCGCTGGCGCGCGGCGAACACCCCCGGCCTGCTGAAGAGCCGCCAGAAAGCGGCCAGCCTGCAGTACACCACCGGGCCGTTCGATTTCAGCGTGGAGTGGATCCACGCCAACCTCGATTCGACCACCACCAACGGCCTGGGCCGGCAGAAAACCGCCGGCAACGAACTCACGCTCAACGGCAACTACCGGTTCTAAGGGGAGCGACATGGCGACTACCGCAAGCGGCCTGCGTGCCGACGGCAGCATCGGCACCAGCCACCGGCGCGTGATCTTCGCGTCCAGCCTGGGCACCGTGTTCGAGTGGTACGACTTCTACCTGTACGGCTCGCTGGCGGCGCTGATCGGCAAGCAGTTCTTTACGGGGTTGAACGAGACCAGCCAGTTCATCTTCGCCCTGCTTGCGTTCGCGGCCGGCTTTGCCGTCCGTCCGTTCGGTGCCATCGTGTTCGGTCGCATCGGCGACCTGATCGGGCGCAAGTACACCTTCCTCATCACCATCCTGATCATGGGCACCTCGACGTTCCTGGTCGGCGTGTTGCCCGGGTATTCAACGATGGGCGTGGCCGCGCCCGTGCTGCTCATCCTGCTGCGCCTGTTGCAGGGCCTGGCCCTGGGTGGTGAATACGGTGGTGCGGCGACCTATGTGGCGGAACATGCGCCGCCGGGCAAGCGCGGGTTGTACACCAGCTTCATCCAGATCACCGCCACTTTCGGCCTGTTCCTCTCGCTGCTGGTCATTCTCGGCACGCGACTGGGCCTGGGCACCGAGGCGTTCGAAGCCTGGGGCTGGCGCATTCCGTTCCTGCTTTCCGCGGTGCTGGTCGGCGTATCGGTCTACATCCGCCTGCAACTGCACGAGTCGCCGGTGTTCCAGCAGATGAAAGCCGAGGGCAAGCAGTCCAAGGCGCCGCTGACCGAAGCCTTCGGCCAATGGAAGAACCTGCGGCTGGTGATCCTGGCACTGTTCGGCGCCACCGCCGGCCAGGCCGTGGTCTGGTACACGGGCCAGTTCTATTCGCTGTATTTCCTGACGCAAAGCCTGAAGATCGACGGCACCACGGCCAACCTGCTGATCGCCGGCGCGCTGCTGATCGGCACGCCGTTCTTCGTCTTCTTCGGCTGGCTGTCCGATCGGATCGGTCGCAAGCCGGTGGTGCTGGCCGGTTGCCTGATCGCCGCGCTGACGATGTTCCCGATCTTCAAGGGCCTGACCCACTTCGGCAATCCCGCCGTGGAAGCCGCCGCCGCGGCCGCACCGGTAGTCGTCACCGCCGATCCGGAAGCCTGCACCTTCCAGTTCGACCCGGTGGGCAAGAAGACCTTCACCAGCTCGTGCGACGTCGCCAAGAGCGTACTGGCGAAGAAGGGCATTCCGTATACCAACGCCGCCGCACCCGCGGGCACACTGGCCACGGTGAAGGTCGGCGATGCGGTGATCGAGTCGTTCGAGGGCGGCAGCCTGGACAAGGCGGCCTTTACTGAGCAGAGCAAGGCGTTCACCGCGAAGGTCGCCGCCCAGGTGAAGACGGCGGGCTATCCCGAAAAGGCCGACCCCGCGCAGGCGAACTACCCGATGCTGGTACTCCTGCTGGCCATCCTGGTGCTCTACGTCACCATGGTCTACGGGCCCATCGCCGCATGGCTGGTGGAAATGTTCCCGACGCGCATCCGCTATACGTCCATGAGCCTGCCGTACCACATCGGCAATGGCTGGTTCGGCGGCTTCGTGCCCACCATCGGCTTCATGCTGGTGGCGTGGAAGGGGGATATCTACTACGGCCTGTGGTATCCGGTGGCCGTGGCCCTGATGACCTTCGTGATCGGGTTGTTCTTCGTGCGCGAGACCAAGGATGTGCCGTTGGAGGATTGAGCGCGTCACGGGCGGAGGCATGTCGGCCTCCGCCTGATCCTGGCGCGCTTTCGGCATTCTGCGAACCGTATCCCGACTTCTGAGACGAAAGTGGCGTACATTTGTACGCATGTCGAGCCCTATCCCCCTGTTCCACAAGCACAAAGGCCGCGGCGCCGCCTCCAACCCGGAAGGCCGGTTCGAGTCCGTGCGGTACCACGCCGAAGACGACGGCTGGCCGCGTGAGGAGGAGGCGCGGCGCCCGGTCACCGAGGTGCGCGAGGAGCTCGCCCGAAGCGTCATTACCCGCAACGACTCCCCGGACATCGGGTTCGATCGCGCCACCAACCCCTACCGGGGTTGCGAGCATGGATGCATCTACTGCTACGCCCGGCCGTCGCATGGTTACCTCAACCTGTCCGCGGGCCTCGACTTCGAGACCAAGCTATTTGCCAAGAGCAACCTGGCCGACGTGCTCCGCCACGAGCTGGCGCGCAAGAACTACACTTGCCAACCGATCAACATCGGCAGCAATACCGACCCGTACCAGCCGATCGAGAAAACCTGGCGGCTCACCCGCGCGGCGCTCGCGCTGCTCAACGAGTGCAACCATCCCTGCACCATCGTCACCAAGAACGCGTTGATCGAACGCGACCTGGACATCCTCGTGCCCATGGCCGAGCGCAAGCTGGTGCAGGTGTTCATCTCGATCAACTCGCTGGACAACAAGCTGGCGTCGAAGCTGGAGCCGCGCGCGAGCGCGCCGCATCGACGGATGCAGGCGGTGAAGACGTTGCGCGATGCCGGCGTGCCGGCGGGGGTGCTGGTGGCACCGATCATCCCGGCGCTCAACGAGAAGGACGTCGAGGCGATCATCGAGCAAGCCGGTGCAGCGGGTGCGAATTCGATCGGGTATACCTGCGTGCGTTTGCCGCACGAGTTGAAACAGCTGTTTCGCGAGTGGCTGGAGTTGCACTACCCGGATCGGGCGGCGCACATCATCAGTCTGATTCAGCAGATGAATGGTGGGAAGGATTACGACAGCAACTTTGCGACGCGCATGCGCGGGCAGGGAGTGTTTGCGGACATCATTCGGAAGCGGGTGCAGGTGGCGACGCGGAAGGCGGGGCTCCATCGGGCTTGGGACACGGTGTTGGATACATCGAGGTTCGTGCCGCCTAGGATTGCTTCACCACAGGGGGAGTTGTTCTGAGGGCATCGTCAGGATCTAGGCGATCGGTTCCGAAATCTCGATGAGGTTGAGGTCCGGATCACGCACGTAGATGGAGCGGATCTTCTGCGTCGCGCCGGTCCGCTCGACCGGGCCTTCGACGATCGGCCACTTCAATGCGTCCAGGTGGGCGATGACCTGATCGAGCGGGATGCTGGCCATGAAGCACAAGTCCAGCGCGCCCGGGACGGGTAAATGGGCCTTGGGTTCAAACTCATGGCCTTTCACGTGCAGGTTGATCTTCTGGTTTCCGAACAAGGAACGCCACGCGACCGCCGCGAAACGTTTCCTTCTTCATCCGCAAGACGTGAACGTAAAAATGCGTCGTCGCCTCCGGATCGGTACAGGTAAGGACGATGTGATCCAGGTGATCGATCATGCTGCGGTACTCCGGTATGTCACTGACTATCCCTTAGTGGGCCATACGTGGCCTTGTAGCTGCGTGGCACGATGAACGGCATGATCAGGCGCCTGACGGCATAGGGAAGCCCCGCCGCCTTCGACAACCGATCGGTCATCGCCTTCACATGTGCGACGCGCTGCATCCGCTGCTGGCGGAAGCGGTCGCCGATGCTTGCTGGATCGTCCACACCCGCAACGAGTGCGGCAAGCGCGAAACTGTCTTCCATGGCCAATGCCGCGCCCTGTGCCCAGACCGGTGCCGTCGCATGCGCAGCGTCACCGATGAGCGTCACCCGACCTTCGTGCCAGCGGCTCTCCTGCACTTCTTCGAGCGGCGAATGATAGAGGTGCTCGGGATGCGACAAGACCCAGTCGAGGGCCTTGCGTGCTCTCTCCGGAAATCGGGCGAACGTGCGTCGAAGGTGTTCATGGTCGTCGGCTGCCGTGTCGGCTTCGCTGACGGTTACCCAGCCGTACACGGTCGCGTCGTCGACGGGTAGCAAGAGGATCATTCCGCGTCTGCCCGTCCAGAACGTCCATCCATCGATACCCGGGTTCGGCGCCATGAAACGCCAGCTGGCCGAGGCGATGAGCGCCGACTGGCTTTCGGAGGCACCCATGATCGATTCGCGCACCGTGGAATGAACGCCGTCCGCGCCGATCAAGAGGCGGCTGGACAGTGTTTCACCCGTAGCCAGTTGCACGTGGACAGCCTCTGCGTCCTGCGTGATGGCGGTGACGGCGCTGCCGAACCGGCCACGGTCGCTCGGCATGCCCCCTCCCAGCAACGCCATGAGATCGGCGCGGCGCACGGCGCGGGGACGCATCGCCTCGCCCCAGAATGCGTCCTCATCAATGGCGGCCAGCAGGCGATCGTCCTCGGCGCGGTATTCGCGCCGGCGCACAGGATGGCCGATCCGACCGATGCCCCCGCCCAGCCCCAGCCGGGCAAGCGCCGCGATGGCATTACCCGGCAGGTTGATGGCGAGGCCACCATCCACCGCCTGCATCCGGCGTTCGATGACCGTCGAGCGCACGCCGTGCTGCTCCAGTGCGCGCCACGCCGCGAGGCCGGCAATACCCCCGCCCGCGATGAGAATGTCTGTGGTGGGCTTTATCGACATCGATCGTTCTCTGCTCGAGCGGCACGAAGCCAGGGGGCGTCGAGTATGCCAGCGGTCTCCAGGCTTCATGCCCTCGCTTGGTCATCGATGAGGCGTAATTTCCTGCGCTACATGCACTAGCTCACCTCCGCCCTTTATTCGACGAATATGCCAATTCAGGTCATATCGTTAGGTGAGGTAAGGGCATCCCGGCACACCGCGGCGCGCCGTAACGCCATCGCGTTGCATGGCATGGTTCTGGCTTGCCACCGGACTCTATCGAAAGATCCCGACCAAGGCATCGCCGTGTGGAACCTCGCCGCCCTCTTCAAGTCCCACGCCACCCGTAAGCTCGACGCCCTTTTTCGCTCCCAGGCCGCCATCGAGTTCGACGTGCACGGCACTATCCTTGCGGCGAACGCACGTTTTTGCGATCTGATGGGCTATGCCGCGTCCGAGATCGAGGGAAAACATCACTCGATGTTCGTGGCGGCGGAGATGGCCCAGAGCGCCGAGTACGCGGCCTTCTGGGACAGCCTGCGACGAGGTGAATTCCAGGCGGCCGAATTCCCGCGGTTGACCAAGCAGGGTGACGTGGTCTGGTTGCAGGCCACCTACAATCCGGTGCTGGATGAGAAGGGCAACGCGGTGTCCGTGGTGAAGATCGCGCAGGACACCACGCAGCGGAAGCTGATGGACCTTCACCGTGAGAGCCAGATCACCGCTATCGGTCGATCGCAGGCGGTGATCGAATTCGCGATGGACGGCACTATCCTCACCGCGAACGCGAACTTCCTCGATGCGCTCGGTTACGGGCTGGACGAGGTGGTGGGCAAGCATCATCGCCTGTTCGTCGATCCGCAGGAACACGATAGTCCGGCCTACCTCGCCTTTTGGAATCGTCTGCGTCAGGGCGAGTTCCAGGTCGCGGAATTCAAGCGCGTGCACAAGACGGGCAAGCACGTCTGGATCCAGGCCACGTATACACCCGTGCTGGGCCTGGATGGCATGCCAGTGCGCGTGGTCAAGTTCGCCACCGACATCACGGCACAGGTAGCCCAGCGGCAAAGCTTCGAGTTGCTGTCGCTGGTGGCGAACGGAACCGACAACTCGGTCATCATCACCGGGCCGGATGGCCGCATCGAATACGTCAACAGCGGCTTCACTAAACTATCGGGCCATGCTTTCCTGGACGTGATCGGGAAGAAGCCAGGGCCACTGCTTCAGGGTAAGCATTCCGACCCCGTGACGATCGGTCGTATCCGCGCCAAGCTGGAAGCGCGTGAGCCGTTCTACGAAGAGATCCTCAACTACGCGAAGGACGGCACGCCGTACTGGATATCCCTGTCGATCAATCCGGTCTTCAGCGCGGACGGGCAGTTGCGCAAGTTCATTTCGGTGCAGGCCAACGTCACCGAGACGCGGCTTCGCGCGCAGGAAGACGAAACCCGCCTTGCCGCCATATGGAAATCCACGGCCACGGCCAACTGGTTGCCTGACGGCACGGTGCTCGACGTCAGTCCGACGATGCTCGGTGTCCTGGGCATGGACACCGCAGACCAGGCGGGCGCGGCACTGTCGTCGATCTTCCGGGCGGTCATGGATGGCGAGGGTCGGTCACGCCTGGTCGCCGGCGAATCGATCTCCACGGAACTGGCGGTGCATGCCGCCGGCCGCGACCTTTGGCTCCAGGCCACCATCAACCCGATCTTCGCCATCGACGGCACGTTCGCCAAGCTGATCCTCTATGCCACCGACGTGACCGGCCAGCGCACGACGCTGGAGCGCGTGCGCAACGCCATCGAGGTGATCAACGGTATCGCCATGCAGACGCATATCCTGTCCCTGAACGCGACCATCGAGGCGGCCCATGCCGGTGAGTCGGGACGCGGTTTCGCCGTCGTAGCCTCCGAAGTACGGCAGCTGGCGAAGAAGTCGTCCGACTCGGCGACGGAAATATCGGCGCTGCTCAACCGATAAGCGACGAGGGTGGCGGGTGCGTGGCGAGGCATCGTCCCGGCATAATGCGGGGAGTCATCCCATATCCTGGATACTCCAATGATTGTTCTCGTGACCGGCGCCACCGCCGGGTTTGGCGCCGCCATGGCGCGCCGCTTCGCGGCCGCAGGCCACCGGGTGATCGCCGCGGGCCGCCGCCGTGACCGGCTCGATGCCCTTGCCGACGAGCTGGGCCGGGAACGGGTCCACCCCTTGCAGATGGACGTGCGTGACAGGACGGCCGTGGATGCGGCGTTGTCCAGCCTGCCTGCCGAGCTCGCATCCATCGACCTGCTGGTGAACAACGCCGGCCTGGCGCTGGGACTCGAACCCGCGCATGCCGCGGACCCCGATGACTGGGAGACGATGGTCGATACCAACGTCAAGGGCCTCATGTACGTCACGCGCGCCATCCTGCCGGGCATGGTGGCGCGTCGCCGCGGACACGTCATCAATATCGGTTCCATCGCGGCGACGTACCCCTATCCCGGCGGTAACGTCTATGGCGCGACCAAGGCGTTCGTCCGGCAGTTCTCGCTCAACCTGCGCGCCGACCTGGCGGGCACGGGCATACGCGTGACCGACATCGAACCGGGCCTTGCCGGAGGGTCGGAGTTCTCGGTCGTTCGCTTCGGTGGCGACGAGGCGCGTGCCGCCGCCGTCTACGACGGAACCATGCCGCTCACGCCGGACGATGTCGCCGAAGCCGTGTTCTGGGCGGCGACCTTGCCAGCCCACGTCAACATCAATGCGATCGAACTGATGCCGGTAAGCCAGTCCTTCGGCGCCCTGCCGATCCAACGGAACCAGGGCACGACGTCATGAGGTTGTTCTCTCCCACTGATAGGTATGAAGGTGCACGCGTCGCGGTACCGGTCACCCGGTAATGCAGCACGCCGTACGCGAACCGTCGCGACGCGCAAGGTTGGGCTGGGCCACCGGCTTGCCGATGCTTGCGCTGGCCGCAGGCCTCCATGCCATGCCTGCGACGCCTCCATCCACCATCCCTCTGCCCGTCGACCATGCGTTCAAGGGACAGATCGACGTGTCCGTGGACGCGCGTGACACCGCGCACAAGGTCTTCCGCGTGCACGAGGTCATTCCGGTGCAGGCCACTGGCGCAGTCACCCTGCTGTATCCGGAGTGGGAACTATCCAGTCATGGGCACACCGTCTCGGCGGCCAGCATGGCCGGCTTGACGATACAGGCCGACGGGAAGACGCTCGACTGGGAACGCGACACTATCGACATGCACGCATTCCACGTGGTGATTCCGGCGCATGCGCGGCACCTCGAGGTGGATTTTCAGTACATCACCCGCGTCGATGACGCTTTGCTTCGCGACGATCTGGTCAATATCGCCTGGCAGCACCTGATGATCTATCCGGCCGGCTGGTTTGCCAGGAACATCCCGGTTCAGGCCGCGCTTGCCGTACCCGATGGCCTGCAGATTGCCTCCGCGTTACCGGTGCGCTCGCAAGACGGTGGCGACGTACAGTTCGCGCCAATCGCCATGGAGACGCTGCTGGACGCGCCCGTGTTCGCTGCCCGGTACCTCCGCCGCGTGCCGTTGACGGCGGGAACCCCCACCGTCCAGCTCGACCTGATGTCGACGGATCCAGCGGATCTGGCTATGGCGCCCGATGACGAAGCCGCGTTGAAGCGATTGGTAACGGAAACCTCGGCGGTGTTCGGGCGGGCTCCGTACGCTCGCTTCGATGCGTTGGTGCTGCTGGACGATGCATTCTCGGCCGGTGGCATCGAACACGCCTCATCCGCCGAAATCTATCTGCCTGCGGACTACCTGCGCCATCCCGAAGCCCAACTCAACAATCGCGACCTTATCGCGCATGAGCACGTGCATGCCTGGAACGGTCGCTGGCGGCTGCCGGCGGATGCGTGGTTGGCGACGCCCAACGTGCCCACCCGCAACAGCCTGCTGTGGGTCTATGAAGGTCAAACGGAGTTTTGGGGCCGCGTGCTGGCAGCGCGCAGCGGCATGCGTACGCTGCAGCAGACACGGGATAAACTGGCGATGGATGCCGCATCCGTGCAGGCGCATCTAGGCCGAACCTGGAAGGATCTGCAGGACACGACCAACGACCCGCTGTATGTCAGTGGGCGCACCAACGTGTGGCCCGAGTGGCAACGGCGCAAGGATTACTACGCCGAAGGCGTACTGCTGTGGCTCGATGTGCATGCTCGCATGCAAGACGCTTCGCAGGGTCACAGGGGCATCGACGATTTCGCTCGCGATTTCTTCGCGGTCTCTTCCAAGGATGCAGGCACGTCCACGTATACCCTCGACGACGTCAGCCAGGCGCTTGCACGACAGGCGCCGATGGACTGGAAGGCATTTCTCGACGAGCGCTTGCACGCGAAGGACTCCCGGGTACTGGACGGCCTGCGTGGTCTAGGCTGGGAACTGGTCTACGTGCAGACACCCTCGGCCAGCTTCATCGAAGACGAAGCGGCGGAGGGTGTGTCCAACCTCGGTTACTCGCTCGGTTTGCCGGTGGACGACAAGGGCCTGGTCCGTGGCGTGGTATGGGACGGCCCTGCATTCAAGGCAGGCATGGCACCGGGTGTGCGTATCACGCAGGTGAACGGCATGGCGTTCACCGCGGATGCGTTGTCGTCGGCCCTTGCCGCGTCCGTGCGGCAGCCCGTCTCGTTCGACTTCGAGCGAGACGGCAAGATCCGTCATGGCATGCTCGATTATCACGGTGGACCGCGCTACCCGGCATTGCGTCGTGTACCGGGCGTGCCGGATCGCCTGTCTGCGTTGCTGATGCCGCGCGTGTGAGTTACTGCGCGGCATCTTCTTCGACTGACGCCGGTTCATTCCGACAGCCGGGTCGACTCAGAATTCCCGCCACGCCGACTCCAGCTCCTTCTTCTCTACGGGCTGCCGTGCAGGGGATTTGGTTGGGGATGCAGCGGCAAGGACGGCAGCGACAGGACGCGCCGGTGCGGCCACGGCCGGGGGTGCCGGCGCGGGCGACACGGCCGATGCCTTGCTGCCGGCCTTTGCCGCGTCGGCGACTCGGAAGAACGACACCTGCCTGATCAACTCGTCCGACAACTCCAGCGAATGGCGGCTGGCCGCACTCGCCTCTTCCACCAGTGCCGCATTGCGCTGGGTGACATCGTCCAGATCCACCACGGCCTGGTTCACCTGCTCGACGCCTGCCGATTGCTGCTGCGACGCCGCGGCAATCTCGCTGACGATCTCGGCGACACGCGATGCGCCGCCCTGGATCTTGGTCAGTGCCTCACCCGTCTTGCCGACCAGCGCGGCACCCGCTTCCACCCGTTCCGCCGTGCTTCCGATCAGCGCCTTGATTTCCTTCGCGGCGCCAGCGCTTCGCTGTGCCAGGGAACGTACCTCGGACGCGACGACAGCGAAGCCACGACCCTGCTCGCCAGCACGCGCCGCTTCCACCGCGGCATTGAGCGACAGCAGATTGGTCTGGAAAGCGATTTCGTCGATCAACACGGCAATCTCGCCGATCTGCCGGCTCGCCTGGGTGATCTGTTCCATGGCCTGAACGGCGTCGCCGGCGACATCGCTGCCCGCCAGGGCGTCTTCGCGCAGTCCGCGCGAGATCGTACGGGCGGCTTCGGCGCTCTCGGCATTCTGCTTGACCGCCGCGGCCATTTCTTCCATCGACGCCGCCGTTTCTTCCAGGGAGGATGCCTGTTCCTGCGTACGCGCGGACAGGTCGTCGTTGCCTTCGGAGATGTCGCGGGCCGCCTGGTTCACCTGGGAGGCACTCTCGCGCACGCCGGAAACGATGGACGACAGCTTGGCGTCCATGACGGAGAGCGCACGCAGCGTGTCGCTGAGCTCGTCCTTGCCGGACACTTGCAGCCGGTGATCCAGCTCGCCTTCGCTGATGCGAGTGGCCAGTTCGCGAGCGCGAAGCAGGGGACGCATGACGGCACGCGTGAGCTTCACGCCAACAATAGCAACGAGGATAACCCCGAGGAACGCCACGGAGAACATGAAGACCGCGGTGCGATGGACGGCGACGACGGCAGCATCGTAGGACGCCATAGCCTGCTTTTTCTCACTCTTGACGATCTGGTCGATGTCCGCCATTTCGGCATCGTAGGCCGCGCCGAGCGGGCCGGTCAGCAATTCCTTCGCGCCGGCCACGTCCTTGGCCTTGATGGCGGCAAGTGTCTTGGCCGTGAGTTGCCTTTCCGTCTGCTGATGAACGATGAACTGCTTGGCCAGTGCGATTTCGTCGGCCTCGGACGTGTGGGCGGGGTAGTAATCGCGCCATGCCGCATCGACGAGTGCCGTGTTGGCGACCAGCATTTTTTCCGCCTGGTCGACGGACTCTGCATTCATACGCAGGAAGGCTCGGCTCGTCGCAACATGTATCTCGAGTGTGCGAGCCCGTATCCGCGTCGCATCCATGATCGACACCATCGAATCGTTGTAGAGATCCGACATCCGGCTTTTCATGCTCAACAACGATGCCAACCCGGTACCACCCAGGAGTAACGCGACGAAGAGTGAAAAAGCCATGACCAGCGTGATCTTGAGTTTGATTGTCATGAGCAGTCCTAAAAGTGTTCTCCTCTGACGGCACACGCGCAGGCTTCTTGATGCAAATCCGGCAGATCTGGTATTTCCATTAACTGCGTAGTCGGCTTTGTGAGACGTGGTTCACGTTGTTTCGTGCCATATACCGCACAAAAAATGTGTTTTGGCTAATTAGTGCGGAATACAGCACAGTTAGTTCGTGCGACGGAAGTCGCAGAAATAAGCCTTAATCGAGCGATGTTTCAACGTCTGCAGGGTTTCGTTGTCCGACGCTGCATCGCATATTTCTCTTTCACCTTTGTCGAACGCAAGTGAAGCATGCGGACTACCACGACGCTGCGCATGTCGCGGGAGCGTTGCTTTAGGCGTCGACGTCAGCCACGCATTGATGCCAGAGGACTGCAAGGGCGATGGGAAGCAACACGATTTCCGACACGATGGAGAAGACCTGTGCCGCCGTGCCGTAACTTCCCGACATGCCCACGCGTCCAAAGAACGAGAAGAACCACGTCGTCGTCATCGCGATCATCAGTAGTGCTCGTGCCTGATTGCCTTGCGCGATGTTTCGTATGAACAGCGGGCAGGCCTTCGCGAAGAAGTGTCCGACCAGAAGCATCGATGGAACCATCAGCAGCGGGAACAAGGCCACGGTGCCGATCTGCAAACCACGTGCGGCCAGCGCAATGTCCGCGTGCGTCGCCAGCGCCCGAATGGGTACGTAACTCCAGACGTTACCGGCGCACATCAACAAGAGCCAGAACGTGGCGGCAGCCATCCGCCCGCTCGCGCGACGCCTGCATGCGGCGTACAGGCACACGTAAAGCAGCGCATTGCCGATGAAAGGGCCCGCGAGGGCGATCGCCGCTGCGGCTGACCCATGCCCGCTTGCGAACACGGCGTCGTAAGGCACGTTGTCGCCGACGTCGGACAGCAGGATGAGGTTCGCCGGTGTGAGCCCGCCGTAGTCGAGCGCGAAGGGGTTCGCCATGTAGCCGAGCATCCACGCCATCGTTGTATGCGCGTATTCGTGCGTGAGATAGCCCACGGCGTGGGTGACAAGGATAAGGATCGCCATACGCATGGCGAATCGGGTATCGCTGAGCAAGGTAGCCTTCATCGTCTTTTCCATCACGCCCAGCCAGAGGCCGCTATCGTAAATCGAATGCCTCGCCCCTGGGGATAGTGGTCGCATAGACGGTAACCCAACAGCCCAATGGCTATAGTCCGGGCAAACCACTAATCGGAAGCCCCATGAACCGCATTGCCATTGTCGGCGGCCACGGCAAGGTCGCGCTGCTGCTCATACCCCGTCTTGTCGCTGCGCATCACGATGTGCGCGCACTCATTCGCAACCCTGAGCATGCGGCAGATATTTCCGCGTTGGGTGCGCAGCCGTCGGTATTCGATATCGAGCATGCCGACACCGATGCCATTGCCTCAGAACTGAAGGGCTGCGACACCGTCGTCTGGTCGGCAGGTGCCGGTGGCGGTAGCCCCGAGCGTACCTACGCCGTGGACCGCGATGCGGCTATCCGCACGATGGATGCCACGGTCCAGGCGGGCGTGAAACGCTTCGTCATGGTCTCGTACATCGGTGCGGGCATCGACCACGTCGACCCTGACAATGGGTTTTATGCCTACGCGCAAGCCAAGGCCGCGGCCGATGCCTATCTGCGTACCACGTCACTGCACTGGACCATTCTTGGCCCGGGCACACTGACGGGCAACGACGCTTCGGGACGGGTGGATGTGGTGGAGGGCCCGTCGTCCGGTGGTGACAAGACGTCCCGCGCCAATGTGGCGTGGGCTATTGCCAGCGTGCTGGAGAGTGGCATCGCCGTGGGGAAGACACTGCGGTTCATCGACGGGGAGACGCCGATCGAGGCTGCGCTTGGTCAATAAGCGACAGCCACACGTGACCGAACGTTCGGCAGCCCAGGCGACGTTGTCCGTCATGTGATGTCGATGGCAGCCAGCACCTCCTCCGCCGCCCGAACCCCACTCAGATACGCCCCATGCGCCGTCGAAAACGCGCTCTCGTGCGTCGCTTCGCCAGCAAAGAACACCCGCTCCTGGAACGGCATCGCCAGGGTCCGTCGCGCTGACGACCACTGCGGCAGCGCGTGACTGTACGCACCACCGATGCGCGTGTCGTGCCGCCACTGCGAGGTGGTCAACAACCGCAGGCTCTCACGCGCCTTCCGCCCGAACAGCGCCACCAGCTCGTTCATCACATGCTCGTAAGCGGCGATCACGCCTTCCTCGGCCAGTTGCCGCGCGCTCGCACCGCCGAGGAAGCACTCGATCATCGGTCGGCCCAGCGGGCGTATGTGGTACGACACCGTGGCCGCATCGTGTGGATTGCCGATGGCGTGCTGCTCGGACGGGAAAGCGTTGTCGTCGAGGATGCGCAGGAAGACCTTTTCATCGTGCCCGAGCGGCAACCGTCCAGCCGCCTCGCGCCAGGGATCGAGGGCGTCGGGCAGGCGGATCGTGGGGCCGCTCAGTACCGCGGTGGAGGCGGTCAGGATCACGGCGCGGGCATGCAGGTCGCCGTGTGGCGTGCCCAGCCTCACGCCGCCGGTATCGGGCAGCACCAAACGCTCCACGGGTGTGGACAGCGCGCAGGGTGTGTCCATCGGCAGGGACGCCGCGACCAGCGATCCGTAGCCGCGGACCGGTCGCCAGTTCTCGCCGGTGGCCGCGCCCTCGTAGCGCGCGTAGTCGGCGATGGACAACTTCTCCAGGTCGGCCCCGTTGATGAAGCCGCTCATCGCCTGCAGGTAGGCATTCCATCGGCCGCCCGGGACGAGATGATCCGCCGCGACGTCGCTCGGCAAAGGCGTATCCATGATCCGGTCGTGCCACTGGTCGTAGGCGGCGCGGGCTTCTTCCTGCTCCTGCACGGAAAACCCGGGTCGGGGTATCGAGCGACCCCAGGGCGGATTGTGGCGATCCACGGCGATGCCGGCTTCATCGGCGATCACGGTCCACGGGTTGCGATCCGCGGAATGCAGCCAACCGCAGCCCAGGTCGAGCGGCAGGCCATCGATCTCGACAGTGAAGGCGCGCCCGCCGATGCGCGACGATGCCTCGACCAGCAGGACGTTTTGCCCCGATGCCGCAAGGCGGCGCGCCGCGCCCACGCCCGCGGCACCCGCGCCGACGATCGCCACATCCAGGGTTTCGTTCAAGATCGCGGCCTCCGGCGGTGGGAACCGCCTTTCCCCGGTTGTACCGGCGCAGCCGTGGCGATCCGGTGAGCGACGGTGCGCTCAGTCGTCGCGGAGGTGGAGTGCTGGGTCCACGGCCTCCAGTTCTCGCGCGAACCGGGAAAGAAGACGGGTCAGTGTTTCGACATCCGCATCCTCCCAGCGATCGAAGATCTGGCGTGCCATGCGTTCGCGGGCCGTATCGATGGCGGCGTTCATGGCCACGCCTGCCGGGGTGGTGGTGGCTTCCGTGATGCGACGGTCTTTCTGCCCGGGCTGACGCATGATCAGCCCGAGGGATTCCAGTTTGGCCAACTGACGACTGACGGTCGTGTAATCGCGGCCCACGCGATCGGCCAGTTCGCCCACGGCGATCGGGCCGAAGCGGCCTGCCAGCACCAGCAGGGGAAACAGCGCGCGATCGAGGCTGACGCCCGCCGCGGCGAGCAGCTGCTCATCGCGCTGGGGGCGGTTCATCACGCCGACCAGCGCCACCATCGCCATGTGCAGTTCGCGGAACGTCGCCTTTTTATGTGTATCTTGCACTTATTAATCCATCGCCGTAGACTCGTCCTTAATATGTGCATTGTGCACATAACAGGAGCCGAGCATGTCTGTCCAAACGCACGTGATGATCGCGGGCGCCGGCCCGGCGGGCCTCACCCTCGCTATCGAACTGGCCCGCCGTGGCGTGCCATATCGTATCGTCGATCGCCGCACCGGGGCGTTCGAAGGGTCGCGCGGCAAGGGTATCCAGCCACGCACGCTGGAAGTGTTCGCGGACCTGGGCGTCGTCGATCGCATCCTGGCGGCGGGCGGGCCCTATCCCAGCCAATGGATTCACGACGCGGACGGTGGGCGGGAAGAGCAGCAGGCCATCGCGACGGCCGGGTCCACGGCGACCGAGCCCTACGGTGCCCCCTGGATGGTGATGCAGTCACGCACCGAAGCGATCCTTCGCGAGCGGCTCGGCGAACTGGGCGGCGCCGTGGAATGGGATACCGAGGTCACGGATGTGGTCCAGGCGGATGCGATACGCGTGGGCCTGCGCACGCCCACCGAGGCAAGCGCGGTCACCTGCCGCTACCTCGTCGGTGCCGACGGCGGGCGCAGCACGGTACGCGGATTGCTTGGCATCGACTTTCCCGGCAAGACGCTGGGTGCTCGCGCCATGGTTGCGGACCTGCGAATGCATGGGCTGGACCGGCGTTACTGGCATCGCTTCAACGACGGCGACATGTCCCGGCAACTCGCGCTTTGCCCGCTGCAGGGCACCGACCTGATCCAGTTGCAGGCGCCGGTGGCGGCGGAGGGCGACATCGACACCGACGTGGCCAGCGTGCAGGCGCTGATAGACCAACGCACCGGCGGCTCCGACCTGCGTGTCGACGATGTCGCGTGGGTATCGGTGTACCGCATGAGTGCGCGGCTTGCCACGCATTACCGCAGTGGCGACGTGTTCCTGGTCGGCGATGCGGCGCATGTGCATCCACCCACCGGTGGACAGGGTCTCAACACGAGCATCCAGGATGCCTACAACCTGGGCTGGAAACTGGCAGCCGTATGCGATGGCGCAGCGGACGCGCTGCTCGACAGCTACGAGGACGAACGACGCCCCGTCGCGGAAGAGATGCTGGGCTTGTCCACGCGTCTGCTCGATGCCGCGAGGCAGGGTGACATGCGACGTGGTCGCGAGACCCGCCAGCTGGACATCGGCTACGCCTCGAGTCCGTTGCGCTACGAATCCCCGTCAAGGCAGTACGGCCCTCGTGCGGGCGATCGTGCGCCCGACGCCTGGTTCACCACCCGGCACGGCACACGCAAGCGCCTGTTCGAACTCACGCAGGGCCGGCACTGGACACTGATGATCTTCAACAGCGACGAGGAAACCGCATCATGGCCTGCCGGCGTCGATGTTCATCACGTCGGCACGGATCACGAACTGCGCGACAGCGACGGCGTGTTCCAGTCGGCCTACGCGGCATGCGACGGCGACGGGTTCCTTATCAGGCCGGACGGCTACATCGGGGCTATCGCGGGCGCCGGGCACCTCGAAACGCTGTCTCGCTTTCTGCGGTCGTTCCTTCCCGCAGGCGTGCACGTTTGAGAAAAACCGCGCAGAGCTCGTCACGTCTTTTCGGTGAAACGCGCTCCGCGCCACGGATAATCGCAAGCGTTATCCGGCAAGAAACCGTTGCGCGAACATGCAGGGAATCGCCCTTCACGCAAGTGAAGCGGACGCCGCATGGCATCGACCTGTAAGCACGATATAAACGCATAAATAAAGCGCTTTTCTAAGTAAGACTACTTACGCGTAAACCGTCGCAAAGACGAACCGCGGTTGCCGCATTTGTCCACTGTTTGCCGAATCGTCGATTTTCCCGACACTTCCCTGGAAAGCACCCGGAAAGCCACCGCCAGATTTGTGCATCGGAGCGTCGATGCCGGCGCTTAGGCTTGCGCCCGAAAGCAAACGCCTGCGCATGCAGGTTTTGCGGACGTCATCGATCGGATGTCCATCACGGCCCGGAATGTTTCCGGCGCCGTCGCTGAAGTGCGCGCGATCGTCCGCCAGACGGATGACGCGTGTGCTTATGGGGAATGTCATGAGCAAGCGCCGTGTGAAATCTGTCCGTCGTCATCCGATCAGCAAGGGCATCGGCCTTGCCTTCGCCTCGACCCTCCTGGGCCTGGTCAGCCAGCAGGTGTGGGCGGATTGCGCGCCTGGCTCACCCGGCGATGGTGTGACCGTGACCTGCTCGGGCGGCACGACCGTGGGCAACCCGTTCAACACGGCAGCCAACAACCTCACGGTGAACGTCACCGCCGATGGCCGCGTGGCACCGGTACTCGGCCTGCTCACGCCCGCGATGACGCTCTCGGGCAACAACGTGACGCTGAACAACGCGGGGATGATCGATCCGTCGTTCCTGGGCATCCTCAGCGCGCTGTCCAAGGGCACCATCGTCGGTAACGCCAACGCAAGCAACCACACGATCACCAATACCGGCGGCATGTACGGCACCTTTGGCGTTGCCTCGGTCAACGTGGGCGACCTGAGCGGCGTGGCGTTGGACATACGTAACGGCGCAGGCGGCACCACTACGCTGGTCAACTCGAACATCATCGGCGGCAAGCCGCTGGCCGGCGTGAGCGTGCTTGCCGTGGATGCGCCGGCGATCGTCGCGTCGGGCCAGGGCAACGTCAACATGACCAATGCCGCGGGCGGTACGGTGCAGGGGCGCATCGCCTTCAATGGCACGTCCAACACGTTGATCAACAACGGACAGATCCTGGGTAGCGTCTACGTCGGTGGCGGCAACGACACCTTCGTGGCGGACACCGCCGCCAGCGTCAGCAGCACCGGCGTGGGCGTGGCGTTGTCCGTACCCGATCTGCTCGGCGTGGGCGTGCTCAACTTCGCGTCCGCCGGTGTCGTCGACGGCGGCACCGGTGTCGATACGCTGACGCTGAAAAGTGCCGCGGGCAACGGTGCCAATACGGCCACGTCGTCGCAGTACATCAATTTCGAAAACCTCAACATCACAGGCGGACGCTGGACCCTGGTGGGTCGCCTCGCCAACGCCAGCAACCTGACTGGTGGCACGGCGGTGCTCAACACCGCGGACAACCTCGGGGCGACGGCGACCGTGTCGGGTGCGGCACTCGAAGCCGCCATCAACGGGCTGGGCGTCACCACGGCGCTCAACCTGCAAGGGGCCGGCCTGACCGTGCAGGGCACCAACACGCTGGGACTCGCGGGTGCGATTTCCGGCACCGGCGCGCTGACCAAGACCGGCACGGGCGCGCTGAGCCTAGCCGCCGGCAACACCTACAGTGGCGGCACGACGCTCAATGGCGGCAGCATCCTGCTCGGCGGCAACGCGGCACTCGGTACCGGCGCGGTCAACGTCACCGGCTCCAGCACGCTCACCGCGTCCACGGCGACCACGCTGTCCAACACGGTGGCCGTCGGTGGCGGCACCACGCTCACCCTCAACGGTGCGCAGGCGCTCACGCTCAACGGCGCCTTGTCCGGCGCGGGCAACGTGATCAAGGCGGGCGCGGGCACGCTGACCCTGGGCGCGGCCAACACGCTGTCGGGTTCTTTCTCGATCAACGGCGGCACGCTCGCCGTGGGCGCGGGCGGCACCCTGCTGCCGACCCAGGCGGTGACGCTGGTGAACGGCACCACGCTCAATCTCTCCGCCGGTGCCAATCAGACGATCGGTTCGCTCGCCGGTGCGGGCGGCACGGTGAACCTGGGTGGCACCACGCTCACCACGGGTGGCCTCGGCACGAGCACCAGCTACGCGGGCACGCTGATCGGCACCGGTGGGCTGGTGAAGGTCGGTGCCGGCGTGCAGACGCTCGGAGGCGGCAATACCTTCAGCGGTGGCGTGGCGTTGAACGGCGGCGGCCTGCTGCTCGGGAATGCGGGTGCGCTCGGCACCGGCGCGCTGAGCGTCGGCGCAAACGTCACGCTGGATACCACGACGGCACTGACCCTGGCCAACAACGTCAGCCTCAATACCGGCGGTACGCTCAACCTGCTGGGTGGCCAGCCGCTGGTGCTCGGCGGCGTCGTTTCCGGCCCCGGCAACCTGGTCAAGACCGGCACGTCGCTGCTGACCTTGAACGGCGCCAACACCTTTGGTGGCGGCCTGACCGTCAACGGCGGTGGCCTGTTGCTCGGCAACAGCGGCGCCCTGGGCAGCGGCGCGCTCAACGTCAATGCATCCACCACGCTCGACGGCAGCGTGCCGCTGACGCTCGCCAATGCCATGAGCCTGGGCAACGGTGCCACGCTCAATGTGCTCGGTGGACAGCCGGCGACGTTCAGCGGTGTGGTGAGCGGTAACGGCGGCTTGCTCAAGAGCGGTGCCTCCACGCTCACGCTGACCGGTGCCAACAGCTTCACCGGCGGCACGCTGATCAACGCCGGCACGCTGGCGCTGGGCGCGGGCGGTACGCTGGCTGCCGGTGGCGCGGTCACCCTCGCCAATGCCGGCGCGGCGTTCGATATCGCGGCGGCGGGCAACCAGACCATCGGCGCGCTGTCCGGTGTGGCCGGTACCACGATCGCGCTCGGCGGCAATGCGCTCACCTTCGGCGACGCCACCGCCCAGACGTTCGCCGGCGTCATCGGCGGTACCGGGTCGCTGGTGAAGACCGGCGCGGGCGTGCAGACGCTCACGGGTGCCAACACGTTCAGCGGGGGTGTCAACCTCAATGCGGGCGGCCTGTTGCTCGGCAACAGCAACGCCATCGGCACGGGGCCGCTCACGGTGAGCGGCAATGCGACGCTGGACGGTAGTGCGGCGCTCGATCTGGCCAACGCGGTGAACCTGGCCGGTGCCACGCTCACGCTCCCCGGTACACAGGCCGTCACCCTGGGTGGCGTGGTGTCCGGCACGGGCAGCCTGACCAAGAACGGCACGACGCAATTGACGCTCAATGGCGCCAATACCTTCAGCGGCGGTGTCAACCTCAATGCGGGTAGCCTGCTGCTCGGCAATGCGGATGCACTGGGCACGGGTGCGCTGAACGTCGGTGGCGCGGTGGCGCTGGACAGCACCACGGCACTCAACCTCGCCAACGCGGTCAACTTCGGCAGCGGCACGTCGCTGGCACTGACCGGCAGCCAGGACGTGACACTCGCCGGCGTCCTCGCCGGCGACGGCAGCCTCGCCAAGGGCGGTACGTCGGTACTCACGCTGAGTAACGCGAACACGTTTACCGGTGGCCTCAGCGTCACCGGGGGTGGCCTGCTGCTCGGCAACAGCGGGGCGCTCGGCACGGGTGCGTTGAACGTGGGCGGTGCGGTGACGCTGGACAACACGGCCGCGGTAGCGCTCGGCAACGCCGTGAACCTCGGAGCTGGCAGCGCGCTCACCGTGCTGGGCAACCAGGACCTGGCGCTCAACAACGTGGTGTCCGGCACGGGCAGCCTGACCAAGAATGGCAACGCGACGCTCAATCTTGCGACGGCCAATACCTTCAGCGGTGGCGTGAACCTCAACGGCGGCAACCTGCTGCTGGGCAACAACGGCGCGCTCGGTACGGGCGCGCTGAACGTCGGTGCCAATGCGTCGCTCGATACCAGCGCCGCGCTCAACCTCGCCAACACCATCGGCCTCGCCGCCGGCGCCAATCTGGCGGTGCAGGGCAGCCAGGCGCTGACGCTGGCCGGCGCGCTGTCGGGTGCGGGCAGTTTGACCAAGAACGGTGCGCAGACGCTCACGCTTGCAGGTGCCAACACGTACACCGGTGGCACCACGATCAACGCCGGCACGCTGGCCCTCGGTGCCGGCGGCAGCCTGGCGAGCACCGGCGCGGTGACGTTGGCCAACGCCGGCGCAACGCTGGACGTCTCGGCCGCGGGCAACCAGACCGTCGGCGCCCTGTCGGGCGTGGCCGGCAGCGCCATCGCGCTCGGCGGCAACACGTTGCAGTTCGGTACGGCGACGGATCAGGTCTTCGACGGTGCCGTCTCGGGTAACGGTGGCCTAGTCAAGGTCGGCGCCGGCGTGCAGACCCTCGGCGGCGCCAGCACGTTCAGCGGCGGCGTGACGGTGAATGCCGGCGGCCTGATCGTCGGCAACGATGCCGCGCTCGGCGTCGGCGCGGTGACCATCGGCGGTGCGGCCACGCTGGATGCGAACGGCCCCGTGTCGCTGGCCAACGCCATCGCCCTCAATGCCGGCCTCACCGTGTTGGGCAGCAACGCGCTGACCCTCAACGGCGCGATCACCGGAACCGGCGGCCTGACCAAGGAAGGCGCGGCCACGCTCACCTTGAACGGCCCCAACACCTACACCGGCGGTACCAACATCAACGCCGGCACGCTGGCACTCGGTGCGGGCGCCAGCCTGGCCAGCAGCGGCATCGTCAACCTCGCCAGCGGGGCCACCTTCGACCTGTCGGCGGGTAACGGCACGCAGAGCTTCGGCACCCTCACCGGTGCGGGTACAGTCAACCTGGGCGCCAATGCCCTGACCATCGGCGGTCCCACCAACGGCGTGTTCGCCGGGGCGATCGCGGGCACGGGCGGCCTGATCAAGGAAGGTACGGGAACGCAGGTGCTGACCGGCGCCAGCACCTTCACGGGCGGCACGACGATCAACGCCGGCACGCTGGCGATCGGTGCGGGCGGCAGCCTCGCCGCCACCGGTGCGGTGAACGTCGCCGCCCCGGGCACGGGCTTCGACATCTCCGCCGGCGGCAACCAGGCCATCGGCCTGCTCAATGGCGTGGCCGGCAGCACGGTGACCCTCGGCGGCAACACGCTCACCCTCGGCGGCGTCGGCAACAGCGTCTATGACGGCCTGATCGCCGGCACCGGCAGCGTGGTGAAGAACGGCGCAGGCTTCCAGGCGCTCGGCGGCGCCAGCACGTTCTCCGGTGGCGTGGCCCTCAACGCCGGCGGCCTGCTGCTGGGCGACGATGCGGCACTCGGCACGGGTGCACTGAACGTCGGCGGCAACGCTTCGCTCGATACCGGTGCCGCGCTGACGCTGGGCAACACCATCGACCTCGCCGGCGGCGCCAACCTCGACCTGCTCGGCAGCAACGCGCTGACCCTCGACGGCGCGATCTCCGGTGCGGGCGGCATCATCAAGGACGGCCCGGCCACGGTCACGCTCACCGCGGCCAACACGTATACCGGTGGCACGATCATCAATGCCGGCACGCTGGCGCTCGGTGCGGGTGGCAGCCTGGCCGGCACGGGCGCGGTGAACCTCGCCGGCACCGGCACGTTCGACATCACCGCCGCCGGCAACCAGGCCATCGGTTCGTTGAGTGGCGTGGCCGGCAGCACCGTGGCCCTCGGCGGCAACACGCTGGCGCTGGCGGGTGTGACGGACGCCACGTTCAGCGGCAGCCTCACCGGCAGCGGCGGGCTGGTGAAGAACGGCGCCGGCATCCAGACCCTCAACGGCAATAGCAGCTTCAGCGGCGGCGTCACCCTCAACGCCGGCGGCCTGGTCGTCGGCAACGATGGCGCGCTCGGTACGGGCACACTCACCGTCGGCGGCGCGGCCACGCTGGATGCCGCCAATGCGGTGACCCTGGCGAACGACGTGCTGCTCAACGCGGGCCTCACCGTGGCGGGCAGCAATGACATCATCCTCAACGGCGCGCTCACGGGCGCGGGCAGCCTGACCAAGGACGGGGCCGCGACGCTCACGCTCAACGGCACGAACACCTATGCCGGCGGCACCTTCATCAACAGCGGCACGCTGGCCCTGGGCGCCGGTGCCAGCCTGCTCAACACCGGTACGGTGAATCTCGCCACGGGCGCCATCTTCGACCTCTCGGCCGGCAACGGTACGCAGGTGTTCGGCACCCTGGTGGGCAACGGCACCGTGAACCTCGGCGGCAACACGCTGACGGTCGGCAGTGCGACGGACGGCACCTTCGGCGGCAGCATCGGTGGCACCGGTGGGCTGATCAAGGAAGGCACCGGCATCGAGACGCTCACCGGCATCAACACGTATACCGGCGGTACGCTGATCAACAACGGCACGCTCGCCATCGGCGCGGGCGGCAGCCTGTCGCCCACGGGCGCCGTGACGCTGGCCAACGCGGGCACCGCGTTCGATATCGCCGGCGGCGGCGACCAGGCGATCGGTGTGCTCAACGGCGTCGCCGGCAGCAACGTCACGCTCGGCGGCAGCACGCTCACGCTCAACGGCGTCGGCAACGGCACCTATGACGGCGTCATCGCCGGTACCGGCGCACTGATCAAGAACGGTGCGGGCAGCCAGGCGCTCGGCGGCGCGAACACCTTCAGCGGCGGCGTCACGCTCAACGCCGGCGGCCTGGTGGTGAACGACGACGCGGCGCTCGGTACCGGCGCGCTGACGGTGGCAGGCGCGGGCACGCTCGACGCGCTCAGCCCCGTCACCCTGGCGAACGATGTGGCGCTCAACGCGGGCCTGACCGTGCTGGGCAGCAACGACCTGACGCTCGGCGGTGCCATCACCGGTGCCGGCAGCCTGACCAAGAACGGCGGCGCGACGCTCACCCTGGCGGGTGCCAACAGCTACACCGGCGGCACCACGGTCAACGACGGCACGCTGGCGATCGGCGCGGGCGGTAGCCTGGCCAGCGGCGGGGCTGTCACCCTGGCCGGCACCGGTGGCTTCGACATCGCCGCCGCCGGCAACCAGACCATCGGCTCGCTCAACGGCGTGGCGGGGAGCAGCGTGAACCTCGGCGCCAACGCACTGACCCTCGCGGGCAATGCCGATGCGACCCTCGACAGCACCGTCGCCGGCACCGGCAGCCTGGTCAAGAACGGCACGGGCACGCTCTCGCTGGGCGGCACCAACACCTTCAGCGGCGGCGTGACCCTCAACGCCGGTGGCCTGACCGTCGGCAACGGCGCGGCCCTGGGTACCGGCGCGCTCACCGTCGGCGGCGCGGCCAGCCTCGACACCACGGCGGTCACCACACTGGCGAACGACATCGCGCTCAACGCCGCGCTGACCTTGCCCGGCAGCAACGACCTGACCCTGGCCGGTGCCATCTCAGGCACCGGCAGCCTGTTGCAGCAAGGCACGATCCGCTTGTCCCTGACCGGCAACAACACCTACACCGGCGGCACCACGGTCGGCGGCGGTACGCTGGTGGTCGGCAGCGACACGGCCCTCGGCACGGGTGGCCTCGGCATCGACGGCGCGGCGCTGGAGGCGAGCACCGGCGTCACGCTCGGCAATGCCGTGACGGTGGGCGGCAACGGCGTCACCGTGCAGGGCCCGGCCGACCTCACCTTGAACGGCAGCCTCAGCGGCACGGGCGGCCTGGACAAGGAAGGCACCGGCAGCCTTACCCTCGGCGGCTCGCTGGCCGGCTTCACCGGTGGCCTGACCGTCAACGGCGGCATCCTCAACGCCAGCAACCCCTACAACGGCGGCATAGCCGTCGGCGGCGCGGGCACGATCAACCTCGGCGGCACCGGTAACGTCGTGACGGTGACGGGCCCGATCGCCGGCACGGTCAACCTCGGCGGCGGCAGCACCATCGGCATCGGGTTCGGACAGCTGCCGGCGGTTACCGGCACCGTGAACGGCACCGGCCCGGGCACCACGCTCGACGTCACGGGCTCGGGCGATGCCACCCTGCCGGGCGGCGTGTTCAACAACATCGACAACCTCAACGTGGGCAACGGTACGTTGTCGGTCGGCGCAGGCACGACGGTGAATTTCCCGGGCGGCACGGTCGTCGCGGGCACCATCGCGGTCAACGGCACGCTGGGTGGGCCGGCCACGATCAACCCGGGCGGCGCGATCATCGGCGGCGGTACCGTCACCGGTCCGGTGGTGGTCGACGGCACGGTGGCGCCCAGCGGTGTACCGGGCGCGACCGGTGCGGCCGCGGGTACGGGCACGCCGGGTACGGTGCTGACGGTCGGTGGCCTGACCCTCGGCGCCGGCTCCAGCACCTATATCCGCACGGGCGCCAATGGCGTGACCGATGCCGTCGTCGTCAACGGCACGGCGGTGCTGGGCGGCACGGTGACGGTGGAGAACAACGGCACGTCGTTCGGCCCGGTCACCCAGGTCAACGTAATCAGCGCGTCCCAGGGCATCACCGGCAGCTATGCCGGCAGCACCATGACGGGCAGCAACCTGCCGTTCCTGGACACGAGCTGGCAGGTGATCGGCAACAACCTGGCGCTGACTTACAGCCAGGCCGGTAGCGGGCTGGGCTCGGGCGGCATCACGTTCGACCGGTTCCCGGGCCTGGGCGCCAACCAGCGCTCGATGGCCACGGCCCTGCAACGGATCGCCGTCTCCGGTGGCGACCCGCTGTCCACCCTGTTGGGCAACGTGCGCGGGCTGCGCTCGCCGCAGGTGATCCGCGCCTTCGATTCGCTCACGGGTGAAACCTATGCCTCGGCCGCCAACGCCGAGCTGTCGGGCCAGAGCCAGTACCAGGACACGGTGTTCAACCGCCTGAAGCTCCAGCGTGACACCGGCGAGCGTGGTCCGGCTGTCTGGGCCGAGCCGTATACCTCCAGCAGCAGCTTCGACCACAGTGCGGACGTGGCGCAGACCGACTACCGCATCCATGGCGTAGTGATCGGTACCGACGCACCGGTGACGCCGGACCTGCGCCTGGGCGTGCACGCCAACGTTGCCAACTCGCGCACCGAGGTGGATCGCCGCGGCGACTACACGGATGTCGACCAGGCGGCGATCGGCCTGCATGCGCTGTACTTCAACGACAGGCAGTGGTGGGCGCAGGGCCTGGCGTCGTACGGCTGGCAGAACGCCGACAGCTCGCGGCGCATCGCGGTGGGCGGCTTCACGCCGCAGGCCACGGGCAGCTACGACGGCAAAACCACCAACGCCTCGCTGGAAGGTGGCTACCGCTTCACGCTGGGTCAGGCCATGCACCTCGAGCCCTTCGTCGGCGCGTATTACAGCAAGGTCAAGTACGACGCCTTTACCGAGAAGAATGCCGGCGACGCGGACCTGCGCGTGGGTCGCGCCAGCGCCAGCAGCCTGCAGTACGGCGTCGGTGCGCGCCTGGTCGGCGATGTGGACCTGGGCGTGGAAGGCACGAAGCTGCATCCCATCGTCATGGTTCGCTACCTGCACAACACCCGCGACAACACGGTGTCGGTCAACAATGCCTTCGCCGGCGAACCGGGTGGCACGTTCTCGGTGCAGGGATCGGAGCCGGTGCGCAACCACTGGCAGGCGGGCGTGGGCATGAGCTTCGACATTACGCCCAAGGCCAGCACGTTCGTGTACTACAACGCCGATATCGGCAAGCGCCAGCGCAGCGATGCGGTGAACCTGGGCGTGCGCTGGAACTTCTGACGCGGCCGCTCCCCGTGACCGCCCGTGTCCGCGCGATAACGTCCGCGGACACGGGTCGGCGCCGCCGCTACATGGGCGCCGACCGGCGCAAGCTCTTGCGAAAAGGCCGTCCGGCCGTCTGACATGGCCGCCTGTGGCGTGCCGACCCTCGCGTCCTCGCCGTGGCACACCGCTTGCAACGCCCCCCTCATCTTCGAGGGCGGGCAGGGCGGGACATGCAAACACGGTACGTATCGGGCGTCATGGTGGCGATACTGGCCCTCGCCATTGGCCTTCCAGCCACAGCGGTCGCGGAAGACCTGATGGATGTTTATCGCGAAGCGGTGGCCAACGATCCGGTGCTGGCCAGCGCGGACGCGCGACGGCTGGTGGTGGCCGAAGGCGTGCCCCAGGCGCGTGCGGCCTTGCTGCCGCAACTGTCCGCCGGGCTCGAGCTGCAGCAGTTCCATCCCGGCAACATCGGCGTGCAGTCCAGCAGCGACGCCGCGCCATCCACCACCACGGACGGGCACAGCCGGCAACGCGACCTGACCCTGACCCTCGACCAGACGGTGCTGGACCTGTCGAAGTTCTCGCGGGAGCGGCAGGCGGCCGCGACGGCCCAGGCCCAGGACGCGACATACCAGGGCGAACTGCAGGATCTGTACGTCCGCGCGACCACGGCCTACTTCGACGTGCTGGTGGCGCAGGACCAGGTGGAGGTGTTCCGCTCGTACGAAGATGCCTATAAGCAGCAGTACGACCAGGCCACCACGCTGTTCAAGAACGGACTGGCGCCGGAAGCCGACCTCACGCAGTCGCGCGCGTATTACCTCTACATCAAGTCGTCGCGCGTGGATGCGGAGACCTCGCTGAAGGATGCGCGGCGTGCGTTGCAGCAGCTGACCGGCAAGGAGCCCGGCACGCTGAAGGCCCTGCGCGAAGACCTGCCGATGGAAGCGCCCGCACCCGACGACGCCAACGCCTGGGTGGAACAGGCCATGCGCCAAAGCCCGGACGTGATGGCGGCCAGCCACCTGGTCCGGGCGGACGAGCACGCGATCGCCGCGGCCCGCAGCGGACACCTGCCGACCGTCAACCTCGCCGTGAACTACGACAAGGCCGGCGCGTGGCGCAACGGCGTGCGCGGTGGCGCCGGGTACGGCACGGGTACCACCACGGTCGGACTGGTGCTGGCGGTACCGCTGTTCAGCGGCGGACTGACCCAGTCGCAGGTGCGCCAGGCGATCCACCAGCGCGACGCGGACGAAGGCGACCTGGAGTCGCTGCGTCGACAGACGGCGCGTGACACCACCAACTACTTCAACCTGGTGACCGCCGGCATCGGCCAGGTCGGCGACGCGCGCGAGGCGGTGGAATCGGGCAAGAAGGCGCTGGCGTCGATGCGCGCGGGCTACGACATCGGCACGCAGAGCCTGACCAACGTGGTCGTGGCGATCCAGACGCTGGCCGAGATTCGCACGCAGTACACCGCACTGCGCCATCAGTTCATCCTCAACAAGCTGCGACTCAAGCGCGCCGCCGGCATTGCCGAACTCAAGGACATCGAAGCGATCAACCGGCTGCTGCAATAACGTTCCGAGCCGATGGCCATCGTAGGCCATTCGCGCATGTGGCGTGCCATTCGCGCACATCGTGCGCTTGTGTCTTTTCGATGGGGTAGATTCGAAGTCGAGAGCGGAGTGTGGC
>NZ_JARVRT010000024.1:0-1143 GCF_030209605.1 Luteibacter sp. ME-Dv--P-043b
CCGTGCCATGGAGTCTGATCGCGGACCATGGCGTTGAGGGTGATGAGCAGTTTGCGCATGCAGGCCACGATGGCCACCTTCGGAGGCTTGCCTCGCTCTTTAAGGGCCTGATAGTGGGCTCTCAGAGGTGACTGGGTGCTGCGGATGGCGGCGAGTGCGGCCATGTAAAGGATGCGCCGCACGAAGGGCCGGCCGGCCATGATCTGGCGGGGGCCGTCGCGCCGTCCGCTCTGCTTGGTATACGGCGCGACGCCGACCAGCGCGCTGATCTGCCGATTGCCGCGTTGGCCCAGCTCCGGCAGGAAGGCCAGCAGCGTGGCGACGGCGATCTTGCCCAGGCCAGGCACCTGGAGCAGTTGCTCAGCGAGCGGCGCATCGGCGGCTTTGGCGGCTTCCGCCATGAGCCCTTCGAGTGCCTTGATCTCCGCGGTCAGCAGGGCGTCTACCCGCTCTAGCGCCCCTTGGACGACCATCGACTCGCACCGTTTGATCCGGCGGCGGTTGTCGTCGCGCTGCCGGATCAACTGATCCCGGCCCTTCACCAGGCCGCGCAGATGGCGCTGCGCCGGCGTTGGCGGCTTATAGGGCTGCGGCGTGATGGTCTGGGCCATGTGGGCCAAGGCCCTGGCGTCGGCCTTGTCGGTCTTGGCAAACTTGCCCAGGCTACGCACGAAAGCGGTGCCACGATGCGAGGCGATCCGGGTCACCGTATAGATCTGGGCCATGGCATCAAGAATCAGGTTCTCGTAGCCACCGGTGGCCTCCAGGACCACGTGTTGCACGTCCAGCCTGGCCATGATGCGAAGCAGTTTCTTCGCGCCGGCTGGGCTGTTGTCGAACTGCTCACAGGCGCCGGTATGTTCACCGGCACGGAAGAAAGCCACGTCAAGCGTCTTGCTGCTGACGTCGATACCGAGGTAAAAAGTCATCGTCTCGTTCCAGCTAGGGCGGGATAGAGAGCACTTCCACGGGCCCACGCTTGTGATGTTCGAGCCGTTAACTCGGGCAACTGTTCGGGCTTGGTGGAAGAAGGGAGTGTGGCGGCCCGGGCTCCTACACGTGCTCAAGGCACCGCGCACAATCGGCCTGCCACACTCCGCTCTCGACTTCGAATCTACCCCATCGAAAAGACACAAGCGCACG
>NZ_JARVRT010000007.1:0-238537 GCF_030209605.1 Luteibacter sp. ME-Dv--P-043b
TGAGCGAGTTCGGCCGCTTGCGGCCGCTGCCCGAGCGCAGAGTGTGACCACCCAGTACCTCCTCGCCGTGCCCTACGAGCGACGGGCTCCGGCTCCGGCTCCGGCTCTGGCTTCGGCCTCGAACTCGCGGCATTACCCGCCCATGCGCGAAGAACAAGAAAAAGGGGCCCGAAGGCCCCTCGTTCGTCACCGGACATCCCTGTCCGCACGCAGAACCTTAGTTGACCACGCAGCCGTTGATCTTGGCCTGGGTCATGTCGGCGTTGGTCAGGAACGCCAGGCCCGTGCCGGCGCCCGCACCGATGGTGACGGTGTTGTTGCGCACCGTGGTGTTGTACGGCGAGAAGAGCACGCCTTGCACCGCCGACAGGTCGGCGCCGTTGCCGCTCGAGTTGCCGAGCAGGTAGGACACGGCGAGGATCGGATAGCCGCTGGCCGGCTTGGCGTAGTTGGCCGGATCGACCAGGGCGACGCACTGCGTGGTGAGCGGCAGCGCGGCGATCGTCGGACGACCGTTGCTGTCGACCGCACCGATCGCCTTGTCGTAGGTCACGGCGACGGCGAGCGGGCCACCGAAGTTCGACGGATTGATGAAGGTGGACGGCGCGGCGTCGTTCGACACGCTGGCGAAGCGAACGTTGCTGGACACGGCGTTGGCCGCTTCCGCGTAACCGATCGAACCTTCCGTGGCGGCAACCGTCGAGACGACGGCCGGGTTACCCGAGGCCGTGACCGAAGCGGCATAGGACGGGATGTAGGCCGCGGCGGCGGTCGCATAGGACTGGTCGGTCTTGAACGCCGTCGCCGTGTTGTTGCCGCCGATCGAGGTGGCACCGCACTTGGCCGACAGGTGGTTCGAGAACGCGAACGACGTGCCGCTACCGTCGGCACGCGAAACGATCGTGATGTTGCCCGTGGTACCCGACGGGATACCGGCACCGGCGAGGCCGGCGTCGTTCCAGGTCTTGATCTGGCCGGAGAAGATCTTGCAGACCTGCGTTTCCGTGAGCTTGAGCGAGGTCACGCCCGTCTTCTTGAACGCCACCGCGATGGCGCCGGCGACGGCCGGAATCTGCACCGGCTGGCCGCTGCTGTGGCCGGAGGTGTAGGCGGTGTAGTCAGACGAAGACAGCGGCGAGTCCGAGCCGATGAAGTGCGGCTGGGCAAGGCCGGTCGCGCCGAAACCGGTCGGCACGGCGGTGGCCGAGCAGGCGGCGTTGACGTTCGCGACCGACGGATCGTTACCGGCCAGGATCTTCTTGCCGGTGCCGCTGCCGGTCTGGCAGTAGGTGGTCGGCTTGTTACCGGAGATCTGCGAGTAAGCCCAGAGCATGGAACCGTTGGCCGGGACGACCTGACGGCTCGACACGTCGAGGCCATAACCGACGGCCGGCAACGTGGCGCCACCGCCACGGATGGTGGCGCTCTGCGCGACGGCAAGCGACGCAACGCTCATCAGAACAGCGCCCGCGATCAACTTCATGCGGGTGTTTCCCATCGAGTTCTTGAAACGCATGGTGTATCCCCTTGCATAGAAGCCCCCCGATCGGGGGCGACGACAAAGGTGGCATCTTGCGGTGACGTGTTGATGGTGTTTCGGTGTCGCGGATTGTGATGCAACGATGACTTCGTTCACTCCACATAACGTGGCGATCACACCTCGTATTGAACGTACATATGCGTTGTCATCGCCCGCTGACGTTGTGCCTAAATAGCGCATGATTATCCCGATATTGCCGCATCTGCAACCTTCTCACAGCTGTCGCAGCGCGCGTCGCTCATCCTCCGTCAGTCGCGCATCGCCTGCCGCCTGATGGCCCAGTACCTGGACCGGACTGCCCGCGTCGTATCCGCGGGCAGGCGCGATGCTCGAGGTCGTGTCGCCGTCGCGAAGCACCTGCACCGATATCTCGGAAGGCAGCTTGTCGCGCGTGTCGGCCTGCTGCTTCCTGACGACATCTTCCGCGGCCTGCGTCGCCGCGGTCGCCGCCGCACTCGCCGCATTGAGCGCACCGATGTTCACCGATGCCGTGACCGGAACACCCACCGACTCACCGGTGACCTGGATGTTGTCGGCGTTGGCGACACGCGCCGCGGCGATGACGAGGTTGCCTGCCACACGAATACCCGCGTCGCCCGCATCCACCGTACCGCGCGGCGCGATGAGATAAGCGTTGCCGGCCGGCGCACCTTCCACGGTCTGCAAGGTGGCGATGCCCGCGCCGGCGACCTGCCCGCGCGCATCGATACGACACCACGCATCGACGTCGCACACGTAGACCGGCGGCGGCACCTCCGCCGTGGTCTTGGCGCCCAGGCCGGCGTTGATATCCCCGTTCGAGCTCCAGATCGTGACGTTGCCGCCGCGCTCGGTAAAGATGCGGCTCTGGGCCAGCAGCACGCTCTTGTCGGTGAACAGGTTGACGCTGCCCGTCTCGAGGGTGAGCACACCCATGGTGTTCGGTCCCGCAAGCACGCGACCGTTGATGTCGACGATCTGCGATGGCGCTCCCGTGCTGCCGATGAGTGCCTGGCCGCCGGGACCGAGGATGGTCACGTCACCACCCTGCTGCGTCTGGATCGTGGAGCTGCGCACGTCCAGGTTGCCGGTGTCCACCGGCTTCGTCGCCCCGTTGAGGCCACCCTGGCCGGTACCGTTGGCGGTATAGCCGTCACTGGCGGGGAACATGGCCTCCACGGCGGCATAGCCACGGGCGTACTGACTGAAGTACTTGCTTTCCGGGCTGTTGTAGTCGGCACCGACCTGTGCCAACAGCTTGAACAGCGCTTTCTGCGCGAACAGCCGCTGCACATCGTCCGGCTGCCGGGCGAACAGTGACCGCGCCTGCGCCGCCGTCAACGTCACCGCGACCTCGTCGCCCACGTGGCCCGTGTCCGTTACCGTACCCGCGAGCCGCCGCTGCATGAAATCGACGAGGTCGGGCACGAGGCTCGGCAGGCCGTCGGCGCCATCGAGGTAATGGGCCAGGAAGCCCGCCGTGTCCATGCCCGGACCGACGCCGAAGTTCACCAGGATCTCGGCGCTTTCGTGCGGCAGGTAGGGATTGTACAGATTGCCCACGGCCTGGATGCCCGTCGGCTTGCTCACCTGACCGACCTGCGTCTCCGCCGCCACGTCGGTCTGGCTGGTGAATGGCCCGATGTCGCGACCGGCATCGACGAGGAACGCGCCCGGTCCTCCCAGCAGCAGCGAGGGCGCGAGATGATAGGCATTCGGAATGGGCCCGTAGAAGCTCACGTTGGCGAGATAGGGCGTGTCGTAGATGTCACGTCCGGCCCGCACACGCGTGATGTCGGCGCGGCGGGTGTGTTGCCCCACCAGCGACAGGTTCACGATATCCCTGCCCGCCTGGATGAAGGCCTGCTTGGCCGGGTAGATGACCAGCGACAGGTAGTTGAAGCCGTTGGGCGCGTCCAGGCCGTCGGTGATGTCACCACCCAGCGCATAGATCCGGACGGGTTGCACGTCGTCGCGATGCAGGCCGTCCGCATCGTGGTAAATCGCATTCTGCGCGGTGCGATCGTCGACACCCAGGTAGATCGACTGGTTGGGCACCGGCGCGAGCGGGTTGGGCATGCCTGCCGGATCGCTGTCGATCAGGCCGAAGCCCGTACCCAGCGAATCCAGGATCGTCTGCCGCGAGAACGCGATCCCGCCGCTGGCCAGCAGCGACAGGTTGCCGGATGCCGATGGGAACAGTTCCCCGTTGACGCGGATGTCGATATCGCCACCGAAGGCGTTCATGGCCAGGGAGGCTGGCAGGACGGGGCCAGCGACGCCGCCGGCACCAAAGACCAGCCCCGGTGCCGACAGGCTGCCGAAGACCAGGTCGCCGGCCAGGGCGCTCACCGTGAGCGCCGACCGCGCCGAGTACGACTGGGCATCGGGGTGCGTCGCAGGCAACAGGGCCGTGAACACGCCGGTCGAGTTGTAGTACGACGGGTTGTACACGCCCCCCAGGTCGACGCCTTGCCGGCCGCTTACCGTCGCCACCGTGTCCTGCATGCCGATCAGCGTCGACACGGGTGTGATGGTGTCGCCCAGCCCGGTGACGTTGCCGACGTTGACGGCCGACAACGCTTCCGAGGCGCCGATGCGACCGTCCGCGCGGATGTCCGCCTTGCCGCGCGCCACGAAATAGGCGCCGCTGAGGATATCGCCGCCCGCATGCACGGCGAGGTCGCCCCCGCCCACCGTCGTGATCGCATCGCGGGCATCGTTGGCGTACCACGTGGTGGGAAGCGATACGGACAACTCGCCGATGGTTCCGCCCGCCTGTACGTCCACGTTGCCGCCCAGGCTCATGACGCCCTGGCGGAAGTTGGAGAAGTCGATCGACGAGCGACTGCCGTCGGCGGCGTTGCCCACTTGCATCCATTGCCACCAGTACTGCGAGATGGGCGTCCCCGCCGTACCCTTGGTGAGGCTGCCATCGGTATCGCTCACCGACTGGATGCCCTGGATATTGCCGGCGGCATGCAACGAGAGGTCGCCGGCGCGATCGGGATTCACCAGTCCGTTGACGACCATGTTCGGCTGCGTGTCCGCCGCTCCCGGCGCACGCTCGGAAGGCCGCAGCACGCTGACGTCGGTACCGGCGGTGGTTCCTTCCGCCGGTTCACCCGCCGTGTAGATCGTCGCCGGTGCCGCGGTGTCCAACCACGCGATATCGCCGGCCGAAGCGACGTCGATCGAACCGGTGCCGGTGCGTATCGTGGTGGGCATCAGCCAGGTCTTGCCGGCGTACGGACTGCGAGGCGTCACGACGGTGGCATCCGTGACCGTGTCCTGCACGGCGAAGTGACCGGCCAGGCGCACGTCGCCAGTACCCGTGGCCAACGTCGCCAGCGGATCGGTGGCGACGGTGTCCGCCCCGGCGATGAGACGGTACGACGTGCTGGAACCGCCCAGCAGGGTCGCCGACGCGAACGACGCGGGGTTACCCAGCGACGGCATGTTCGAAGGCGAATTGTTCGGAGCCGGCGGCGGCACGACGACGGGCGTCGTACTGCCACCACCACCGCCACCGCCACCACTGCCACCACCATCGCCCGGCCCGGTGGCGACCGCGTCGGACTTCGGCGCAAAGGGGGCATAGAACAGCTGGCTGCCGGAGAGCCGGTTGCCGACGCTCCCGTTCACGTAGCGGAAATAGGTGTCGTGACCACCGATATACGTGGTGTAGTTCGTCGACCAGGTCGTGTATTCGTTATCCACCGGCAGAAGGATCGGCGATGGGGTGACGCCACGGTTGTCGACGCTGAAATTGCCTTCCAGCCAGGTCTCGTAGTCGGTCGCGTAGTCGGCATAGTTCGCATACGAACCCGGCTGGGGCGCCGCCAGGGTGGTCGGGTTGTAGACCAGGAAACCGACCACGTTGTTCGCACGCGCAAACGCCGCCGCCCAGGCCGGGTTGTCCCCGTCGCCCATCTCGGTCAGGTACTGCTGGTAGTTCGCATAGTAGGCGTCGGTCTGCGTCTTCAGCGGCGCCTGCAAGGGCTGGTAGTACGGGTCCTTGCTGATATCGGCGGTACCGCCGCCGGGCGTCATCGCGTTATCGGGGTCCCCGTCGCGCAGGTTGATGCTGCCGTTCCAGATGCCATTCTGGTCGAAGTAGCTCTGGATCGTCTGGTAGGAAGCCACCGACTGGTCATAGGCAGGATTCGAGTCCGAAGGCACCGCGTCCGACTTCGGTGCAAAGGGCGCATAGAACAGCTGGCTGCCGGAGAGCCGGTTGCCGACGCGCCCGTTCACGTAGCGGAAGTAGGTGTCGTGACCGCCGATATAGGTGGTGTAGTTCGTCGACCAGGTCGCATAGTCGCCATCCACCGGCAGCAGGATCGGCGATGGGGTGACGCCGCGGTTGTCGACGTCGAAATGGCCTTCCAGCCAGCTCTCGTAGTCGGTCGCATAGTCGGCATAGTTCGCATACGAACCCGGCTGCGGCGCCGCCAGGGTAGTCGGGTTGTAGACCAGGAAACCGACCACGTTGTTCGCGCGGGTAAATGCTGCCGCCCAGGCCGGGTTGTCCCCGTCGCCCATCTCGGTCAGGTACTGCTGGTAGTTCGCATAGTAGGCGTCGGTCTGCGTCTTCAACGGCGCTTGCAAGGGCTGGTAGTACGGGTCCTTGCTGATATCGGCGGTACCGCCGCCGGGCGTCATCGCGTTGTCCGGATCGCCGTCGCGCAGGTTGATGCTGCCGTTCCAGATGCCGTTCTGGTCGAAGTAGCTCTGGATCGTCTGGTAGGACGCGACGGACTGGTCATACGCCGGGCTCGTCCCCGAGCTCGGATTCGCCCCCGACCCCGAGCCCGAACCCGAGCCGCCGCCGACGCCGTCCGACTTCGGCGCGAAGGGCGCATAGAACAGCTGGCTACCGCTGAGCCGGTTGCCGACGCGCCCGTTCACGTAGCGGAAATACGTATCGTGCCCGCCGATATAGGCGGTGTAGTTCTGCGACCAGGCCGCGTACTCGCTATCCACCGGCAACAGGATCGGCGACGGGGTGACGCCACGGTTGTCGATGTCGAAATGGCCTTCCAGCCAGCTCTCGTAGTCGGTCGCGTAGTCGGCATAGTTCGTATACGAACCCGGCTGCGGCGCCGCCAGTGTGGTCGGGTTGTAGACCAGGAAGCCGACCACGTTGTTCGCGCGTGAGAAGGCCGCCGCCCAGGCCGGGTTGTCGCCGTCGCCGTACTCGACGAGGTACTGCCGGTAATTCGTGTAGTAAGCCGTGCTCTGGCCCTGGAGCGGAGCCTGCAACGGCTGGTAGTACGGATCCTTGCTGATATCGGCGGTGCCGCCGCCGGGCGTCATCGCGTTATCGGGGTCGCCGTCGCGCAGGTTGATGCTGCCGTTCCACAGGTTGCCGTTGTCGACGAGGTACTGGTCGGCGGTCTGGTACGCGGCCACGGAATCGGTATAGCCATTGTCCGGAGGCGTACCCGGATCGGTCGGATCGGTCGGGTTCGTCGGGTCCGTGGGGTTGGTGGGGTCCGTCGGGTTGGTCGGCGACGTGGCCTTGCCCGGGTTGTTGAAGGCAGCACCGTCGTTCTGCTGGTAGAAACCATCCGTGATGCTGGCCTTGAGGTCGAGATGGCCGGCCGCGCGCACCGTCAGGATCGGCGCCTCGCTGCCATAGCGATAGGCGAGCTGGATTCTGCCGTCGCTACCGGTGACGCCCGCGCCCAGGTTCCAGTTGGTGAGCACGGCGATGTCGCCCTGCGACGGGCCGTCGGAAGGATTGCGCAGCTCGATGCCCGGTCGCACGTTCACGTTCCGGATGTCCGCGAAGCGCGAGCCGAAGCTGAAGCCCGGCTGCTGCACGAAGCCCATCAGCGTGCCCGGGCCGTTCGCGATGTCGCCACCCAGGTAACCGTAGAAGCCGGCATGGTCGGCGTTCACGGCATCCGGGAAGAAGAAGTACTTCGACAGGTAGGTCGCGATCTGGTCGTCGCCGACCGGCGCGGCCAGGACCTTGCCGGATGCATCGGTCCACTTGCCCGCCACCATCGTGGCGCCGCCATTCGCGTACCAGCCGGCGGGGTCGACGATGCCGTCGAAATGCTGCGCGCCCGTGGAGGTGTCCTTCGTGCTCCACACGGCATAGGGCTCGAGGGTGACGTCGCGCGCGCCCTTGATCGCCGAGGCGGCGTCGACGGTGATCGGCACGTCGCCGTCGGCAAGCAGCGGCGCGCGCATGCTGACGCGACCGCCGGAGAACGCATCGCCGGAACCGCCGGAGACGTCGATGCCCGCATTCGCGCCGATATGGATGTAACCGGCATCCTGGCGGTCCACCTGCTCGTAGCCGCGGGTCGGGTCCAGCTGGCCGTTGGGCGTGCCCGTGGTGCCCAGCACCACGTCGCCACCGCGCTGGGCGGGAATGGACGTGTGCGCATCCAGCTGGCCTTCGATATCCACGCCCTGGCGGCCCCACACCTCGATACGGCTGCCTGCCGGGGCACTCGCGTCGATGCGACCGTCCACGCGCGCCGTGCCGCCGTTGGCGTACAGGTACACCTTCTGCGCCGTCAACGCATGGCCGGCAGACAGCGTGAGGTCGCCCTGCCCGCTGCTGATGTCGACGAGGCCCGTCGCACCTGCCGAAGCGGCGAGTGCCGAGAGGGCATCCAGGTCCAGCGTGCCACCCGAGCCGACCGTGAAGTAACCGCCACGGTTACCGGCAAGCGCATGGCCGTCGTAGCTGCCACCGAGCAGGAGATTGCCGCCGGCCACCGCATGGAACGTACCGGCGTCACCGCCCTGGGTCGTGCCCGCGAAACGCATCGCCGCGCCGTCGCCGATGACGATGTTCCCCTTGCCGGCGTCGAGCCTGACATTGCCGCCGGCGGAATACGCGGCGGTGTCGAAGAAGGTGCGGACCGCGCCGGAGGCGTCGAGCACCGTGCCGGGGGTGACCGTCAGGTCGCCGTCCGTCGCACGCAGCCGCAGCGTTCCCGAGGTAGCAGTGAGGTTCATGGCATCGTCGAGGGACGCCGCCTGCAGGGTCAGTGAACCGCCGAGCCCGTCGCGGGTCAGGGCGCTCCCGGCGGCGCCACGCAGCGACATCGTTCCCGTCGTGCCGAGCGTCGTCGCACCACCGCCGTCGGCGACGAATACCGGCGCGCTGAGCGCCACGGCGGCGGCGCCGAAGTCGACCCCGCCCTGCCCCTGGGCGACAAAGCCTTGCGCGGCGGTGGCGTTGAAGGCATCGAATCCATGCAGGGCGAGCGTGCCGGCGCCGAAATCCACCTCGCTGGCCTGGGCGTCGAACGTGCCGGACCCTGCCAGCGCCGCACCCGCGGCGGCGCCGAGCACGTTGGCGAATGTCAGCGTGCCCGCGCGCAGGCGCACGTCGCTGCCGTCGCCGACCAGCGCACCCGCACTGAGTGTCAGCGCCCGATCGAACGCGATATCGAGCGGACCGACGAAGTCGATCTCGCCACGGCTTCGCAGCACCACGCTGTCCGCGCCACGCAGCTGCGCGACGGTTCGCGAGCCGATGGAAAGGCCGTCATCCGCGCCGACCGCACCGTCCGCCACGAAGCTCACGCGGTTGGCGGTGGCATCGATCGACTTGCCCGACAGCGAGGCGCTGTCGTCCACGCGCATGCGGCCGGTGGCGTCAAGGGTCAATGCGTTGCCGCCGTCCACACTGGCGCCGGCGCCGATGGTGAGGCGCCCCTGCGCCGTCCCGTCGACGGGCAGGCCCAGGCGGGTCACCGACGAAGCGCCGTTCTGCGACACACGCAGCAGTGAGCCGTCGCCGCTGATCGCAGCGACCGGCGCACCGCTGGCGTCGATCGCTGCGTTCCGACCGAACACCAGGGCGTTGTTGCCACCCGTGTTCGCGTCGCCACGCCCCTGGATGACGCTGCCATCGTCGAGCACCACGCCTTCGCCATCCGGCGAACCCGCGGCCACCAGGAGGATTTCCTGGCCCGACAGCGGATGCGCCGCATCGTTCGACAGCAGGACGCTGCTCGCCTTCACGTCCACATGGTCGCCGTCGGCCGCTGCGCTGCGGGTGCCGCCGATGAGCAGGCTTCCCGCACCCAGGGTGGTCAGGCCGTCGGCGGCGATGCCGAGGTAGCCGTCGCGTGCCACATCGCCGGCGCCGAGGATCTGGATGGCCTGCCCCGCGATGTCCACCTGCGAGGTACGCCCGCCCTTGCCCGGCGTGGTGGCCAGCGTGGCACCCAGGTCCAACCGCTGGCCCGCGTCGATCATCAGGCGGCCGGCGTCCATCGGACGCTGCGTGGCGACCTGGCCTTTCTTGCTCGCCAGGCTGGTGAAGAAGGTATCCGCATCGGTGAAGCGGTACTGCGAATACTGCTGCCACACCGGTGCCGACTGCACGAGGAAGCGGGTGTTGCGCGCATCGCGCGCACCACTGAGGGCATCGCCGAAGTAACCGGACACGGCATAGGTGCCGTCGGCCATGCGCGAGGAACGGCCCAGCACGCTGTCCTGCGCCGTGGTGTCCTGCACGATGCGGTAGGCGCCGCTGAGCTGCGCGTACTGCGCAGGCAACAAGGTATACATCCCTGCGGGCAAGCCAGGCATGCCGGAAAGGTAGACGGACTGTCCCACGCGGGGCTGCGTACCGCCCGCACTGGAGAAAGCGCTGTCCTGCGCCGCGACCGGGCCGGTGAACCCGGGGAGGATCGCGTACACGGCCGCGCCCGTGCCCGTTGCTGACGACGCGAGCACGTCGCGTGTGCCACCCACGCCGGCGACGAACTCAGCCGCCTGCAACTGGCCACCGCCGGCAAGATCGATCGATGCACCGCTGTCCAGCGCCAGCGCGGTTCCGTGCAGTTCCACCTGCTTCGACGGCGGTGCCGTCAGCGCGGCCGAGGACACGTTGGCCGCACCGTTATAGCGCCAGTCCACGCCGTCGACGGTGCTGCCGTAGGGCACGGTCGCGCCACCCAGCGACACCGAGGTGATGCTTCCCGGAGCGAGGTGCACCGAGGTCGTGGCCACGAGCGGCGCGTAGGCGGCGCCCAGACCGAAGGCGGACGCGGCGGCCTGCGGATCGCTCACGCCGAGAATCAACGAGCCCGCCGGCGCGCGCAGCGTGCCCTGCTGCTCGATGTGATCCGCGCTGACCAGCAGCGCGCCGCCCGCGGACAAGGGTGCGGACGACGGTCCGCCGGGAAGGAAGGTGACTGTGGTTTCGCGGGCGTTGCCCTGCGCATCGGCGATCCCCGAGGCGTTCGCGTCGATGACGAACCGGTAGTCGGTGGCGGGATAGACCTGCGCGGCGCGGAAGGTGAGATCGCCGGTGCTGAAGAGCATGCCCGGCACACGCGCACCCGCCGTGTCGTAGGCAAGCTGCGCGTCCTGGGCGAAGCGGAGATCGCCCGTGGCGTTGAACGACGCACCGCTCCAGCCCTGCAGGTTGAGGGCGCCGCCAAGGTCGATCGCGTTCGCCTGCACGAGCAGGGTGCCGTCGCCGGCCTCCGCTGCCGTCACGCTGGGTGCGCCGCCCGCCAGGTGAACGTAGGGCGCGCGAAGATGGACCTGGCCGTTACCGCTGCGGAATCCGTTCACCGGCTCCGTGCCGGTCGCGTCGTTGCCGACGGCCCGATAGGCCAGCGCATACGCCGAGAACGACCGTGCGAGATCGAGATCGACGTCGCCTGCAAAGGTCACCGGTACGATCGTGTTCGCGACACCGCCCGCAGGGTCGGCACCCAGCGACAGGCTCGCGATGCCCGATCCCTGCAGACGGTCCGCCCCGAAGGCGAGCACACCCTGCGCGGAGGCACCGGTATCGGTGACGGAGGAGGCGTAGCCAGGCGCGTCTTCCACCCGGGCGCGAACGAGCATCGTGACGGGCGCCCAGGCGTCGCCGCCCACCTCGTCGCGCGGCACGATGGCCAGCGAACCGCCCTCGCCACGCGTGTCGCCGGCATGCGCGCTCAGTGCGGCGCCCAGGTACAGGCCCGAGACGGCGCCAATCGTGATGTTGCCGGCGTCGCTCCATACCGCGGTGGGGGCGTCGTCCACCGTCGTGCCGTTGAGCCGACGCGTGCCCGTCGGCAGGTCGTAGGTGTCGCTGGCGCCGGAGACATCGATGACCGACCCGTTCGCCGCGACCACGTAGCCCGTATAGGGCGAGTCGAGCGTGACACGGCCACCGTCGAGCACCGTGCCGGTACGTGGCGTGGCGCGCACCGACACACCTGCGCCCGCGCCCGCGCCCGTCAGCGTCGCCGGCGTGGCCTGGGTGTCGATCAGCGAGACGCCGCTGGCGTCCAGTACACCCGTGGCACCCAGCCAGACCCGCGAAGGCTGCACCTGCACCGTGTTGCCGGCCTTGCTGTTCGTCAGCGAGATGTTGCCGCCTGGCGCGCGCAACGTGCCGTCGACGACCACCGCACCCGGGGAAGCGAGCGCGATCGTGCCGCCGGCGTCCACCACCACCTGCGCACCCGCGCCGATGTCCGCCGATCCGCTGACGCCGGCATAGACCGGCGCGGCCGACTGCCCGCCCGCGGAACCGCGCGAGGGCCATCCGAGGTAATCGCCGGCGACCAGGGTGAAGCCCGGCCCCTGTCCGGTTCCGGTGCCACGCGTGGCCCAGCGCTGGTACGGATCGAGGTAACCGATGACCGACGCACCGTTGGACGCATCGATATCCGTTCCACTGCCAAGGAAGCGCAAGGCATCCAGGTCGGCGACGCGATTGGCGCGCCGCACCTGGACCTGTGTGCCGGGCGCGACCGTCGCGTCGGTGACCGCGTGCAGCACGTAGTTGTCGAAGCCCTGCCCCTGGAAGAACGACGGCGTGAGGTAAAGCCCGTTCGGCTGGGTCATGGCGGCGGGATCGCCACCCACCTGGACCTGCGCCGCGTGCAGGGCAAGCGTGCCGCCGCCGGCGAATCCATACGCGTTGATCGCGCCATCCATGACGAGGTAGCCGCTGTCCAGCGCCGTGGGAGGCTTCTGGTCGCCGAACGCCAGGGTGGACGGCACGTCGTAAAGCAGCAGCGACACGTTGCCGCCACGCCCCAGGGGAACGCCGTTCGCCGTCGCCACGCGAGCGTCGAGGCCCACGTAACCCCCGCTGGAGACATCGATCGTGCTGCCGCGGGCCAAGCGGATGGAGCCGGTCTGGTCGACCTGCGCCTCGACATCGCCCTGGTAGCTCTGGCGGGTGGCGAGGGTGATGTTTCCGCCATCGACGAAGTGGCTTCCTGCCACGTCCGTGCCTGCGCGATTCGTATCGTTCACCCACAGGCCGCGCGTGCTGAGCAGCGCGCCGTCGGTCAGGGTGATGTCCGGCGCGGGATTCGCATGGTCGGCGAACTGCGCCAGCGTCTGCGTCGTTAGCGTTATGGCGCCGGACGGCGCGACGAGGCTGCCATGGATGTCGATGCGGCCAGCGGCCATCGATACGCTGCCACCCGGCGACACGGTGACCTGGGTGCCTGCCGTCTCTTCGATCGCCCCGTCACGGTTGTTGATGGTGAGCGCGGAGAAGCCGCCCTTGCCCAGCGTATTCGCGGAAAGGAGCAACCATGTCTGGCCATCGTCCGACGGCGCCTGCACATCGGCAAGGTCGTCGCCGCCGTTGAAGCCCGGCATCAGCGATTCCAGCGTCTGCGAGGACTGCTGCAGGCGTACGCCGGGAATGACCTGGCGCGGCGCGATGGACACCGGGGTGGTATCGAAAACGAAGGTGCCGCCGTCCGGCGGCGTCCCGTTGGCGGCCTGCCGCGCACCGACCGTAGCCTGCGCCGTCATCTCGCCGTCCAGGGCCAGCCCGCTGCGCGCGTGCACCACCAGATCGCCCGCGTCGCTGCCGGAGACGAAGCCCTCGGCCCAGCGGCGCGAGCCGCCGAGCAGCGGCGAGTTATAGGTCTGCGATACGCCCCAGCGGGCGTGCGTCGCGGTGTACTGCCCGGCGAAGCCGATGTACTCCACGTCCGGATCGGCGGAGGAAATGTCGTAGATGCGACCGTCGGCACCCAGCAGGTTCGGCGTGGTGATCCAGCCCGCCTGGTAGGCAAGGTAACCGCCGTCGAGACGCAGGCTGGAACCCGAGCGGGCGATCACCTCGTTACCATCGAGCGTGATCGACCCGCCCCGGGTGAGCATCTGCGAAATATCGCGGGGCACGTTCTCCACGTAGCCCTTCACGTTCAAAATGGGGCTGCCGATCCAGTCGAGGCCGTCCGCGCGCGTGCCGGACTGGCTGCTGTCGATCAGCACATTCTTCTGCGTGTACAGGAAACCGTTGCGCAGCAGCGGGGAGTCGGCCAGTTCGTTCTGGCCGATGCGCGGCACGTTCACCAGCAGTGCGGACATCGGCAGATCGACATCGGCCAGGCCCGACACGTCGATCGTCGCGTTCGCATCCACGTAGACGCGGCCCGCGTTCGCCACCACCCCTTCGCCGGTGAGCGAGCTGTCGCGGATCGCGGTGAGCGCCACCGTCGAGCCCGGCGCTTCGATGAGCGCCCCGGAGGCGAGGCTCACGTTGCCGCCCGTCACCGTGACCTTGCCGGGCGTGAACACCTTGTCGGCGGCGGCGGTCGAGGAGGTCGTGGCGCCGTCCTTCTCCGGCAGGATGGTCGTGACCGACTGGGCGCCGAAGGTCACCGGACCCGAGCGGCTGCCCCGTCCCGACTGACCGGTGATGTTGATCGTTCCGGGTGCGGCGATACTGGTCGAGGCCACGACGACCCCGTCCTGCGCCACCCCGTAACCGGTGAGGTCGATCTCACCGCGACGCGCCTGCACCAGGCCGCGGTTGCTAACCGTGCCGCGCCCTTCCGTGTAGGCGCCGCTGGATGTCTCCGACAACAGGATGCGCCCGGACGTGCCCGCCAGCGATGCATCGAACACCGTGCCCGCGGCGAGGATCGCCTGGCCGTCGTCCGAGACCACCGCGCCTTCGTTGACGACGTTCGGCGCGGCGACGATCGCGAAACCCTGCGCACCGGTGGTGATGCCGGCGCCCTTCTCGATCGTGACGTCGTGCCCCGCGCCCGGGGCGAAGGCGGACTGCAACACACTCATTTGCGGGCCGCCCGAGGCGGTCGAGGCGAAGCCTTCCGCGAGGAACCTTGCGTTGCTGGTGGCCCGGTCGGGACTGTAGATATCCAGCGAGCTGGCGATCAGCGAATGCACGTTCACCTGCGAGCCGCTACCGAAGATCATGCCGTTGCGGTTGAGCAGGTACACCGTGCCTTCGGCCTTGATCTGGCCGAGGATCGTGCTGGGTTTCGCGGTGGGATCGGTGATGCGGTTGAGCGCCACCCAGTCATTCCCGCCCGAGGTGAGGTTGCCTGCGCTCTGGTTGACATACAGCGTGGTGTCGCGGCCGACATTGAAGCTGTCCCAGGTCAGGATCGCCTTCTTCGCCGTCTGCTTCACTTCCACCGTGTGCCTGGCGTTGGCTGCCACGGTATCGGTGGGCTGGCGTGCGTTCTGCCACAGCGTGGGATCGGCGGCGAGGCCGGCCGCCGGCTTCAGGCCACCCTCGGCCAGGCCGTCGGGCACGCCGGACACACGCGGTGCGGTGGCCGCGGCGGTGGCCTGCTGCTGCATCTGCGTGGCAAGGGCCGCTGCGGCATGGTCGAGGTTCTGGATCGACTGCTGCACACGTTGCTGCTGCAGCGCGTTACCCGGGGTGAGGCTGGCAGGCCTGCCATCGGCGCGTGGCACGGTATCGGACGATGAAGGCGTCGCGCCCGGCTGCCTGGCCGCCAGCCACGCCGCGCTGAACGGCGGAGGCGTCGTCGCCGCATGGGCGACACCGCCGCCGAACAGCGCCAGGGCGATCAGCCGGCACATCGCCTTGCGACGGAACGGCGGTCGCGACGCGGGCGGAAGCGGGCGGAGGGTGGCGGCAGGAGTCCGGATACGCGCGCTCATGAGAAATCACCAGTCATCGTTGCCACTTCATCGTTGAGTTCGGGCAGCGCGGCGAGCTCCCTGAGCTCCTCCCCGCTGAATTCGCGCAGTACGGCGCGGATCGCCAGGCGGCGACCGTCGTGCAGCCAGGCGTTGAGCACGCTGGCGATCGCGCGCATGGTCGACAGCGCGGTTTCCTCCAGCAGCGGCTTGCGGTGGCGCAGGTGCTCGACCACGGCATATCGCACGCGTGCGCCCAGGAAGGCGGACGACTCGTCCAGCAATCGCTGCAGCCCGTCGAGCGAACAGCGCGCCAGCAAGACATCGGCGGCCTTGGCCTGTCCGGCCGAGTAAAGCTGACGCAGCATCTCGGCCAGGGCGTAGGGACAGCTCATGTCGCGGCTCCCCGCATCGATCCGGGCACGCGACCACATCCGCGGCGCGCGATCCGTCGGCGAGGCGACGTCATGACCCGGATACATGGGCTACCCCCCGCCTCACGGTGTCGCCGATGCCTGGCCGGCCCGGGGGTCGAACCGCTGTTCGTAGAGCCGGTCGCCGAACGACTGCGCGGCGGCTTCCAGCTTCACCCGTGACTTCGCGGCAAACGGCTGCCGCGACGACACGATGTCGCCCAGGTCGATGTTCTCGTAGGCCGCGATCACATCCCTGCCCACCTGGTACATGCGGACATTGCGCGCGGTGCAGGCATCGACCTGGCCACGAACGACATCCAGCTCCCTGGCCAGGCGCGCGCGCTCGGCTTCCGCCGTGCGCAGCGCCACCCCCGACGACTCCCTGTCGGCCTTGCCACGTTGCACGTCCGCCTCGGCTGCTTCGCGGCGGCGGCGCTCGTCGGCGAGGGCGCGGACGGCATCCGGTGACGGACCGGCCGGCCGCTGCGATGCCGTGTGCGCCACGTCGTCGCTATGCCTGGCCTCGTCGCGCTCTTTCTCCAGCGCCGCCTTCTGCACGGCCCACTGCGATTGCTGGGCCTGCAGGTCTTGCAGTTGCGTGCGGGTGTCGCGCAACTGGTCGCGCAGCCGGCTTTCCAGGCTGGCGGTCTGCGCGAACGCCGTGGGGCACACGGCGAGCAGCGCGAGGACGATGAGGGTTCGTTTCATGTCGTCTCCTCAGAACCGGGCATTCATTTCGAGCTGGAAGACATCGATCGACAGCGGCGGCCCGAACACTTCCCGGGCATTGAAGTAATGCAGGGTCAGCCATGCGTAGGTGGACACGCCGTAGCTGCCGCCGAGGATGAAGCCCTTGGCGTTGGTGCCGCCCAGGTGGAAGTCGGTGTCGGTCAGGCCATCGAGCACGGCGTCCGGTTGCAGGTACTTGTAGGCCAGGCTGACGTTCCAGTCGCCCGCGGCATGCGGATTCACGTCGCCCAGGGTGGCGCGCAGCATCCAGCCCACCGGGCCGCTCTTGTACGTCGCTTCGCTGACGTCGCCGGCACCGAAGTTGTTCACCAGCCGGTTGACGCCCACGTCCGGCCGGAACGCGTCGCGACGGTGGTAGGCCAGGTTGCGCAGGTAATCCGCTTCCAGCCGCAGCGGCGTGTCCGCCACCTTGGTGTCGAACTGGGTGGTGGCGTTGGCGACGTGGTAGTCGTAGACCAGGCCGGCGAACTGCGGCTGCGCATAGCGCGACGGCGAGGCCGGGTCCGGGACGATGTTGCGGATCAGGAACAGCGAGTTGCCCTTCTGCATGAAGGCCGAACGGGTATCGTCCGTGTCGCAGTAGTTCACACCCAGGTAGATCGAGCACGGCGACGACAACTCGCCGCGCATGTGATCGAAGCGGTAATAGGCCAGGCCGAGTTTCCAGCGCGTATCCTCGCTGAACGACCAGGTGCCGCCGATCTGCGCGCCGGTCATCCACTTGTCGCGGCTGGCGTCCTTGGCCGGTCCGTTGGAGGGGAAGTCGTCGGCCTGGTATTCGATGGGGAACATGCCGACCGTGGCGAACGTGCTGACGTCATCGCTCACGGGTACGTCGAACCGGCCGGCCACACCGTCGAAGTTCAGGTCGTTCGAATACAGCAGGTCGGTGCTCATGAAGGGGTTGGGCATGCGCCCGCCGATGAACTGCGCCCACGCGGTCGGCTTCCAGGCCAGCCAGGCCTGGTCGAGCCACAGGTCCTTCTTGGCCAGGCCGCCACCCAGCGTCTGCGTCGTCGAGACCGGGTTGTTGTCGTTACCCGTGCCGATGCGGATACCCGCGGTGACGCCCTGCCCCAGGTCCACGTTCACGCCCAGGCGCGCGCGGATGCGCAGCGAGTTGGTGCGGTTCTGCAGGGTGTTGAGCAAGGGCGGCAGGTTGCCGCTGTTGAGGTCGTACGGCCCGGTGCGGTTGAGCTGCGCGAAGTCGACCATCGTGGGCACGTTGCCCTTGTCGTAGTAATGGAACTCGTCGCGCACGCGCATGTCGCCGGTCCACTGGATGCGGTCCAGCCACTCCGGCAGCTTGCCGGGCTCGGCCCAGTGTTCCTGTTTCGCCTGGGCGACCACTTCCTGGCGCAGTTCATCCTTGATCTGGTTGCGCACCACCTCCGGCACGTAGGTGACCCGCACCTGGCCCGGCGTGGCCGGCGCGGCATTCGCGGTACCGGCCAGTTTCTGCGCCTGGGCCGCCTCGGCGGCGGCCTGGGCGACGAGTCCGTCGGCATCGGACTGGGTCAGCACGCCACGCTTCACCAGCAGGCGAACCAGGTTGATCGTGGCGTTGTCCGAGGGTGCGTTTTGCGCGTGCACCGAGCCTGCGAAGATCGCCAGGCCGATGGCGGCGGCCAACATGGCGCGCGCGGGGCGATGGCGGGCCTTTCCGATGGTCATGCGAACTCTCCGGCTATCCAGGGTCGTGTCTTTCGAAGGGAAACAGGTGGCGTGGCTCATGCGGGGCGCTTCCCGCGAATGGCCACGCGCAGGGGAAAATGCAGCGACGACGGCGGCGCGACGTCGATGTGGGGCATCGTGCGCAGGGCGTCGAGCAACGCCTGGTCGGTGTCCGGGTTGCCGCTGGAGCCGACCAGTTCGGCGCGGGTGAGCTTGCCGTCGGCATCCAGCCAGATATCCGCGCGCACGTCGAAGGCCAGGCGGTTGACCCGGCCGTCGCGCTGCACGGCCTGCTGGATGGCGTAACCCAGGTACTGGTCGTAACTGCCCGTGCCGCTGCCGGTGCCGCCACCGGAACCGACCATGCCGCCGCCGTCGCCCGCGCCGATGTTGAACGCGTCGGACCCGGCCTGTGCGTCGGCATTCATGGTGACGTTGCGGGCTACGTCGTTGCTCGGCTTGGGCGCGTCCACCGGCTTCTGCGGAACGTCCTGCGGCTTGTCGACCGGCTTGATGTCTTCTTCCACCTTCTTCGGCTCCGGCGGTTTTTCCTTCGGCGGCGGGGGCGGGGGCGGCAGCGGCGTGATGGTGGCGATGCGCGGCGCTTCCCGGCGCACGCCCACGGTGCTGCCGGCGAAATGCCAGATCAGCACACCGAGCAAAACGACCGCGATGGCGCCGATCGCCGGACCGAGCCAGCGGCGTTGCCTGCGACGGGGGATGTCGTGTGGGCTCACGCGATCAACCCTTCGGTGCCTTGCCGGTGACCAGACCGACCTGCGGCAGGTCCACGCGGCGCAGCAGGTCCAGGATGTCCATCACCTTCTGGTACTGGACGGTCGAGTCGCCCTTGACCACCACCGGGAAATCCGGGTTCAGCGCCTTGAGCGAGCGCAGACGCTGCTCCAGCTCGGCGATCGTCACCGGGTAGGCGTCGAGGAAGATCTGCCCGGTGTCGGAGATGGTGATCGCCTTGGTCTGCGGCTTGGCCATGCTCACCGCGGAGCTCGCCTTGGGCAGGTTGACCTTGATGCCCTGCACCGACGCGGTGGTCATGATGATGAAGATCACCAGCAGCACGTACGCCAGGTCGAGCATCGGCGTGATGTTGATGTCGTCGTACGGTTTGTCGTCGTCTTGGGCGCGCATGTCCGCTCCTCAGGCCGCGACGGCGGTCGGGTGGGTGCTGCGCTGCTGTTCCGCCAGGCGCGTCACGAACTCGTCGACGAACACCTGCATGTTCGCGGTGACATTCTTGTTGCGGATCAGCAGGTAGTTGTAGCCGAACAGCGCCGGGATGGCGACGAACAGGCCGGCCACCGTGGCCAGCAGGGCCGCCGCGATGCCGGGGGCGATGGCGTTGACGTTGACGTCGCCCGCCGCGGCGATGGCGGCGAAGGTGATCATCACGCCGACCACCGTACCGAGCAGCCCGAGGAAGGGACCGCCGGAAATGGCGATGGTCAGCAGCACCATCGATTTGGCGAGGCGCTGGTTCTCGCGCACCAGCACCGAATCCATCGTGGCGCGGATGGCCTCGATGGATTCCGGCGCGATGTGGTCGCGGCCGTCCGCGTCACGGCGTCCCCAGACTTCGCCGGCGCCCACCTTGTACAGGCGATACAGCGACGAGGCCTCCAGCCGGTCCGCGGCCGGATCGCGCGACAGCGCGAGGATGTTGCGCCCCTGCTGGCGGAACGCGTCGAGGAAATCCTCGTTGGCGCGGCTGACCCGGTTCACGTAGGTGGCGCGCTGCCACATCACCACCCAGGACAGGACGGCCATGATCATCAGGATGCCGATGATGGACCAGGCATCCGCCGTCACCGACTTGACGATGATGCCGAAGTAGCCGAAGCCGACGCCGGCCTGCTTCTCGTCCGGGCCATAGGCCAGCAGCTTCGACTCCGCGCCCTGGGTCTGCGCGTCCACGGCGATCAGCGCCGCCGGACGGGCGATGCGCGAGATACGCACCTCGTCCATCGTTCCGACAAACGGCACCAGCGTATCGGCCTGGCCGGCGACATCGCCGCCGAGCGTGGCCGGGCCGCTCATCGCGGGCAGCCGGGCATCCAGCTTTGCGTACGGCTTGCCGTCGACATACAGGGCGATGTCGTTGCCCGCGGCGGTCACGGCGACATGGGTCCAGGCACCGGCCTTGATCGGCTCGCCGACGGGGCTCACCGCGTCGCCCACCTGTACGAAGGGCACGCCGTTGTCGAGGCCCACGAAGACCTTCTGCGTGCCCTGGCGACGCGCGTAGAGCAGCGAACGACCCGCGGCCACGGCATCGACCTTGACCCAGGCACTGACCGTGAAGGTGCCGCCGTCGGCGACGTTCATCGACACGCTGCCCGGCAGCGTCACCACCTTGCTGCCGTCGAAGCGCGCGGCCTTGCCGATCACGCCGTCGACGGTGGGGATGTCGTTGCCGGTGGCGTTGTTGGCGTACGCCGTGGCGTCGCGCGGCGGCGTGCCGGCGGGTTCCTCGAAGTGATACACGGCCGCGTAGTCGGCGTCGAACACGGCACCGGCCTTCTCGCCGCCCTGCGCCTTCGGGTTGCCGTAGTACATCCAGATCGGCTGCTGGGCATCGGCCGCCAGCTGCGGCACGTCCACCCAGACCAGGGCGACGCCGAGCACCGGATCGAAGCTTTCGACCTGGTAGTTCAGCGGGGTCTTGTCGTCCGCGGCGACGAAACGCACATCGGCGCCGCTTTCGGACACACCGTCGAACGTGAAGTTGCCCGAGTGCAACCGGACCAGCAGGGGCACGCGGCCGACCGCCGTGGTGAGGTTGCCGCCCTTGGCCGTGCTGTCGATGGTGATGGCCTTGCGGAAGGCGAAGTCCTGGTTCCACCAGGAGGTCTCGGCATGCGCGGCCGGCACCAGCGTCAGCAACAGCAGGCCGGTCAGGATGAGAAGTCGTTTCACGGTGATGTCCCCTGGATGCGTGGACCCGACCCGAGGGTCAGAGGTCCGCCTTGAGCGAGAAATGGATACGGGTGTCGTGGGCGCGCGTGGCCTGCCCGTCGTTGAACGGATAGGCCACCTCGAACGCGCCGGTGGCGATGTTGAAGATCTGGAAACGCGTGCCCAGGCCCACGCTGGAGAGGTCGTAACTCTTCACCGTCTTGCTGCCGGCCTCGGGACGGGATGGATCGACCAGCGACGGCAAGGCGTTCATCAGGGCCAGGTGCGCGCCGTCGAGGAAGGCATGGAAGCGCCAGTCGTTCACCCATGCGCCCAGGTGTGCGGCGATCGACGGTGAGCGGAACTCGATGGAGCCGATGGCGCCGCGGTCCGCGGTTTGTTCGGCTTCCAGGTAACCGCGCACGCTGCTCTCGCCGCCGGCGGCGTATTGCTCGCTGGAAATCAGCGACGAGGTGGACACCTGCGCGCCGAGGCGGCCAAACAGGCTGAACCCGTTGTCGAGGACATGGGTACGGCTGGTGTCGGCCTTCACGTAGAAGAAGTTCTGCCGCGCGCGGTAGCGCTGGTAGTCGAACTCGGCCGAACTGCTGCTGCCGGCGCGAAAGCCCGCCGTGGCGCTCAGCGAGATCGTCTGCACCGTCTTCTCGTCCACCGACTGGCCCTGGTAACCGGCGGTCAACGGGATATAGGTGATCGGCGCCTTCGAGGTGGCACCGCCCAGGGTGATGTTCTGGTCGAAGTGCTTGCGGTTGACCGCCAGCGACAGCGACTGGCTGTACGACCCATGGGCCGGCAAGGTACGCAGGAGCGTGAAGCCGAAGGCATTGCCCTTGCCGAGCACGGTGGTGCCACCCACGGCATTGGCGTTGCTGTTGGACTTATAACCGGAGGCCAGCACGCTCCAGTCGCTGTCGAGCGGCACCAGGTAGGAACCGGCCCAGACTTCCGCCGCATTGCGATGCTGCGGGGCGACGATATAGGTGAGCGAGGCCGCATGGCCTGCCTGGAACAGGTTGTCGTCGCGCACGCTGGCAACGGTGCGCAGTTCCGGCGTATTCACGCTGTGGTCGTTGTTGACCTCGAGGCTGGCGTGCAGCGGCGAGGCATCGGTGACCTTAAGCGTCACGTCCATCGTCTGCGGCAGCTTGCCGGGCGTCAGTACCGGCACCACCTGCGCGCCACTGCGCCGGTTCACGTCCGTGAGCTGCTGCTGGGCCCGGGTGAAATCGGGCACGTCTCCTTCATGCAGCGCCGGCACCGCGTCGCGGATGTCCTTCGGCGAGCGATACGTCGCGCCTTCCACGCGCACGCGGCCGATCGTGTTCTCGGTGACCTGGAAGCGGATGATCCCGCCCTTGACCTGCTGCGGCGGCAGGTCCACCACGACCGACTGGTAGCCGTGCGCCTGGTAGGCCTTCTGCAAGGCGTCCCGGGCCGCGCTCACGTCGTTCATCGACTTGCCGGGACCGAGAAACGGATAGACCGCCGTTTCGATATCCAGCGCCGGCAAGGTCGTGTTGCCGTCGACCACATACTCGTTGACGTCGAACGCGGTCGGCGCATCCTGGGCCGACGCGTTCACGGCGAGGCCGAGCGCAAGCGCCAACGCAAGCGCGTGGCGTGACGTCGTGGCACGACTCATGCGTTCACCCGTATTACTCGTGTAGCCACGCGGACTGTCCCCTGTCGTTCCGTTTGTCCCCTAGACGCGGGAACACGGGTGGCACTGAACCGCTGTCACGAAAGATTCATGGGCCGGCCAAGCGCCGCCCGGGCGCGTGCTCAGCTGAGCAGCACCCATCCCCCCGGGAGATGCGTGGCGTGGGCGCCATACGCGTCCTGGATGAGGGTCGTCACGTCGGCCATCTGGGCGAGGGTGAAACGCGCATGCACGCGACGCTCGGCAAGGGCACGATCGGTAATCACGATGCGCCCGGGCCGGTAGCGGTTGATATCGGCGACCACGTCGGCCAGCCGCTGGTTGTCGTAGATGAGCACACGACGGCGCCACGCCAGTGCGGTATCCGGATTCACCGCGACCGGCGCGGACAGGCCGTTCGCATCCACGTCCACCTGCTGCGACGGCTTGACCCGCGTCGTCGTCGATGCCCAGGTCAGTTCGGTCTGCCCGTCCAGGCAGGTGACGCTGGTCGCCGCGTCGTGGCAGCGCAAGGCGAACGCACTGCCCGGCGCCGAGGCCAGCGTGGCATCGGCCACCTGCACCACGAACGGCGCACGGCGGCTCGGGTCGATGTGGACTACCGCCTCACCCGAGCGCAGCCGCATGCCGGTGACCCGCCGCCCGTCGGTAAGCAGGTGGATGTCGCTGGCCGTGTTCATTTCCACCCGGATGCCCGGCGCCACGTCGACCCGGCGCTGCTCGCCCACCGCGGTGTGCAGGGTCGAGGCATCGGCGGTGGCGATCAGGTCGAGCCCATGACGTCCGATGAGGACGGCGGCCACCGACGCGGCGACGGCCGCGGTGAGGAAACGCCTTCGGTCCATGCGCAGGCCGTGGCGCGGGGCGACCCGATCCCCGCGTGACGCGCCCGCGCGGTGTTCGGCGATCGCCGGCCCCAGGTGCTCCCACAGGCGCCGCGTGCGTGCGAAGGCCTCCGCATGCCGTTCGTCGGCCATGCACCAGCGCCGGAACGCCTCACCGTCCTCGCGGGTCGCCGTGCCCGAGGTGAGGTGGAGCAGCCAGGCGTGTGCCTCGCGGTCGCTGCGTTGCAGGAGAAGGGTGTCCATATCGGTCAAGACGATTCGCCCGCACCGGGACCGAACCGCTGGAACGATTTCCGACCCACTTTTGTGGCGCAGGTCTCAAGCGCCTTCTTCAGTTCCTTGCCCACCATGCGCACGGATATGCCATGCCGCGCGGCGATGTCCGCCTGGGGTTGTTCGTCGACACGGGCCGCGATGAGGATGTCGCGCTGGCGACGGGTCAACGTGTCCAGGGCCTCGGACAGCGCCAGCACCTCCTGCCGCGACGACAGCACCGCGGAGGGATCGAGGCCATCGTGGACGCCGTTGATCAGGTCGTCCACCTCGTCACCCGTGAGCAGGCGCCCCGACGCACGATGATGATCGGCCGCCATGTTGAGGGCCATGCGGAACAGGTAGCCGGTGGGATGCCGGGCACGTTCCTCGCTCGGGTCGAGCCGGCGCACGCGCAGGTAGGTCTCCTGCAGCACGTCGTCGACCAGGTCGTCCGAGCGCAGTCGCCGACGCAGGCGACGGCGGAAGTCCTCGTAATTGTCGAGGAACAGGCCGAGCATCGACGTATCCACGGTCAATCCTCCCCCGCGCGGACGCCGCGGCAGGGATCGTTCGACGCGGGGGAAGGCACGAGCAGCACGGTCACCGGGCTCATGCCGGACAACCGGGGCGGTAGACGCACCGAGCGCACCGCGGCCAGTACCCGGCGATCTCGCGCGGGATCGTCGGAAGGCGCGAGCGCGGATGCCCGTTCCACGGTCCCGGAGCCGTCGATCCACAGCTGCAAGGCGAGGCGGAAGCCACCCGGGCGGGTGTCCTGCCTTGCGCACAAGGCCTGGGCGATGCTCGCCTGGATCAGGAAGGCATCGCCCTGGCCGAGCGAGGGCGAGCCGTCCCGTGCCATCGCGGGCGCATCGGGCACGCCAGGCGTCGGGGCTGTCGCGTCGGCGGTCACGGTGAAGGCATTCGTCGATGAGAAACGTGCACCCAGGCCGGTTCCGAGCAGGAGGATACGTAACGCATCGTGCGGGCTCGCCGTCCCGTGCACACCCCGACTGAGGCGGCCCGCGACCAGCGCGTCGTCGAACAGCACGGCAATGCCGCTCTGTTCGCCGAAGGCGCGCAGGGCACTGGCGAGGGACTGTTCGTCGATGTCGAAGCGCGCTGACGCATGCGTTTCTGCCGTCCCCTGGGGTGATTCGGACGGCCTGCCCACCTGCGCGACCGCACCGGACGACGCGAGCAGGACCATGCACGCGACGAGCGCGAAAACGCTGCGTGCCAAGGTCATTCCTCGCGCTCTGGCGGACGGGACGGAAGCTCGTCTTCGGGCCGAAGGCTAGGCGCGCGGAATGACAGTCAGGCTCTGTTTCGATGACAGGCTCGATGACACGACCATGACAGCGGGGGAATGACGTTTACCCGCGAGAACTTGCGTGTTATCCATCACCGGATATCGCGGGGAAGAGAACGATGCATATTCGGCAAGGTGGACTGAAAGGCGTCGCAGCGAACGCCTCGAAGCGATGTGTTGTTGCCATCGCGTTGTGCATCGCTGCGCTGGACGGCGGCTGGTGCAGCGCACAGACCGTGGCCGACCACGGGGCGGTCGTCACGTTGCCCGGCGTCAATGCGTCAGCCGATGCTCCGGGTTGCGCCGAGGCCAACGGCGCGGGCACCGCGGCGCTTTCGTTCGAGTGCCTGAACCGCGCTGTCGCCCCCACGAACACGCCGCCCCTACCGGTGCCGCAAGGTACCGACGTCGGCCATCGCGCCACCAACCAGCTGGGCCTCTACAACGCCGCCGCCCTGGGACACCGCATGGGACCGAACCTCGGAACCTCGGTGCAACCCTACCGGCCGCGGCTTGCCTACCCTACCCCGCTGGTGCCCGCGCACTAGCGCAGCGCGGGACTATCCATGGTGCCTTACGGATGCAGAGGCACGGTCACCGTCGGCTCGCCGTTACCGGTCCGGGTCGTTCCCGACGTGGGCGTATCACCCCGATACGGGCGCAGCGATTCGAACTTGCGCTGGTATTCGTCCGTCACCTGCTTGGCTTCGTCGCCATTGGTGATGACGCGCGGCGTGATCAGCACGATCAGCTCGGTGCGGTTGCGGCTGCGCGTGGTGGAGCCAAACAGACGGCCGAAGACGGGAATGCGATTCAGGCCGGGAATGCCGGTGTCGGTCACGCCCTCGTCCTGCTTGATCAGGCCACCCAGCAACACCGTCTGCCCGCTCTGTACGGCCACCTGGGTGGCCACCTCGCGCTGCTGGATCGGGAAGTTGCCCGTGGCGGTGTCCTTCTGGCCGGGCGCGCTCACCACCTGGTTGATGTTGAGGTACACCAGGCCACCGGGATTCACGCGCGGACGCACGTTGAGGATCACACCGGTGTCCTTGTATTCCAGCTGGCCGATGGTGTTATCGGAGTTGGCGTTGGTGTTGATATAGGTCTGCGTGATGGGAATCTGGTCGCCGACCTGGATATGCGCCTTCTGGTTGTTCAGCACCACCAGCGACGGCGCGGACAGCGTCTTGGTGTTGCCGCTGGTTTCCATCGCACGAAGTGCCACGGAGATATTGTTGTTGACGAAAGAGTAGAAGAAACTCTCGCCGCCGTAGCTGGCGCCACCGTTGCCCAGCGCCCACTGCTGCTTGTTGCCGGGCTGCGTGGGCTGGCCGTTGGTCGACCCGACCAGGCCTTCCAGGTACCACTGCACGCCGAACTGGAACTCGCCGGTCAGCGCCACCTCGAGGATGCGCGTCTCGATCTGCACCTGCAGCGGCACGGCGTCCAGGCGCTTGATCGCCTGCTCGATCTCGGCCCACTGGGCCGGACGGCAACGGACCATCAGCTGGTTGTTCGAATCCACCGAGGTGATGCGCACGCCTTCGTCCGTGGTGATCGGTCCGTTGCGCTGGCGGCGCGACGAGGTGTTGTCGTCGTCGCCGAGGCCGCTGCCGCCACCCGAGCCCATCGAACTGCCGCCGCCGAAACTGGAGCCGCCATTCGATCCGTACGAGCCGCCGCCCAGGCCGCCGGTGGTATTGATCAGGCCCGACGAGCCCGACGACGAACCCGAGCTGTTGCCGAACGAGCCGGTGTTGCTGCCCAGGCCCGAGCCGCCGCGGTTGCCCAGGTCGTTATCGCCGCCGCCCAGCGAGCCGGACGACAGGCCGGGGCCCACCTTGCCGCCGCGGTCGCTCGAACCGCCGCCACCGGAGCCGCCGCCGTAGATGTCGGAGAGGTAATCGGCCAGGTCGGAGGCCTGCACGTTGCGCACGTCGTAGACGTACAGCTGCGGCTCGTTACCGCCGCCGTGGTCGATACGGTCGATCCAGCTGCGGACTTCCTCGAGGTACGCCGGCTGCGGGCTGATCACCACCAGCGAGTTGGTGCGTTCGATCGGGATGAAGCGCAGCAGGCCGGCCATGGGCGTATTGCCCTTGTCGCCGAACAGCTTGTCGAGCATGGGCGTGAGGTCCTTGACCTCCGCGCGTTGCAGGCTGAACACGCCCACCGACATGCCACGCAGCCAGTCCACGTCGAACGTGGCCACGGTGCGCTGGTAGTTGTCCAGCTCGGAAGGCGTGCCGGCCATGACGATGACATTGCGCGTCGGATCGGCCAGCAACGTGGCGTCCGGCCGCGCGAACGGCTTGATCAGCTTCTGCATCTCGGTGGCCGAGATGTAGTGCAGCGGGAACAGCCGCGCCTGCAGGCCGCCGGCCGGCGCATTGGCGCCCAGGCTGGGGACGAGGTTTCCCGCCACGGCGTCCTTCGCAGGCACCACCACGTAGCGGCCGTTGCTGTGCACCAGCGCGTTGTTGGTCCAGGACAGCAGCGTTTCCAGGATCGGCAGGGCCTGCTCGGCCGTCACCGGCTGCGAGGTCGAGAAGGACACGTTGCCCTGCACGCCCGGGGTGATCGAGTAGTTCTCGTGCAGCAGGTCGCCCAGGATGGCCTTGACCACCGCCTCGACCGGCTGGTTCTCGAAATTGAAGGTCACCGTGCCGGTGCCCGCCGCGACCGGCCGGGGCTTGGCCAGGCCCACGGGGCGGACGAACTGGCCGGTGCCGGTGGTGATCTGCGGCTGGGTGGTCGCCGACGAGGAAGGGTTGGTCGACGGGGCGATGCGCGGCCGGGGGGCAGGCAGTTCCGTACCGGCCATGGCTTCGCGCTGCAACGATCCATCGTCACGCGGTTGCGGCAGCGACTGGCATCCGGCAAGTGCGACCGCGAGCGCCGTGGCGCCGATCAGGGGACTTTTGAGCATGGAACAACGTACTCCCTCGTTGGACGCGGCACGATACACCGACCCCTGGTGTTCGCCTATTTCGCTAACTCTAAAGGGAGCCTCACACAAAGCGCCAGCCTTACGCGCCGTTGCGGCATCCCCGGGCGGCCCTCGGCTATGATGGCCGGCGAACCGGCGGCGGGTCCGACCGGATGGACTGGACACGCATGAACCAGGTGAAGTCGCCTTCCCGCGACAAACGCGTCGCCACCGCCGACGAGGCGCTGGCCGGCCTCGTGGCCGATGGACAGATCATCGCCGTGGGGGGCTTCGGGCTCTGCGGCATCCCCGAACTGCTGATCCAGGCGCTGCGCGATTCCGGGGTCAAGGGCCTCACCGCCGTGTCCAACAACGCGGGCATCGACGGCGTCGGCCTGGGCCTGCTGTTGGAAACCCGCCAGATCCGCAAGATGGTCTCGTCCTACGTGGGCGAGAACAAGGAATTCGAGCGCCAGTACCTCGCCGGCGAGCTGGAGGTCGATTTCACGCCGCAGGGCACGCTGGCCGAGAAGCTGCGCGCCGGCGGCGCGGGCATCCCCGCCTTCTTCACCCGCACCGGTTACGGCACGCAGGTCGCCGAGGGCAAGGAAACCCGCGAGTTCGACGGCCACATGTACGTGATGGAGCGATCCATCGTGGCCGACGTGGCCCTGGTCAAGGCGTGGAAGGCCGACCCCTCGGGCAACCTGGTCTATCGCAAGACCGCGCGCAACTTCAATCCGATGGCCGCCACGGCGGGCAAGGTGTGCGTCGCCGAGGTGGAGATCATGGTCGAGGTGGGCGAGCTGGACCCGGACCAGATCCACACGCCCGGCATCTACGTCGATCGCATCGTGCACAATCCCGCGCCGTCCAAGCGCATCGAACAGCGCACCGTGCGCGCCTGAGGAGAACACCATGGCCTGGACCCGCGAACAGATGGCGCAACGCGCCGCCCTGGAACTCTCCGACGGCGATTACGTCAACCTCGGCATCGGCTTGCCCACACTCGTGGCCAACCACCTGCCCGAGGGCGTGGACGTGTGGCTGCAGTCCGAGAACGGCCTGCTCGGCATCGGCCCCTTCCCCACCGAGGACGAAGTGGACGCCGACCTCATCAACGCCGGCAAGCAGACCGTCACCGCCCGCCAAGGCGCGTCGTTCTTCTCCAGCGCCGATTCCTTCGCCATGATCCGCGGCGGCCACGTGGACATTTCCATCCTCGGCGCCATGCAGGTCACCGCCAGCGGCGACATCGCCAACTGGATGGTGCCCGGCAAGATGGTCAAGGGCATGGGCGGCGCGATGGACCTCGTGGCCGGCGTCAAGCGCGTGGTCGTGGTCATGGAGCACACCGCGAAGGACGGCACGCCGAAGATCCTGACCGAATGCAGCCTGCCCCTCACCGGCAAGGGCGTGGTCGACCGCATCATCACCGACCTGGCCGTGTTCGATGTCACGCCCCAGGGCCTGGTGCTGATCGAGATGGCCCCGAACGTGGACGAGGCGCACCTGCGCGCCAGCACCGCCTGCGATTTTGCACGGGCCGGCTGACGGGCCGTGAGGCGTGATGGGCGGTGAGGGGGATCGCGCACGTGCGTGCGCTCCTACACACACCAGGTTGTCACGTCGTCGCGTTCCCGCCGTAGGAGCGCACGATGTGCGCGATTCCGCCGTGCGCACAATGACCGGACACCGGAAATAAAGTCGCCCCGGAGCAAACGCCTCGGTATGGGCCTCGGGGGGGGAGGTAGGCCAGATACCGGTAGTTAGCGTCGCTGCGGGGCGAGGGACCTGCCGACCCAGGGGGAGGGTTGGTGGCAGGTCGAGGCGAAGCATAGATTTCCTAGGAAATTCTCGCCAATATATATTTCAGCGATCACTTATACGAAATGCGACTATGTTCGATCTTCGGCAATTGCGCTACTTCGTCGAAGTGGCCGAAACCCTCAGCTTCACCCAGGCCGCGCAACGACTGCATATCTCGCAGCCGCCGCTGTCGCAGCAGATCCAGTCGCTGGAGGCGGACCTGGGCGTTCGCCTGCTCGACCGGAATCGGCGGCGTGTGGCGCTGACCGAGCCGGGGCGGCTGTTCCTCATCGAGGCCAAGGCGATCCTGGCCCGTGCCGAAAGCGCGCGTACCGTGGTCAGCGAGGCGGCCGCAGGGTTCACGGGCCAGCTGAAGCTGGCCTATGCCGTTTCCGTCTCCTTCCACCCCGCCCTGCCCGAGACCCTGCTGCGGTTTTCCCATGAGGCGCCCAACGTCAGCCTGCACCTCGGCGAGATGCTGACCGGCGCGCAATACGATGCGCTGCTCAGCGGACAGATCGACGTCGGCCTGCTGCGCGCGCCCCCCGAAGGCGTGGCTAACGCGCGCCAGCTGAACGTCGAGACGATCGACCACGAGCCACTGGTGATCGCCCTGCCCGTCGATCATCGCCTCGCCCGGCGGGACGCGGTACGCATGGAGGAACTGGCCACGGAGCGGTGGGTAGCCCCGCCGAGGGCGCACGCCGCGACCCTGATCGACCGGCTCAGCCTGCTGGCCGACAAGGCACGCTTCCGTCCCAATATCCGCCAGGAGGCCCAGCAGATCCCGTCCCTGCTGCCGCTGGTAGCCGCGGGCCTGGGCCTCGCCCTGGTGCCCGCCTCGCTACGGGCGGTGCACCTGGACGGTGTCGCTTTCGTCCGCGTGGACGATCCGGAAGCCTACCTGTTGCTTGCGGTGGCCTCGCGCGTGGACAATACCTCGCCCGTGCTGGACAGTTTCCTGCGTACGGTCCGCCAGGCGCGCGTCAAGCTCGGTCTTGCCTGAAAAGCGAATCTTTCCCAGCGCTTGCGTAACGGGAGGCGGATGGCTACAATTCCGTTTTTCCTTGTCCTTAAAGTTTCAGGAGCTGGCCGTGAAGGTGCTTTCCTCTTTGAAGTCCGCGAAGTCGCGTCACCGTGACTGCAAAGTCGTACGCCGTCGCGGCAAAGTGTTCGTGATCTGCAAGAGCAACCCCCGTTTCAAGGCTCGTCAGCGCTAATCGGCTGCGACGGGTTCAGAAAAAAGACCGCGAAAGCGGTCTTTTTTTTGTCCGTTACACCCTCGCGCGCCGTTGGGGGTAAGGCATCGGTCGTTTTTGTCGCGGTGAGGGTTCGCGCACATGCGTGCGCTCCTACACCTGCCGGAATCGTCACGTTTCGGAATCGTCACGTTTCGGAATCGCCACGGGCCGGGATCGCCGCGCTTCTGTAGGAGCCCACGATGTGGGCGATCTAATACACCTGCCGGAATCGCGGCACCCCTATAGGAGCCCACGATGTGGGCGATTTACGCCCCCTACCCGGCTTACGCCCCAGACTCGGTGAGATACGGCGAATCGGGAATGTCGCCGGTGTCGCCCATGAAGACGCCGTTGCGGCCGGCGCGCTTGGCGCGGTAAAGGGCGGCGTCGGCAACCACCAGCAGGCGGTGCAGTTCGTAGCCGCATTGCAGCGTGCTGCCTACGCCGAAGCTGGCGGTGACATGCAGTTCCGGGTGCGATGGCGTGGCCGAGGTGGCGGCGATGGACAGGCGCAGCTGTTCGGCACGGGCGCGGGCCTGGGCCGGGCTGCAGTCCGGCAGCAACACGGCGAACTCCTCGCCCCCCAGCCGCCCGAACACGTCGCACGCGTGCAACGAGCGACGGCACACGTTCACGGCGCGCTTGAGCACCTCGTCGCCCACGGCGTGGCCGAAGGTGTCGTTGACGTTCTTGAAGTGGTCCAGGTCGAACAGGATCAGGCACAGCCCGCGATCGGACCGCGCGCCGTAAGCCAGCACGCGCTCGGCCTGCTCGACGAAGTGCTCGCGGTTGCAGATGCCGGTGAGCCCGTCGCGGCGCGCCAGCTTCATGAAGCGTAGCTGCGAACGCCGCAGCCACAGCAGCAGCCAGACGATGGCCACCAGGGCTAGTCCGAGAATGAAGATATACAAGCGGCCGGTCTCGACCTGCTTGCGGTCCAGCGCGCCGCTCAGGCGGAGGATCTCGTTCTGCTTGTTCAGTGTGTCGACTTCCGCCTTGCGGGCCAGCAGCTGCTGGTCCACGATCTGGAAGGCCAGGCTGCGGGCGCCGATGTCGTCCAGATAGGCCTTGTCCGCCGCCATGTACTGCTCGTGGTACGCCAGCGCCTGCGGCGCGTGCCCCAGCCGCTCCTCGACCTGGTACAGCACCAGGTAACCCGTGCGCCGCGGATCGGTGAACTCGTCGCGGATGGCCCCGGCGACCGCCAGCAGACCGAAACGCCGCGCATTGGCCAGATCGCCCAGGGCAAGATAGGCGCGGGCCAGGTACGCATCGAACTCGCTCAGCAACTGCGGGTAATCCAGCGCGCGCAGGTTGTCGCGATGCGCGATCAGCAGCGCCACCGCATCGGCGGCGCGGCCGTGGTCGAGATAGAACGCCGCGATATCCGCGCGCATGCTTTCGGCGAAGACGTCCTCGTGCCGGGCCATGCAGGTCTCGATGGCCTGCTCGAACACCGGCTCGATGGACGACAGCCGATTGGCTTCGCGTCGCGCCCGCAACAGGTGCTGGGCGCCCTTGCAGATCGTCTCGCCCGGTGGCGGCTGCGCCATCATCTCGCGGGCATACGCCTCGGCCTGGTCGAACTGGCCCGCCGTGCTGAGCAGCTGAGACGCTTCGCCCAGTGCCTGGAAACGCGCCTTGCGATCACGCACGGAAGGCAGCAGCTCCTGCAGTTCGGCCAGCCGCTGGAAGGCTTCCTGGTAGCGGTGCCCGACGCCGAGAAGATTGATCAGGGTGGCGAGTGCCCGCACGCGCAGCACCGAGTTCACCGAGGGATCGATGACCTTTTCCAGCTCGCCGCGGCCGGTGTCGTAATCGCCCAGCCAGGTGGCGCGCCACCCGCGCAGGAAATGGAGCATGGCGCGCTGGTCGGTATCCAGCCGCGGCTCCATCGGCGTCATGGCGTCGACCAGCCGCGAATAACGGGCGAAGTCGGTGATCTTCAGCGCGTCGGCTTCGCGCAGCGTGGCGTCGACAGCGGCCGGCGATATCGCTTCGCCCGCGCCGGTGGCGGTGGTCGCTGCCTGGCCTGCCCCCGCAGCGGACGCCGCTGCGCACGCCGCGGTGGCAGCCATGCCGAGTACGAACAGGGCCGCGATCCAGCGCTGGCCGAACGCGCGCACCGGGTCAGGACAACGGGGCGGGATGGACCAGAGGGGAACGACGAGGTTTGCCTTCACCCTCGTCGTCGTCCTCGTCGTCCTCGTCATCGAGCGGCCGGTCGTCCTCGTGATCGGGGTGCACCGGCATCTGGCTGGAAAACCAGATGCCCTGCCCGCCCATGACCGCCCGCAAGGCTTCCGCGTCGCGTGCCACCAGGGGCGCGCGAACGGCATCCTCGATAACGTGATCCCCCAGGGCCTTCGCCAGCGATTCCGCCGACGCGTACCTCAGCGACGCATCGCCCCCGACGCGCGCCAGCCAGTCCACTACAGTGCCCATCTTCGTCCCTTGGGCGCAGAGGCCGTACCCCTGGCCGATGTCGTGCCTCCCCTCGAGGCGCCGTGGGCGGATCATATCCGCAAGGGCTTTCGGGTTGAAGTAGGCCAACTGGCCGGTATGCATCGCCCTGTCCCTGCGTTACAGCAGGGCCGCGGCTTTCTGCAGGGCGATCCACACGCCGATCAGGAACGGAATACCGACCGCCAGCCAGGCGAGCACGCCCGTCATGCCGAAGGGGCCACGCGCGGCCGCCGATACGCTCGCGTCGGTGGTGTGGACTTCGTGCTGCAAGGCGCGTTCGCGTTGCAGCTCGGCGTCCGTCATGTGCAGGCGCGGATCGACGGGGCGCACCAGCAGGTTGCAGACCAGCCCGACCAGCAACAGGCCCGCCAGCAGGTACAGCGTGCGGTCGTAGACCAGGTTCTTTGCCACGCCCGCGCCCAGCTGGGCCTCGCGGATGCCGGCGATCAGCACCGGACCGGCGACGCCCGCCACCGACCACGCGGTCAGCAGGCGCCCGTGGATGGCACCGACCATCTGCGTGCCGAAGATGTCCGCCAGGTACGCGGGCACCGTGGCGAATCCACCACCGTACATCGAAAGGATCAGGCAGACGGTCAGCACGAACAGCGCCGCCAGCCCCATGTGACCCAGGCTCGGCAGCAGGCAGTACAGGGCGATACCGAGCAGGAAGAACACGGTGTAGGTGGTCCTGCGGCCAAGGATGTCCGATGCCGAGGCCCAGGCCAGTCGGCCCAGCGAGTTGAACAGGCTGATCAGGCCGACCAGACCGGCCGCGGCGGCGGCGATCGAGGCCTTCTGTGCCGTGCTGAGCGCGACGTCCGATCCGACGCCGAGCAGGCGACCACCGAACACGTCCTGCAGCATCGGGCTGGCCATGGACAGCACGCCGATGCCGGCGGTGACGTTCATGCACAGCACGCCCCAGATCAGCCAGAACTGCGGCGTCTTCCACGCGTGATCGAGATGGACGTGACCCTGCGAAATCATCGCGGCCTTCGTTGCGACCGGCTGGTAACCGACCGGTTTCCACCCGCTGGGGGTCACGCGGAAACCGAAGGCACCCAGCGACATCACCACGAAATACAGCACGCCCATGACGATGAGCGTCCGCGACACACCGGCGATGTCCCCGTCCCGGAACACGTCCATCAGCTTGACTGCGACAGGCGCACCGATCATCGCGCCGCCGCCGTAGCCCATGATGGCGAAGCCGGTGGCCAGTCCGCGCCGGTCCGGAAACCACTTGATCAACGTCGATACCGGCGTGATGTAGCCGAGCCCCTGCCCGACACCGCCGAGCAGGCCACAGCCGAGGTAGACCAGCCACAGCTGGTGGATGGCGACGCCGATGCCGCCCAGCACCAGGCCACCGCCCCAGCAGCATGCGGCGATGAAGCCCGCCTTGCGCGGGCCGGCATGTTCCAGCCAGCCGCCCCAGATCGCCGCCGCCAGGCCGAGCATGGCGATGAAGGTCTCGAAGATGTGGTTGACCGAAGGCACCGTCCAGTTGCAGGTGGTCGTGGTCAGCTGGTCGAGGAAACCCTGGCTCGCGCACAGGGCGGCGTCGGCGCCGGGTACCAGCTTCGTCATCGGCAGCCAGAACACGGAAAAACCGTAGGCCATGCCGATGCACAGGTGAATGGCCAGTGCCGCGGGGGGCACCAGCCAGCGATTGAATCCCGGACCCGCGATCGTGCGTTCCCGTGCCAGCAAGCCTGCCGCCATGTGATGTCCCCCTGCCTGTGAAAATCGTCGTGCCCCGGATCGCATCTTAGGCAGGTTGACGGGCAATGCCACCCTACGTTGGTATGACGACGCGCGTTGACGTATCGATGTGCGGTCGCAATAATCTGCGGTTCATCCGGGCCAGCCAGATCGCCACGCCCTCCCCTCTCGTGAGGACCTCTGGTGCCCCTTTCTTCCCGGCTGCTCGCTGCCGCCCCGTTTCTCGTCCCGTCGCTCGCCCTGGCCGACGACGCCCGCCCGCCGCAGACGCTCGACAAGGTCGTGGTCACCGCCTCCCGCACCGACCAGGACGCCCACACGGCACCGCAGACCGTCGTGGTGATCGACCGCGAAGCCATCGAACAACAACTGCGGCTCAGCAGCAACACCTCCGATGTGCTGTCGAACCTGATTCCTTCGTACACCCCGAGCCGCGGCAAGATGAACGGCAGTGGCGAGACCTTGCGGGGACGGACGCCACTGATCCTCGTCGACGGCATTCCGCAGTCCAACCCGCTGCGCCCTACCGGTCGCGAAGCACACACCATCGATTACGCGATGGTGGAGCGCATCGAGGTGATCCAGGGTGCGAACGCCATGAACGGCCTGGGTGCCACGGGCGGCACGATCAACCTGATCACACGTCGTCCGGAACCCGGCGCCGTGAACCAGCACCTGGGCGTGCAGACGACCCTCCCGACAAGCGGCGCCAACAGCGAAACGGCCGGTTACCGCGCGGACTACCGCATCAGCGGCAACCGCGGTCGCTGGGATTACCTGCTGGGTGCCGGGTACGAGGACCAGGGCTTGTGGCGCGACGGCAACGGCAAGGCCATCGGCACCGACGTGACGCAAGGCGACCTCATGGCCACGCGCGCCTACGACCTGCACGCGAAGCTCGGTTACTGGATCGACGACAACCAGGAACTGCAATTCAGCACCAACCGCTACCGCATCAAGTCCAAGGCCGAGTACGTCACGGTGCCGGGCGATCGCGACGCCGGCGTTCCCACGACGTCCGCGCGCGGCACCCCGCCAGGCACGCCGCCGTGGAACGACGTCTGGACGACCGGACTCAGCTACACCCATCACGACCTGGCCGGCATGGAACTGAAGGCCATGGTCTTCAACCAGCGATTCGAAGGCCTGTTCGGCGCCGACAACTCGTCGACCTTCCAGGATCCACGCATCGCGCCGGTAGGCACGCTGTACGACCAGTCGCGCTCCGTGGCGTCGAAATGGGGATCGAAGACCAGCCTGGGTCGGGACGACCTGTTCGACGACCACCTGAAGCTGACCGCCGGCATCGACACGCTGTGGGACAGCGGCAAGCAGGACCTGTACGGCACCGGGCGCACGTATGTTCCGGAATCCTCGTTCCGCAGCCTCGCGGGATTCGTCCAGGCCGATGTGAAACTCCTTCCCGCACTGACCCTGCAGGGCGGGTGGCGCCATGAGGACTCCCGGCTGCGCATCGACAGCTACCGGACCCTCTACCGCTACAACCGCGTGAACGTGCAGGGCGGCTCGCTGTCGTTCAAGCAGAACCTGTTCAACGCGGGGCTGGTCTACGCACCAAGCGACACGTTCAACGTGTACACCAGCTACGCCGAAGGCTTCGGCATGCCCGATGTGGGCCGCGTGCTGCGCTCGATCAACACCGTCGGCACCTCGGTGGCCGACCTGCGCGCGCTGCAACCGGTGCTCACCCGCAACACCGAGCTCGGTGCGCGCCTGCGCACGCACGACTGGGAAGCCGATGTCAGCGTGTTCCAGTCACGTTCGGCCTACGGCACGCGCGTGATCGCCGTGGACGGCGCCTTCCAGATGGCGCGCGAGAAGACCGCCATCGAGGGCCTCGATGCCGCGCTGCGCTATCGCGTCGACGACACGCATCGTTTGGGCGTGTCGTATGCCTGGACGCGTGGCCGGTACGACAGCGACGGCGACGGACGCCTGGACGCACGCCTGGATGGCCTCAACATCGCGCCGAACCGGGTCATCGCCACCTGGTCGGCACAGTGGACGCCCCAGCTGTCGACCTTCGTCCAGGGCCAGTACGCGTTCGACCGGCATTTCGATGAAGCCGCCAAGGATTTCAGCGGCTACGCGCTGTTCGACCTGGGCGTGGACTATGCCCTGCCCCGCGGCAGCCTGAACCTCGGCGTGGCCAACCTGTTCGACCGCCAATACATCACCTATTACTCCCAGAGCGCCCTGGTCGAACCGGCCCGCTACTTCGCGGGACGGGGCCGCACCCTCACCGTCGGTTACAGCCTGGATTTCTGACCCGATGTTGAAAAACGTGCTCTTCCAGCTCCACTGGTTCCTGGGCATCACGGCCGGCACGGTGCTCGCGATCATGGGCATCACCGGTGCGACGCTGGCCTTCCAGGACGAGATCCTGCTGAGCATGAATCCGTCGCTCGAGCAGGTCGTCCATCGTCACGAAGCCGGCGAGCACGCGCTGCCCCTCACCGAGATCGTGGCCCGCACAGGCGAAGGCGAGACAGGAGCGTTGCAACGCCTGCGCGTGGACGCCACAGGCGTGCGCGTCTCGATGGCCCGTTACGAAGGCGGCCGGAAGCACTGGCGGTACTTCGATCCGTACACGGGACAACGGCTGGCGGAACTGAAGGGCGAGCCGTTCTTCGCGTTCGTGGAGAACCTGCACCGGCGACTGGCCGCGGGCGACACCGGCCGCGCGGTCACCGGCGCATGCGCCGTCACGCTGGTGTTCTTCTGCCTCTCGGGCCTTTACATGCGCTGGCCACGGCGCTGGTGGAGCCTGCGCACCTGGTTCGCCGTAGCGTGGCGTCGCGACGGCCGCAGCTTCCTCTGGAGCCTGCACTCGGTTGTCGGCACCTGGGTGATGGCGGTGTATCTCATGATCGCCCTGACCGGCCTGTGGTGGTCGTACGGTTGGTACCGCACCGCCGTGACCAGCCTGCTGGGGGGCACCCCCGAGCGGGCGGCCGGCGCACCGAAGCAGCGCTTCGGCACGCTCGACCTCGCACGCCTGCAGGCCGGCCTGTCACAGGCCGTGCCCGGGCTCGACAGCGGCTACCTGGACCTGCGTCTGCCCGGGAAACCGGGCCAGTCAGCGAGTGCGCGCGTGCAGGTGGGCGAAGGCCCGCATGACCGCGCCTACGACAGCCTGGCGCTGGACCCGGCCACGGGCGCCGTGCTCTCGCAGGAGAGATACGCGGACATGCCTGCGGGCCGCAAGATGCTGGCGAGCGTCTTCGCGCTGCACTCCGGCAGCTTCTTCGGCCTGCCCGGCCGCGTGGTCGTCATGGTTTCGGCGGGCGGCATGTCGCTGTTCTTCGTGACGGGCTGGATGCTTTACCTGGATCGACGGCGGAAGAAACGGGAAGCGCGCGCGTCGCGCCTGCAACTTTCACCCGTCGCCCATCCCGACCTCGCTGATGGACGTCCGTGGCTGATCGCCTTCGCCAGCCAGAGCGGCTTCGCCGAACAGCTGGCCTGGCGTACCGCCGGACAACTGCAGGCGGCGGGCCTGCCGGTACAGGTGCATCCGGTGGCTCGCGTGGACAGCGGCATGCTCGCGGACGCCCGCCACGCCCTGTTCGTCCTCAGCACCTTCGGCGAGGGTGAGGCGCCGGACGCGGCGCGTGCCTTCGAGCGAAAGACGCTCACCCGCGCCAGCCACCTGCCCGACCTGGCCTATGCGGTGCTCGCGCTCGGCGATCGGCAGTACGCGCAGTTCTGCGGCTTTGCGCGTCGCGTGGAAACCTGGCTTGCGAACATCGGCGCCACGGCCCTTTTCCCCACGGTGGACGTGGACCGTGCCGATCCGCAGGCCCTGGCTACCTGGCAACACCACCTCGCCAGCGTGACCGGCCGTCCCATCAGCGCGCCACGGGTGGAGACGCCCGCCATGCAGGACTGGGTACTCGGCGGGCGGACACGGCTCAATCCCGGCTCGGCCGCCGGCGAGGTATGGAAGGTGAGCCTCCTGCCGCCCGCCGGTGCGCACTGGCGGGCCGGCGATATCCTCGAGGTTCATCCCGGGCATGGGCCTGCACCGCTCCAGGCACCGTCGCTACCCGTGGCACACGCGCAACCCATGCTGCTCGATGACCCGGCACATCCCCCCGCCCACGAGCCACCGCCGATCCGCGAGTATTCCATCGCGTCGATCGCCGCCGACGGCACCGTCGAGCTTGTCGTCCGCCTGACCACGGCGCCGGACGGAGGCCACGGCCTCGGTTCCGGGTGGCTGTGCGTCCACGCCCCAGCCGGCCAGCCCATCAAGGCCCGCGTACGCCACAACGACAACTTCCACCGCCACGTGCCCGCCGCGCCGATGATCCTGATCGGCAACGGCACGGGCATCGCCGGTCTGCGCAGCCTGCTGCGCGAAGCGAAGGCAGAAGGCTCGCACGGTCACTGGCTGATCTACGGCGAACGTACGCGCCGGCACGACCACCTGTTCGCGGACGAGCTGGACGCGTGGCAAGCGGAGGGGCACCTGGCCCGGATCGACCTCGCCTTCTCCCGCGACCAGGCCGAACGCGTGTATGTCCAGCACAAGCTGCTGGCCGCCAGCGACGAGCTCATCGCATGGATGGCGCGCGGCGCAACCCTCTACGTGTGCGGCTCCGTCGTCGGCATGGCATCCGGCGTCGATGCGGCGCTGCGCGGCATCCTGGGTGAGGATGCCGTGGATGACCTGGTGGCCGAGGGGCGTTATCGGCGGGATGTTTATTGAGCCGCTGCGCGGCCGTACGCCTCGGGCATCCCGTATCGCGCACATCGTGCGCTCCTACAACGCACCAAAACCCGTGTAGGAGCGCACGATGTGCGCGATCAACGTCGCCTCACACCCCGGTAGGAGCGCACGATGTGCGCGATCAAGATCACCTCACACCCCGTGTAGGAGCGCACGATGTGCGCGATACAGGCAACGCGATAGGCGCGATGGACGTGCGCCCACACACCCTATCGCCCACATCGTGGGCTCCTACCGGTAGCGGACGCCCTTGATCTCGTAGGTCTTGGTGCCGTTGGGTGCGACGAAATCGAACTCGTCGCCCTCGTTCTTGCCGATGAGGGCGCGCGCGATCGGCGACGACACGGCGATGAGTCCCTTCTTGATGTCGGCTTCGATATCGCCAACGATCTGGTAAGTCACTTCCGCATCGTTGTCCAGGTCGATCAGCTCGACGATGGCGCCGAACACGATGCGCTTGCCGACGGTCAGGCGCTCGGTGTCGATCACTTCCGAGTTCGACAGCGCCGCTTCCAGCTCGTTGATGCGACCTTCGTTGAAGCCGTGCATCTCACGCGCCGCGTGGTACTCGGCGTTTTCCTTCAGGTCGCCGTGCGCACGGGCTTCCGCCACGGCCGCGACGATCTCGGGGCGCTTCACGCGCTTGAGGTAGTCCAGCTCGTCACGAAGACGGTCGGCACCGACGGCGGTCATGGGAGGACGGGTGGCGCTCATGCGTTCAGCTCCTTGTGCAGGTCCTGCAGGCTGTTCACTTCACCATTGGCGTGGAAATCCAGCGAATGCACGAGGGCACGCGCGCCGGCCACGGTAGTGGAGTACGTCACGCGCTGCTGCAGCGCCTCGCGACGGATGGAGAACGAATCAGAAATAGCCTGCTTGCCCTCCGTCGTGTTGACGATATAGACCACTTCGCCGTTCTTGATCAGGTCGACGATATGCGGGCGACCTTCGAGCACCTTGTTGATGCGCTCGCACTTCACGCCGTGGCTTTCGAGGAACGACGCCGTACCGGAGGTGGCGACCACGACATAGCCGCGCGCCGTGACATCCTGCGCGATCGGCAGCAGGCGGTCCTTGTCGGCATCGCGCACCGACATGAACACCTTGCCCTTGGGCGGCGCATGGATGCCCGCAGCCTCGTGACCACGCGCGAAGGCGGCGCCGAACGTGCGGCCCACGCCCATCACTTCACCGGTGGAGCGCATTTCCGGCCCGAGGATCGGGTCAACGTTCTGGAACTTCAGGAACGGGAAGATCGCCTCCTTGACCGAGTAGTACGAGGGGATGATCTCCTTCGTGGCACCCTGGTCGACCAGCGAGCGGCCGGCCATGGCCCGCGCGGCGATCTTGGCCAGCGACATGCCGGTGGCCTTGCAGACGAAGGGCACCGTACGCGAAGCGCGCGGATTCACCTCGAGGATGAACACCTCGTCGCCCTGGATCGCGAACTGCGTGTTCATCAGGCCGATGACCTTGAGCTCGCGCGCCAGTTCGGTGACCTGCCGGCGCATCTCGTCCTGCACTTCCTGCGACAGCGAATACGGCGGCAGCGAGCACGAGGAATCGCCCGAGTGCACGCCCGCTTCCTCGATGTGCTCCATGATGCCGCCGATCAGCACGTTGCCCTCGGCGTCGGCCACGATGTCCACGTCCACTTCCACGGCGTGGTCGAGGAAGCGGTCCAGCAGCACCGGCGATTCGTTGGACACCTGCACGGCCTCACGGATGTAGCGCGAGAGATCCGCATCGGCATAGACGATTTCCATGGCGCGGCCGCCAAGCACGTAGCTCGGGCGGACCACCAGCGGGTAACCGATCTCGCGCGCCAGCGCCAGCGCCTCGTCGGCGTTGCGCGCGGTGCGATTCGGCGGCTGCTTGAGCTTGAGCTTCTCGATCAGCTTCTGGAAGCGCTCGCGATCCTCGGCCAGGTCGATCGACTCCGCGTTGGTGCCGATCACCGGCACGCCGGCGGCTTCGAGCGCACGCGCCAGCTTCAGCGGGGTCTGCCCGCCGTACTGCACGATCACGCCCTTGGGTTTTTCGAGGTCGACGATCTCCAGCACGTCTTCCAGCGTCAGCGGCTCGAAGTACAGGCGGTCGGAGGTGTCGTAATCGGTGGAGACGGTTTCCGGGTTGCAGTTGACCATGATGGTCTCGAACCCGTCATCGCGCAGCGCCAGCGCGGCGTGCACGCAGCAGTAGTCGAACTCGATGCCCTGGCCGATGCGGTTGGGGCCACCACCGAGCACGATGATCTTCTCGCGGTCGGTTGGGTTGGCCTCGCATTCTTCCTCGTACGTGGAGTACATGTACGCGGTGGTGGTGGCGAACTCGGCGGCGCAGGAGTCCACGCGCTTGTACACGGGGCGCACGCCCAGCGTGCGACGCACGTGGCGCACGGCGGCCTCGTTGGTGTCGACCAGCTCGGCCAGGCGCGCATCGGAGAAGCCCATGCGCTTGAGCTCGCGCATGCGCGGCTCGTCCAGCGCGGTCAGGCCCTGGCGCTGCACCTCGCCCTCGGTCATCACGATGTCCTCGAACGCGGCGAGGAACCACGGGTCGATGCGGGTCAGCGCGTGCACTTCTTCCAGCGACAGGCCGGCGCGGAAGGCATCGGCGACGTGGAACACGCGGTCCGGGCGCGGCTCGCGCAGCTCGCGCTTGAGCGTCAGGAAGCCCTCTTCGCTGCCGATGTCCAGGCCGGTCGGGTTGAGGCCGGTCTTGCCGATCTCCAGGCCGCGCAGGGCTTTCTGCATCGATTCGGTAAAGGTGCGGCCCATCGCCATCACCTCGCCCACCGACTTCATCTGGGTGGTCAGGCGCGCATCCGCGGCCGGGAACTTCTCGAAGGCGAAGCGCGGGATCTTGGTGACCACGTAGTCGATGGACGGCTCGAACGAGGCCGGGGTGAGGCCACCGGTGATGTCGTTCTTCAGTTCGTCCAGCGTGTAGCCGACGGCCAGCTTGGCGGCCACCTTGGCGATCGGGAAGCCGGTGGCCTTGGAGGCCAGCGCCGAGGAACGCGACACGCGCGGGTTCATCTCGATGACGACCACGCGGCCGTCCTCGGCATTGATGCCGAACTGCACGTTGGAACCGCCGGTGTCCACGCCGATCTTGCGCAGCACCGCGATGGAGGCGTTGCGCAGGCGCTGGTATTCCTTGTCCGTGAGGGTCTGCGCCGGCGCGACGGTGATCGAGTCGCCGGTGTGCACGCCCATCGGGTCGAAGTTCTCGATCGAGCACACGATGATGCAGTTGTCCGCCTTGTCGCGGACCACTTCCATCTCGAATTCCTTCCAGCCCAGCACCGACTCCTCGACCAGCACCTCGTGCACGGGCGAGAGCTCGAGGCCGCGACCGACGATCTCGACGAACTCTTCCTTGTTGTACGCGATGCCGCCGCCCGAACCGCCCAGCGTGAAGCTGGGCCGGATGATGGTCGGGAAGCCCACGGTCTGCTGGATCTCCAGCGCCTGCTCCATCGAGCGGGCCACTTCGGCCTTCGGGCATTCCAGGCCGATCTCGGCCATGGCGATGCGGAACAGGTTGCGGTCTTCCGCCATGCGGATGGCTTCGCGCGACGCGCCGATCAGCTCGACGTTGTACTTCTCGAGCACGCCGTGGTCGGCGAGGTCGAGCGCGCAGTTGAGGCCGGTCTGGCCACCCATCGTCGGCAGGATGGCGTCGGGACGCTCCTTGGCGATGATGCGCTCCACCGTCTGCCAGTTGATCGGCTCGATGTAGACCGCGTGGGCCGTATCGGGGTCGGTCATGATCGTGGCGGGGTTGGAGTTGACCAGGACGACGCGGTAGCCCTCTTCCTTCAGCGCCTTGCAGGCCTGGGCACCGGAGTAGTCGAACTCGCAGGCCTGGCCGATGACGATCGGGCCGGCGCCGATGACGAGGATGGTCTTGATGTCTGTGCGCTTGGGCATGGTATCTCTCGCAAACGAAGCGGATGGATGAGGGGGTCGGGGACAGCGCGGCGCGTGGTTACGCGCGCTTGGCCCGGTGCTCTTCCATCGAGGCGATGAACGTGTCGAACAGGTAGCCGACGTCTTCGGGGCCCGGACTGGCTTCCGGATGGCCCTGGAAACAGAAGGCCGGCCGGTCGGTCAGGGCGAAGCCCTGCAGCGACCCGTCGAACAGCGAGGTGTGCGTGATCCGCACGTTGGCCGGCAGCGTGGCGGGGTCGACCGCGAAGCCGTGGTTCTGCGAGCTGATCAGCACGCGGCCGGTGTCGTGGTCCTTCACCGGGTGGTTGGCGCCGTGGTGGCCGAACTTCATCTTCAGCGTCTTCGCGCCCACCGCCAGGGCCAGGATCTGGTGGCCGAGGCAGATGCCGAACAGCGGGATCTTCGTGTCGAGGATCTGCCGGGTCGCTTCGATCGCGTAGTCGCAGGCGGCCGGATCGCCCGGGCCGTTGGCCAGGAACACACCGTCCGGATTCATCGCCAGCACGTCCGACGCGGGCGTCTGCGCCGGCACCACCGTGATGTCGACACCGCGACCGGCGAGCAGGCGCAGGATGTTCTGCTTCACGCCGAAGTCGTAGGCCACGACCTTGAACGTCTTGGGCACGTTCTGGAAGGCCTGCTTGTCGAGGTCGTAGATGCCCTCGGACCACTGGTAGGTCTGCTTCGTGCTGACCACCTTGGCCAGGTCCATGCCGTTCAGGCCTTCGAAACCGCGTGCCTTGGCCACCGCCGCGTCGGCGTCGATCGCGTCGCCGGCGACGATGCAGCCGCCCAGCGCGCCCTTCTCGCGAAGGATGCGGGTGAGGCGACGCGTGTCGATGCCGGCGATGGCGACGATGCCATGACGCGCAAGATACTGCGGCAGGGGCTCGACGCTGCGCCAGTTGCTGGCCAGGCGCGGCACGTCGCGCACGATAAGGCCGGCGGCGTGGACGCGGTCGGCCTCGACGTCGACGTCGTTGGTGCCGGTGTTGCCGATGTGCGGATAGGTCAGCGTGACGATCTGGCGGGAGTACGAGGGGTCGGTCAGGATTTCCTGATAACCGGTCATGGCGGTGTTGAACACCACCTCACCAATCGTCTCACCGCGGGCACCGACCGCATGGCCGTGAAAAATGCTGCCGTCTTCGAGAGCAAGCAGAGCAGGTGTACGCATGGGATGGCCGCCTTCGGGTGCAGCAAAGCCCGCAAGCCTGCATTGAGCGGCTCGTGGGCCTTGGGGATAAGGGATCGCTGGGCGGGTAAGAATGATAGGTGTGAAGGCCGCTTTTGTCCACCCGGGATGCATGAACGGCGGTGCGGCGGAATATCGCTGGGACGCCGGTCCGACGCGATACAATGGCGGCGAGCCAGACCACCCGAGAACCGTCGCATGCTGCTCGATCCCGCCCGCCTGGAACGTCCGGACACCGACATCCGGCACGAGCCCTTTTCGTTCATGATCGCGCACGGCCAGCTGCCGGACGAGTGCCGGGCGGAACTGGAGCGCGATTTTCCGCAGTACACCAGCGCGGGGTTTTTCCCGTACGACGCCAGCGATTGCGGCCCGTCGGTGAACGAACTGGTCGAACAGATGACCTCGCGCGCGTTCTCGGCCGCCATCGGCCGCCACCTGGGCATTCCCGGGCTGGAGAACTACCCCACCCTGGTTACCCTGTGCCGCCTGCTCAACCGCCGGCACGGCACCATCCACACCGACAGCAAGTCGAAGGTCGCCACCGCGCTGATCTACCTCAACCCGCTATGGCCGGACACCAGCGACGGCTGCCTGCGCTTCCTGCGCTCGATCAACGACATCGACGACATGGTGGCGCCCGAGCTGAAGCCGCTCTACGGCGAGTTCGCGGTGTTCCGCCGGGCGGAGAATTCCTTCCACGGCCACCTGCCCTACGAGGGCGAGCGCCGGGTGATCCAGGTGGCCTGGCTCACCTCGGAGGAAGAGAAGGCCCGCAAGACCAAGCGTGGCAAGTTCTCGCGGGTGTTCAAGAAGATCTTCGGCAAGCTGGACCGCAAGATGGGCGCGGACCGGGATCGCAACGCCTCGCACCCGGACTAGCGCACCCCGAACCACCAGCCGACGAAGACGGCGAACACGCCGTAGAGCGCGCCGATCGGCATCAGCCAGCGCGCCTCCACGGAGCCACGCCGGAACATCGCCCACAGCGCCACCACCGCGACCATGGTGATCGCTCCGGCCACGATCAGCGGCGTATCGAACAGCCACGGGGTGGCGAACAGCGCCAGCGAACTGGGAATGGTCGCCTGGATCATCATGGCGCCGGAGATGTTGGCCAGGGCCAGCCGCTCCTTGCCCTGGCGCACCCAGATCAGCGCGTTGACGGTCTCGGGCAGTTCGGTCGCTACCGGACTGAGCACCAGCGCGACGATGTGCGGCGATAGCTGGAAGAAGTCGCCGAAGGCCTCCAGCTGCCAGACGAAGGTGCGCGAGGCGATGGCGATGACGACCAGGGCCAGGCCCGTCTGCAATGCCACCCAGCCCATCGACGGATTGGCGTCGCGCGGGCGGAAGGTCAGCGGTTCCAGCGCCTCCTCTTCCGGTGCCGTGGTGTCGTCGCGCATCTCGCGCCACACGTAGGCCACGTAGGCCAGCAGGAACAGCACGCCCAGCCACGGCTTCCAGGCGAAGGCCACGAGGCCCAGCCCCACCTTGACGATGAAGATGGCAAGGAACCAGGACTGGTCGCGCGCCAGGCGCTGGTTGTCGACGCGTACCCGCAGGTCCGGCCGGTTCAGCCGCTTGCGACCCGCATACAGCGCGAAGCCGACGACGGCATAGGCGATGGTGGCCAGGACCAGGGGGCCGCCGAGCGCCGCGCCCACGCCGATATCCTTCGCTTCGGGTGTCTTGCCGAACATCACGGCGACGAAGGTGACCGCGCTTTCGGGAAGCGCCGTGCCGAAGGCGGCAAGCACGGTGCCGGTGGCGGTAGCGCCGAGGTTGAGCTTGCGCCCAAACCACTCGACACCGTTGACGAAGTATTCGCACGCGAAATAGATGGCCCCGGCGGAAACCAGGAACAGGAAGCATGTCAGCAGCATGGATAGTCTAAGGCCGAGCGAGCGAGAACATACCGATGGCTCAACGACACCGCTCGCCCGGCCCGGGTAAGCATGTCGCTGGCCAAAGGTCTCGCCGGGCGGGCAGCGTACTCTCCTACGCTGCTGCCGTTCGCGCCATGGGGCCGAGGCCACCAAGTGTGTTGACGCGAACTCTCCTGGGTACGGAGATGGCTACTCCCCAATGACTTCGGGCCGAATCCTACCACGCCCCGCAGCCACCCCCAACCCCACCGCCGTAGGAGCCCACGATGTGGGCGAAAAAACCAGATCGCCTCACCCCTCCCCCATCAAACCCGCGTCCCGATCACATCCTCGATCGTCCACCCACCCGGCGCACGCCCCGCCATCCACGCCGCCGCTTCCAGCGCCCCGCGTGCGAAGATCGACCGATCCGTCGCCCGATGCGCGAGCTCGATCCGCTCGCCTTGCCCCATCAGCAACGCCTGGTGCTCGCCCACGATGTCACCGCCACGCACCACCGCGAACCCGATCGTGCCGGCCTGACGCGCACCCGGACGCCCCTCGCGCGTATAGACGGCCAATTCATCCAGCGTGGCGCCGCGACCGGCGGCCGCGGCGTGGCCGAGCGCCAGTGCCGTACCGGACGGTGCGTCTTCCTTGCGGTTGTGGTGCGCCTCGACGATGTCCAGGTCCCAGCCGGGCAAGGCGGCCGCGGCTTCGCGCAGCAGGCGCGTCAGCACCGCCACGCCCAGGCTGAAGTTGGCCGCATGCAGCACGGCGATGCGCTCGGTGGCATGGATGAGGCGCTCACTGAGGGCCGGCCCGAGGCCGGTGCTGCCGGTGACCAGCGAGGCGCCGCTCGCCTCGCAGTAGTCCAGCGCAGCGGCCAGGCCTTCCGGGCCGCTGAAATCGACCACCACGTCGATGTCGGCGGCGTCGGTCCAGTCGCTGAAACGCAGGGCGGAGACGTCACCGTAGGCGGCCTTGCCCAGGCGCGGCGAGGCCGACGACACCACCGCCCGCACCGCGTCGAAACGCGCATCCTCGCGCACCAGGCCGAGCAAGGCGGAGCCCATACGGCCGGAGGCGCCGCTGATGGCGAGACGGACGGGACGGGTCATGGGGTGGAACCTCGACGATGAACGGACGGCCATGCTAGTGGATGGCCGTCCGGCTTACGAGGTGACCTTCGACCAGAAGTCCTTGACGCCGTCGATGAAGGTGGTGGAACGCGGCGTGTGCTTGGCGGCTTCCTCGCCCACGAACGTGGCCTCGAGCTGCGTGAGCAGTTCGCGCTGTTCCTTGGTCAGGCGTACCGGGGTCTCCACCACGACGGTGCAGACCAGGTCGCCTGTGCGCCCGCCGCGAACCGACTTCACGCCACGGCCGCGCATGCGGAACTGGTGCCCGGTCTGGGTCTCGGGCGGCACGCTGACTGGGATCTCGCCCTCCAGCGTCGGCACCATCAGTTCCGTGCCCAGCGCGGCCTGCGCGAAGCGGATCGGCACCTCGCAGTAAAGGTCGCTGCCGTCGCGCTGGAAGATGGCGTGCTCGCGCACCCGCACTTCCACATACAGGTCGCCGGCCGGCGAACCGGCGGGACCGGCTTCGCCCTGGCCGGTCAGGCGGATGCGGTCGCCGTTGTCGACGCCCGCCGGAATCTGCACGGACAGCGCGCGCTGTTCCTCCAGCCGCCCTTCGCCGTGGCACTTCTTGCAGGGCTTGTCGATCTTCTGTCCGGTACCGTGGCAGGTCGGGCAGGCCTGCTGGATGGAGAAGATGCCGTTCTGCATGCGCACGCGGCCGTGGCCGGCACAGGTACCGCACTTGGACACCTTGCCGTCTTCCGAGCCGCTGCCGTTGCAGTGGTGGCAATTGACCTGGGTCGGGATCTCGATCTTCTTCTCGACGCCGAACACGGCCTCTTCGAGATCCAGGTCCATCATGTAGCGCAGGTCGGCACCGCGGCGCGCGCGCTGGCGGCCACCGCCACCACCGAAGATGTCGCCGAAGATGTCACCGAAGATATCGCCGACGTCACCGAAGCCGCCACCGCCTCCGCCGCCACGACCGAAGCCACCGCCCTCGAAGGCGGCATGGCCGTACTGATCGTACGCGGCGCGCTTCTGCGCATCCGACAGCACGTCGTAGGCTTCCTTGGCTTCCTTGAATTTGTCGATCGCCGCCGGGTCGTCCGGATTGCGGTCGGGGTGGTACTTCATCGCGACGCGACGAAAGGTCGTCTTGAGTTCGCCGTCAGTGACGGTGCGTTCGACACCGAGGATTTCGTAGTAGTCGCGCTTGCTGCTCATGGCACGCTTGCTTTCCCTGGACGGACGAACGCGCCGAGAGGTTGCCCTTCGACGCGATCGTGCCGGTTAACCGATAGCGTGCCGCGGGTATGGAACCCGCGGCACGCCGTTGCCTTGTCGGGACGAATTACTTCTTCTCGTCCTTGACCTCGGTGAACTCGGCGTCCACCACGTCGTCCGGCTGGGCCGAACCGCCGCCCGGTGCCGACTGCTGCGCGGTGTCCTGCGTGCCACCCGACGACTGCGCCGCGGCGGCCAGGGCCTGCGCGACCTGCTCGAGGTTGGCGATCTTCGACTCGATGGCGTCCTTGTCCTCACCCGACAGCGCCTTCTCCAGCTCGGAGACCGCACCGTCGATGCTGGCCAGCTGCTCGGCCGGGATCTTGCCGCCGTGCTCCTTCAGCTGGCTGCGCGTGGCGTGGACGAGCTGGTCGCCCTTGTTGCGCACCTGCACCAGGTCGTGGAACTTGCGGTCCTCTTCGCGGTTGGCTTCCGCGTCGGCGACCATGCGTGCCACTTCCTCGTCGGACAGGCCCGAACCGGCCTTGATCTCGATCTTCTGTTCCTTGCCGGTGTCCTTGTCCTTGGCGGACACGTGCAGGATGCCGTTGGCGTCGATGTCGAAGGTCACTTCGATCTGCGGGGTGCCGCGCGGCGCCGAGCGGATGCCGGAAAGATCGAACTTGCCCAGCGACTTGTTGGCGTTGGCTCGCTCGCGCTCGCCCTGCAGCACGTGCACGGTCACGGCGTTCTGGTTGTCCTCGGCGGTGGAGAAGGTCTGCGAGGCCTTGGTCGGCACCGTGGTGTTCTTCTCGATCAGCTTGGTCATCACGCCGCCCATCGTCTCGATACCGAGCGACAGCGGGGTGACGTCGAGCAGCAGCACGTCCTTGACGGTACCGCCCAGCACGCCACCCTGGATGGCGGCGCCGACGGCGACGGCCTCATCCGGGTTGACGTCCTTGCGCGCTTCCTTGCCGAAGAAGTCCTTCACGGCTTCCTGGACCTTGGGCATGCGGGTCTGGCCGCCGACGAGGATCACTTCGTCGATGTCGGAGATCTTCAGGCCGGCGTCGTTCAGCGCGGTGCGGCACGGGTCGATGGTGCCCTTGACCAGGTCTTCCACCAGCGACTCCAGCTTGGCACGGGTCAGCTTGATGTTCAGGTGCTTCGGGCCGGTAGCGTCGGCGGTGACGTACGGCAGGTTCACGTCGGTCTGGTGAGCCGAGGACAGTTCGATCTTGGCGCGCTCGGCGGCGTCCTTCAGGCGCTGCAGGGCCAGCTGGTCCTGACGCAGGTCGATGCCCTGCTCCTTCTTGAACTCTTCCACCAGGTAGTCGATGACGCGGTTGTCGAAGTCTTCGCCACCCAGGAACGTGTTGCCGTTGGTCGAGAGCACTTCGAACTGCTTCTCGCCGTCGACGTTGGCGATCTCGATGATCGAGACGTCGAACGTGCCGCCGCCCAGGTCGTACACGGCGATCTTGCGATCCTTCGCGGACGTCTTGTCCAGGCCATAGGCCAGCGCGGCCGCGGTCGGCTCGTTGATGATGCGCTTGACCTCGAGGCCCGCGATCTTGCCCGCGTCCTTGGTGGCCTGGCGCTGGCTGTCGTTGAAGTAGGCCGGCACGGTGATGACGGCCTCGGTGACGGCCTCGCCCAGGAAGTCCTCGGCGGTCTTCTTCATCTTCATGAGGACCTTCGCGGACACTTCCTGCGGGGCCATCTTCTTGCCGTCGGCGGTCTGCACCCAGGCGTCGCCGTTGTCGTGCGCGACGATGCCGTAGGGGACCAGCTTGAGGTCCTTCTGCACTTCCGCGTCGGTGAACTTGCGGCCGATGAGGCGCTTTACCGCGTAGAAGGTGTTCTTGGGATTGGTGACGCTCTGACGCTTGGCCGGCGCACCCACCAGGACTTCGTTGTCCTTGGTGAAGGCGACGATGGACGGCGTGGTGCGATCGCCCTCGGCGTTCTCGATGACACGCGCGGTCGACCCTTCCATCACTGCCACGCAGGAGTTGGTCGTACCGAGGTCGATGCCGATGATCTTGGCCATTGAAGTTGCTCCGTTTATATCTAAGCGGCCCCCGCGGCCGCGACTGGTGTGGAAAATGGGGGTAACCCCCATCGATTCAATATCTTCGGTATCAGTTATCGCGAACCACGGCGACCAGCGCCGGGCGCAGCAGGCGATCGTTCAGCACGAACCCCTTCTGCACCACCGCCACCACCGTGTTGGGCGCGTGCTCGTTCGACTCGACCGAGCTGATCGCCTGGTGGTGCTCCGGGTTGAACGGCTGGTGCAGCGGATCGACCACCGACAGGCCGTTGGCCTGGGTCACCTTTTCCAGCTGCTTGAGCGACATTTCCAGTCCCTCGCGCAGTGTCTTCGCATCGGCCGACTGGTTGGCCAGGCCGAGCGCGATGCCGTCGTAGACCGGCAGCAGGTCGCCCAGCAGCTTCTCGTTGGCGAAGCGACGCGCCTGGTCGAGGTCGCGCTGCATGCGCCGGCGCTGGTTCTCGATCTCCGCCTTTTCGCGCAGGACCGTCTCGCGGGCCTGGGCCAGCTCGACCTCCATCGCGGAAAGCTGGGCGTTCAGCGCATCGAGCTCGGCCTGTGCGCCGTTCTCGGCGACACCGCCGTCCTGCGCCGGATCGGGCGCGTGGGGATCGTTGTTCTGCATGATTACTCCAAATGTCAGCTCACCGGCCCCGCGGTGACGCGGGGCCGAACATTCGCGGGAATTACCAAACCCGCCTCCCGTGCCGGTTTATGAGGTCGCCGCGGCGCGATTCAAGGCGTCACTGAGCAGCGCGGCCGTGGCCTGTACCACGGGGATCACCCGCTCGTAGGCCATGCGGGTCGGTCCGATGACGCCGATCGCGCCCAGCATGCGGCCGGGGGTGCCGTAGGTGGCGGTGACGATGCTGCAACCGTCCAGGGCCGAGAAGCCCGATTCCTCGCCGATGAAAAGGCGCACGCCGGGGGCCTGGACGCACATTTCCATCAGCTGGAGCAGGTCGCGCTTTTGCTGGAAGGCGTCGAAGAGGTCGCGGAGCCGTTCGATGTCGGCCAGCTCCGAGTAGCCCATGAGGTTGGTCTGGCCGCTGACCAACACGTCGTCGGCGTCGTCCACGGGGGTAAAGGAGGCCGTGGCCAGTTCGACCACACCGGACAGCAGGCGGTTCAGTTCCCCCCCGGCCTCGCGCAGTTCGGTGGCGAGGTGGGCGCGTATGTCGGCCAGGCGGAAGCCGGCGAACTGCGCATTGAGGTAGTTGGCCGCCTGCTCCAGCTCGCCGGCATCCAGCGGCTTGGCCAGCTGGACCACCCGGTTCTGCACCTGGTTGTCCGAGAAGACCAGGATCACCAGGACGCGCGCGTCGGGCAGGCTGACGAAATCGATGTGGCGCAGCGGGAAGTCGCCCTGCCGCGGCACGGTGACCACGCCGGCGAACCGGGTCATCGCGGAAAGCAGGTTGGACACGTTGCCCAGCAGGTCGCGCGTGGTGGTCTGGTGGGGCGGCAGGCCGCCCTGCAGGCGGGCCATGTCGTCGCGCGGCAGCGGTTTCAGCTCCAGCAGGCTGTCGACGAACAGACGGAGGCCACGCGGCGTCGGAATACGCCCTGCCGAGGTGTGCGGCGAGGCCACCAGACCGGCCTCTTCCAGGTCGGCCATGATGTTGCGGATGGTGGCGGGGCTGACTTCCAGGCCGGACGAACGCGCCAGCGTGCGTGAGCCGACCGGCTCCCCATCCGACAGGTATTGCGAGATGAGGGTCCGCAGCAGCCGGCGCGCGCGAGCATCGATGTCGTGACCGGAGAACGGATTCATGCGCCTGGCTGGTGTGGGAAAGGGGATGGAACGTGGCGCTATCAATAAGGTCTTGCCGCGCCGCTTGCAAGTCTCGGCTTCTGCGACGCGCCTGCCGCTACAATCGGTGCGATTCCCTCCGCCGTCCGGTCGCCATGCTCACGTCGCTCTACGTCCGCCAGTTCGCCGTCGTCGAAGAAGCCGAGATCGCCTTCGGCCCCGGCCTCACCGTGGTCAGCGGCGAAACCGGCGCGGGCAAGTCCCTGCTGGTCGACGCGCTGATGCTGCTGGCCGGCGCCCGCGCCGACAGCGGCATGGTCCGGGCCGGCAGCGACCGCGCCGAACTGGCCGCCGAGTTCGACCTGGCCGGCCTGCCCGAGGCCACCGAGTGGCTGCGCCAGGAGGAACTGGACGACGGCGAGACCTGCCAGCTGCGTCGCGTGATCCGCACCGAGGGCAGCTCCCGCGGCTGGATCAACGGCCGCCCGGCCAGCCTGGCGCAGATGTCCGCGCTGGCCTCGCGGATCGTGGAGATCCACGGCCAGCACGAGCACCAGGCGCTGCTCTCGCGCCAGCACCAGATGGCCCTGCTGGATGCCTACGCGGGCAACGAGGCCCGGCTGGCGAGCGTGCGCGACACCGCCAAGGCCTGGCGCGACGCCGTGGCACGCATCCGCACCCTGTCCGGCGGCGACGACCGCGAACGCCAGATCGAACTGCTGGCCCACGAGCTGGAAGAACTGGACCGCTGGGCCCTGGCGCCGGCCGCGCTGGACGACCTGGAAGCCCAGCACCGCCGCCTCGCCAACGCCGGCCGGCTGGCCGAGGGCGCCAACGGCGTGGTCGAGATCCTCGATGGCGAAAGCGAGTTCGCGGTCGGGCGCGCCCTGCTCCGCGCCCATGCCGAGGTTTCCCGGCTGGCGGAACTGGACGCCTCGCTGGTGCCCACGCTCGAATTGCTCGACAGCGCGCAGATCCAGGTCGGCGAAGCCGTCGACGGCCTCGGCCGTTACGCCCAGGATGTGGAGCTCGACCCGGAACGCCTGGCCGAGGTGGATACCCACCTCACCCACCTGCACGACCTGGCCCGCCGCTACCGCTTGCCGATCGAGGAACTGACGGCCAAGGCGGAAGAGGTCCGCGAGCGCCTGGCCGAGCTGGAAGGCGCCGGCGACGCGCTGGACCGCCTGGCCCACGAGCGAGACCGCCTGCGCACCGCCTGGGACAGCGCCGCCAGGGCCTTGTCCGACGCCCGCAGCGAAGCCGCCGGTCGGCTGGGCGGCACGGTCGCCACGCTGATGGGTGAACTGGGCATGGGCGGCGGCCGCCTGGTGGTGTCACTGGAGCCGGCCGAGGGCGACGAGCCCGATCCGCAGGGCCGCGAACGCTGCGAACTGCTGGTCAGCGCCAACCCCGGCCAGCCGCCCCGCCCGCTACGCAAGGTGGCCTCCGGCGGCGAGCTGGCGCGCATCAGCCTGGCCATCGAGGTCGCCACGCTGGGCAACGACAACATCGGCTGCATGATCTTCGATGAAGTGGACACCGGCATCGGTGGCGCGGTGGCCGAGGTGGTCGGGCAGAAGCTGCGCGCCCTGGGCGAGAACGTCCAGGTGCTGTGCGTGACCCACCTGCCCCAGGTGGCCGCGCAGGGCCATGCCCACCTGCGCGTGGCGAAGGAAAGCGACGGCGATTCCACCCGCACACGCATCCACGCCCTGGATGCCGGCGGCCGCCGCGACGAGCTCTCGCGCATGCTGGGCGGGGTGGAAATCACCAAGGAAACCCGCGCCGCCGCGAAGAAGATGCTGGACCGCGCCCAGGGGTAACCCGGGTACGCCGCCCGCCGGTCAGGCTCAGGCGCTCAGGCTCGGCGGGCTCAGGCGCGGATCAGGCCGCGCTCCTGCGCCATGCGGTAGAGATCGAGCTCCGAGCCGGCGTTGAGCTTGTTCATCACCGCGGCGCGGTGGATATAGATCGTCTTCTGCCCGATACCCAACTCCGCCGCCACCTGCTTCGGCGCGCGTCCGGCTGCCAGCAGGAGGAAGACTTCGCGCTCACGGGCAGTCAGCCGACTGAACGGGTCCAGATCCGCCGAGGGCCGGCCCGACCGGCGCTGACGCAGGTCCGAACTGAGGTATTGCTCGCCGCTCAAAACCGAACGCACCGCGGCGACCAGTTCCTCCGGGGCCACGCCCTTGGTCACGTACCCACGCGCGCCACGGCGCAGCGCCTCGGACACGTAGGGCTCGCCGTCGTGCATGCTCAGCACCACGATCTTCATCGTGGGCGCGATGCTGGCCAGGTGCTCGATCAGGGGCAGGCCACTGCCGTCGGGCAGGGACAGGTCCACCGCCACCAGGTCGGGGCGATGCTGGGTCACGGCATCCACGGCCTCGTCGGCGTTGCGGGCTTCGGCAACGACATCCAGATCGGGTTCGAGCTCGATGAGCCGCTTGAAACCTTCACGAACGATGGCGTGGTCATCTACAAGAGCGATTCTTGGCATGGGCAGAATGTAACAGGCAAACCCGACGCGTGCGTATGGGCGACGCCGGGCGTCGGGCAGCCGCATCCGCCGTGTAACATTCGGCCATGCGATTACACGCACCCTCCCGATTCATCGGTCCCCTGATCGCGCTCGCCTACGCGGCCGCGTGGATCATGCTCTGGCCGACCGAACAGCCCTACTGGGTGCTGCCCTTCGGCCTCCGCTTCGGCGCGCTGCTGCTCACCCGCACCCGCAACTGGTTCTGGATACTCCCCGCGGAGATCGCCGGCAGCAGCTTTTGCGAGTGGCGCAGCGGCCTGCCGATCGGTGGCGCCGGCTTCATCATCGGCGACGCGCCCGAGCCGCTGATGGTCGCCGCCTGCCTGTGGCTGCTGCGTCGCGCCCACCTGCACGCCAGCCTGGGCACCCCGGAAGACGTCGCCCGCCTGCTGCTCTCCGCCATGGTGACCGCCACGGTGGCCACCGCCGGTAACGCCGCCATGATGGCCTCCCTGCATCCGGCCGCGCCGGTCGAGATGCTCGGCACCACCTTCGGCAGCGACCTGCTCGGCAACTACCTGGGCGTGCTGTTGGTCGTCCCGGTCATGATCCTCATCTTCCGGGAGCGCCCCACGCAGGCCTCCATGGCGGAGCTGATGCTGGATGGCCTGCTGGTCATGCTGCCGTCGCTGGCCATCCTCATCACGCTGGCCGAGTACTCGCCGCAGCCGCAGTTCGCCCGGGTCCTGTCGCTGGCGCCCGTGCTGTTCTTCGCATTCCGGCACGGCTGGCGCGGCGCCGGCCTGGCCATGCTGATCACCAGCGTGGGCCTCAACGTCACCGAGGACATGATCGGCCGCGGCGCGCCCACGGCGGCAGCCCACCTGTTCCTGGCCGTGGCCGGCACGGGCACGCTCATGCTCGGCGCCGCCACCGATGCCCTGCGCCGCAGCAGCGAGCGCGTGGCCCAGCAGAACACCCACCTGGCCGCGGCCAACCAGCGCCTGGACCAGTTGGCCCGCCAGTTGCGCGACGCGGCGCGCGGCAACCTGCAGGCGGAAGAAAACCTGCGCCGTCACATGGCCGCGGAGCTGCACGACGAACTGGGGCAGAACCTCACCGCCATCCAGACCCACCTCAAGCTGGCCCAGGCCCGGCTGGGCAACGCGGGCATGGAAGACATCGGGCGCTCGATCAACGGCATCCTCGGCCACATGCGCAAGGCACTGCACAAGATGCTGGACAGCCTGCGACCCTCGGTGCTGGACGAATTCGGCCTGCTGCGCGCGCTGGACGAAGGCCCCATCCGCGACATGCTCACCGCCGCCGGCATCCACTACGTGACCGACCTGCGTGGCGAGCCGCGGCTGCTCGACGAAGACACCCTCACCGCGATCTACCGCGTGGTGCAGGAAAGCGCCACCAATGTCGTACGCCACTCCGGCGCCAGCCGCCTGGCCCTTCGGCTGCGCATCGGGCTGCGCGACCACGGCCCCGTCGCCATCCTGGATATCCGCGACGACGGCACCGGATTGCCCGCCACGCCCCAGCCGGCACGCACGGACGGCGGCGGGCGCGGCCTGCAAGGTATGAGCGACCGCATCACTGCGCTCGGTGGCCTGTTCCGCATCCGTCCCGAACCGGTCGGATTGCACCTGCGCGTGCTGCTCCGCAGCACAAGTATCGGAATGGACATAGGAAATTTTCCGATATCACGTCAGTGAACACTTCGTTACGATCTCTTTATCGATGTGGGGGAGCTGCCGTCGAGAGACGGTAAGCCCAGGTCGGTCGTGGGGACGATCGACCTGAAGAGGCGACAGGATGTCAGCCTCGCCGGTTCGACGTGGATAAGCGCCAACCCAGCGAGCAACTCGCGGTTGGCGCGCTACGACGAAGCGGATCAAGCCGCCGGGGGACAGGAGTCCTCCGGCGGCGTTTTTATGGGCGCTTGTTTTTCGCCATGCCCTCGCCCTTCGTGGCACACCCTGCCCGACACTGCGCGACCCGCTCAGTAGGAGCGGACGATGTCCGCGAAACCAACCCAGGCCATACCGAACCACCCGAAGGCCCCACAAACGCAATCACCCCCGTGGCTTGCGCGACGGGGGTGACTGGGAGGGGGTGACGCAGGCGGGATCAGCGCTTCTTCTTCGGCCTGACGTACAGCACCAGGCTGTGGTCCTCGATGACGTAGCCGTGCCGCTCGGCGATCTCGTGCTGGAGGCGCTCGATCTCCTCGCTGATGAACTCGATCACTTTTCCGCTGTCAACGTCGATCATGTGGTCATGATGCTTGCCGCGGTCCAGCTCGTAGACGGCCTGCCCACCCTCGAAGTTGTGCTTCATGACGATGCCGGCCGCTTCGAACTGGGTGAGCACCCGATACACCGTGGCAAGCCCGATGTCCTCCTGGTGCGCAAGCAGACGCTTGTAGATGTCTTCGGCCGTGAGGTGGCGCTCGTCCGCCTCTTCGAAGATCTGCAGTATCCGCATGCGCGGATGTGTGACTTTGAGACCCGCCTTGCGGAGCTCCCTGGTTTCCTGGTCCATAAAGACCCCCTCGCGGTGCCGTCAGGCGCTTAGTGTATCATCGCAGGCTTCACGATCCGGACGTTACTACGCATGCATAAGCTCATTCGCACGCTGGGTTTGGCCATGATGGCAGTCGCCATCGCGGGCTGTGGCCTCGTCTATACCCCCGACGTGCAGCAGGGCAACCTGCTCGACAAGAAAAACGTCGATCAGCTGCAGCCTGGCATGACCAAGCGTCAGGTCCTGGTGCTGCTGGGCACCCCCTCGGTCACCTCGCCCTTCGACCAGGATCGCTGGGATTACGTGTCCACCTTCTCGCATCGCGGCAAGAAGATGACCACCCGCACCCTCACCCTGACCTTCAACAACGACACGCTGGTCCGCACCGAAGGCGATTTCTTCGCCCAGGATGCCCAGCAGCTGCTGAAGGACTCGGAGAAGTACAAGGCCAACCCCGTGGGCGGCGCCCAGGGCGACAAGAACACCAGCGCCGACGACAGCAAGAAGGACGACGGTGGCGTGTTCGGCGGCGGCTCGTCGGGCGACGGCAAGAAGTAAGCCCTGGCTGCACCCTGCTGGCCGGATCAGGCGCCGCGTTTCGCGCGGCGCCGTCGGGCCTCCATCGGGTCCAGGATCAACGGCCGGTAGATTTCCACGCGGTCGCCCGCTTCCAGCGGCCGTTCGGGCGCTACCTTCTTCGCAAAGACGCCCAGGCGCGCCGGATCCGGCACCAGACCCACGGGTAGCCGTGGCAGGGCCATCGTCACCGCTTCCCAGGCCGATGTGCCAGCCGGCACGATAAGGGCCACGACGCCCTGCCCCTCCGGCCCGGCGTAGGCCACTTCCACGGCAAGTTCAGCCATATTGGCGACGGGCCTCGTCGCAGAAATCGTCCACCATGCGGTTGGCCAGCTGCTGGAAGCCCATCTTCAGGACCGAGCCGCCCAGGCCCGCGTAGTCGAAGTCCAGCGCCAGCGCGATCTTGCAACCCACCTCGCCCAGCGCCTGGAAGGTGAACAGTCCATCGAGCGAGCGGAACGGGCCTTCCACGAATTTCATGGTGAGGCTTTCCGGACGCACCATGGTGTTGCGGGTGGTGAAGCTCTGCCTGAGTCCAGCCAGCTTGAGATCCAGCCGGGCCACCAGCACATCGGGCTCGCGCTCGATCACGGTGGCCGCATCACACCACCCGAAGCGCTTTGGGTATGCTTCCACATCGTTGACCAGGTCGAACATCTGCCCCGGTGTGAAAGGAACGATCGCACTGCGGCGGATTTCAATCATTAGCTGACCTCGTCTTATGTGCCGGCAAACGGACCCGCCGGCCTTGTATCAGGGACCCGATAGACCGATTTTAGCGGACATGGCAAAAGCGAAACCGAAGGACACGGAAAAAGAAGGCGGCGGCACGATCGCGCTGAACAAGCGCGCGCGCCACGAATATCACATCGACCAGCGCTTCGAGTGCGGCATGGCCCTGGAAGGCTGGGAGCTGAAATCGCTGCGCGCCGGCCGGATCAACTTCGGTGAAGGCTGCTACGCGATCATCCAGCACGGCGAGGTGTTCCTCGTCGGCGCCCAGATCCCGCCGCTGATCAGCGCCTCCACCCACGTGATCGCCAACGACCGGCGCACGCGCAAGCTGCTGCTGCACCGCGAGGAGATCGACCGCCTGATCGGCGCCGTCGAGCGCAAGGGCTACACCCTGGTGCCCACCGCGATGTACTGGAAGCACAACAAGGTGAAGTGCGAGATCGGCCTGGCCAAGGGCAAGCAGGAGCACGACAAGCGCAACACGGACAAGGAACGCGAATGGGCGATCGACAAGCAACGCGTCATGCGCTCGCACAATCGCATGGGCTGACCTGAACGGTCGGGCGGCGCCCATTGTGGGTGCCACTCCCCGCCCATATACTGTGGGATGTAGTCACACAACGTTTTTCCCCGGGGGTGTTCTGGTTTCGACGGGGGTAGTGCGATCTACTGGTGCATGCCGAGGGGGCAGCTTTCCTCGTTAAACCAGCCGCAAAACATATAGTTGCCAATGACAACTACTACGGTGACAACTCGGTGGCTCTCGCCGCCTAAGCTGTCCGGCCCCTAAAAAAGGCCAAACCCCCGACCCGATCTTGTGCTCATGCTCGTCGGTGTAGGGTCACTATCATGAGACCGCCGAAAGACCCTCCATCTGTGGGTCTGACGCTAGATCAATCAGATATGTCCGCCGGTGCGCTTAGCACGCCGTGCTGTCGGTGGACGAGATCTAACGGTGAGCTAAGCATGTAGATCTGGAGATTAAACGCCTTCGGACGCGGGTTCGACTCCCGCCACCTCCACCAATATGGCTCATCCCCCCGGTATATCGGGGGAAATGACCTGCCTCGGCTGATTCCTTCGGGTATCACGCGAGGTATCACGTGCCAAAGCCTTTGCTGCTGCACCGACCGAGCGGACTTCATGTCCGCTTTTTCGTGCCTGCGTTTCTGCAGCCCTCTCTCGGGCGCCGGTACATCGTGCTCAGCCTGCGGGGCCAGCGGGCGGATGGCGCCCGGCTCCGGGCCGCCCAAATCGGGTATGTTCTGGGCCAGGCCTATGAACGGATGCGGGGGGAGCCTGTGGCAGACCACAAGAACCTGTTGGAGACCGCGCTCGCCGCAGCACGGGGTCCCCACGTCGACCTGACCATTGAGCTCCCCGGTGGCGTCCGAATCGTCACGGATGGCTCGGTCCGGGAGAACGCAGAGGCCCGCTCCCTCGCCCTGGAGCTCGAAGGCCAGCGCCTCGGCGCACCCGACCGAGCGCGCGCTCCAGAACCGGAACCGAAGACGAATCCGGAAGACCTGCTGTCGGCTCGCATCCCGGCCTTTCTGGGACACATGGACGGGCAGAACCGCAGCAAGAAGAACCTGCTCGACACGGAAAATACCCTTGCCCTTTTCCTGGCCCTGGTCGGCGACAAGCCGACGCAGGCCTGCACCGCCGACGATGTCGACACCTTCATGGCCGCCATGCGGGTGTGGCCGGCGAACGCCAGCAAAAAGCCCGAATACAGGGACCTGACACCGAGGGCGATTGTGGCCAAGGCGAAGCGGGAAGGCACGCCAGGTCTTGCGCCCCGGACGCGTGAAAAACACCTCGACCGGCTGCGGCTCTTTTTTGGGACCTGGCTCAAGCGCAAGAAGGTGGGTTTCAATCCCTGCGACGGATTCCAGGTGACCAGCAAGGCCGAGGACGAAGCCCAGACACGTGAGCCGTTCTCGCCTGCTGATCTCCGCACCATTTTCTCGCCGGACAAGATTCTCTACGCCTTGCCCCACAAGTACTGGACTCCGATTCTGGCCCTGTATACCGGCGCACGCGTCAATGAACTCGGGCAGCTGCACGTCGAAGACGTGGAAGAAATCGCAGGCATCTGGGGACTACACATCCGCCGCAAGACAAAAAACCGTGCATCCCGACGGTTCGTTCCACTGCACCCGGAGCTCATCCGGCTCGGCTTTCTGGACTATGTCAATGACGTCAGGGCGGCCCGGTTTGAGCATGTATTCCCTGGTCTGACATGGGGCGACAATGGTCCCGGGGACAGCATTGGTGACTGGTTCAACCGGACCTACCTCCGAAAGACCTGCGGCATTACCAGCCCTGCGAAGGTCTTCCATTCATTCCGACACAGTTTCGCCACAGCAGCCGAACGCGCGGGTGTGGCTGACGGGCGCATTGCCCAACTGACGGGACACAGCACCGGGGTGAGCGTGCTACGAAAGCATTACATCCACGTGGCGGAATTGCCGCGACGACTGGAAGACATCAGCAAGGTGGTGTTTCCGGAGGTGCAACTTACCCCGCGTAAGCCTGGATTCTTTGAGCCCTACCTTCGTCGGCAGCGGGCTGTGGAAGACAGGGCGAGGCGGGCAGAGGAAACAAAAACAAGGTGACAGCCGGGATGCCGGTGTGTACCGAAACACGCGATTGTGTGTCGTCGCATATGCAGCGCCCATGTCCGACTCGGCATCTTCGATGATGGAAGTCAGGCCGCTCAGCAAGGAATTGCGAGCCTGTGCTTTTCAGAAGGGCCGTTTCCGGGCTGCCCTAGGTTGCAGGCCCCTGGCACACTCACGGCCTTCCGAACGTTCGCGGGCCGGTATGGCGGGGGTCAATCGCTTCGGAAGAGGCGGCATACTGGAGCATCTGTGTGCTGGAAACGTCCAGAACCGATTGGTTCGACTTTCGACTAGCCGGCTTCGGTCAAGAGACATCAACACGTGGCCGGGACGAGCACGGTTTCACCTCGCCGATGGTGAGCCGCATACGGACTTTGCGACCTTGCCAACACCTCCCACATCACTGAGCTCGGCGAGGAAGCGAAGATAGTGCTCTTCCCTGACGTCACGGCGCTTGACCTTGGCGCCTTCGTCGCGACCCGTTCCGGCCTTGAAGCGTCGCAGGCACTCTTCCATCTGACCAAGCAAGCACTGCGGGATGACGTAGCCCGCCACGACGCAAAAGGCGTTCGCGTCAGGGGCCTGCCCGAATGTGCCGGACTCATCGAGAAAGATCATCATCGGTTTCTGACCTCCCCTGCCATGATCTATCCAGCGCCGTAAATCCGCCAGGCGTTCGCAGACCCGAAAGTGCGAAGCGGCTGCCAATGCCTGCCAGCCTTTTCCACGAAGACATCCCGGCTGCCGTTGCTGTAGGTGTTTTTCTGGACCACAGCGTACAGCTCCAGGTATTCCTGACCTGGGAAGCTGTCGCCCTGATGCTCGACGAGGGGCAAAATGGCGACGGCGTCTTCGCCTTTCTTGCCGTCGAAGAACCCGAGCTCCCACGGCATCCATTTCGACACTGTCGCCTTGGCCGACGAAACATAGATGAGGCGCCTGCATTGCTCCATTCGCTTGCGGAGGATGTCGGCGGTCTTTCCACTGACCTTTGAGCGGTCGAGCTGGCGGTCAACTATCCAGTCGACATAAACGGTCAGACTTTGGCCCTCGAGAATCGATTTGATGCCAAGGACCGCTTCAGCGTCCTGCATCGAATGGGACAAAAACACGTCAAAGGTCCGCCACGACTCTGCCGACGCCGCCTCTTCGAGGCGCTTGTTGACCGACGTGAAGTTGCCGGAACTGTATGCCGCCAACCGCGCTTCGCTCAGGGTGAAATAATCTGCCATCCCGGTCCTCTGGTTTCCGTTTTTTGAGTTCCATCACCGCGTCGCTACGCCCGCGATGCGCGGTCCCGTCTGTTCAGTCATTGATATCGTTCATGAAAGCCACGATGGCGGTGATGATGTCGTCCGGCTCTGTCGCGTCCCAGAGCGTCTTCAGGACTTCGCTGTGGGCCGGAGGCGCATTCCGTGACAGCGCCGATTGCCGCTTGAGCGCGCTTGCAAACCGCCCAGCCATCGAGCCGGTAGCCCGAATGGGGACCGGGATGACGCCGGCGTCCAACGCGATTTCGAACTCCTCCTGCATGCCGGTTGCATCCACTGTCTTGCCCTTGCGGGGCCCTGCCTTGTTGCCAAAGACAAAGATGGCAACCCCGCACTCGCCGAGCGTCTTCTGCCGGTACTCGCGCCAGAGCACTACGGTTGCAGGGTCGGCCGGGTCGGTCTGGGGAAAGGGGCGCATAACGAGCTGATCGGACGAGCAAACGGCCGGGGAGCCGTAAATTTCCTTCAAAGCCCCGTTGATGACAGGAGTGCCAACCCCGATGCCAAAGCCGGTAAACACCCGGAAGCGCTCGCGGACCAGCGCCGAGGACAGGTTGGACAGGAACGTCTGCGCCTTCTCCCGCCCCCAGGGTGCGAATTCTTCCGCACTGCCACTGATGAACACGGTCCGCCGACGGTACCGCCGCTCGATTTCTCCGAGGATAAGCGGGATTTGCTCGAACCCGTCGATTTCAAGCGCCGTGATGCCGTATCGCTTCAGATCTGCATTGCGCAGGTCCTGGAGCGCCCTGGCATATCCGTACGCCTCGTCTGCTTTCGCGCCGTCCTTTTTGAAGTCTTTCAGACTCGCCTTCTTGACGAAGAAGTAATGCTCGCGCTCGCCCTTGTAAGGCAGCTGGGCGAGGATGTGGGTCAGGTTGGGGTCGGCGAAGCTAAAGCCCACGAAAAGGAAGGTTTTGGTCGTCAGGTCACCCTGCAGCGCCGTCACAAACGCCTGGTGGGTGGCGGCATACGACTCATACTGGGAAGTCTGCAAGATGGCATCGGTCGGACTTCGCACGTCGCCGTGCATCTTGTAAACGATGGCATCCCGCCGGGGCCACGCCCGCGCCATGTCCCTCGGCTTTTCCTTGACATCAATAACGCGGTTGGCGTTCTGCAATGCTGTTTCAAGCATGCAGTCGTAGTTCGTCGTCCACCAGTCCATGATGGGCAGGCGGGCGAGGATTTTGTGCGACTCGGTGAGTGTCGCCTTTTTGGCAAACCGCTGGACGATGGCCTTGTTGAGCCGGTCACGGGAAACACTGTTGGCGTAGTACTGCGCGAGGGCAACAAGGTCGTGTCCCCTGGCAGTCTCGAGCCCCAGCTCGCGTGCACTCCGGTCGAGCAATTCGACCCAGTCCACGAACCCTGCGGTTCGCGACAATCCGGCGCCCGCAAACAGGGCTGCTGTCCCGGCAGTCAGCTGCTTGACGTAGTCATCGATGAATCCCTCGATGCGGGGGCTGAATCCGTGCGTAGTCTTCATGGTCGCCACTCCCTAGCCGTCTATTGACCGTAATTTTGCCCTGCATTATTGCCGGTTGCACGCCGGCAACAGTGCATCCGCGTCGGCCTGCCAGGCACGCGGCTTGTGATCCCGTTTTTCAACATGGTGGTCGGAGGGCAGTCGTAACCGAGAATCTGGCGATTGACAATGAGTCGAAAGCTCTCTCGCCTGCCGACAGTGGCTGGTTTCGAGGTGGCTGCGGTCGCCCTCTTGGCCGCTTTGCCTTTTGTATCCAGTTGCGGCAATTGTTCTCGCCCGGCCATGCTCCCCATGCATTGCCCCCCCACTTATAAAGTCTTTTTCAAACCCGGCCTTGAAGCCTAGATTGGTCCCAGTGGCGAGACGCAGAAGGCGTCTCGCGCCATCTTCATCCACTGGAGTCAAGACCATGAGCAACTCCACCGTTCTCATCACAGGCGCCCTGACCGGCATCGGCCGCGCTACCGCCATCGCGTTTGCAAAGCAGGGCGCCAACCTCGTCGTGGCTGGTCGCCGCGAGGCTGAAGGCAAGGCATTGGAAAGCGAGCTTCGCGGTCTCGGATCCGACGCCCTGTTCATCAAGGCTGACGTCCGCCACGAAGACGACGTCAGCGCCCTCGTCGACCAGTCGGCCAGCCGTTTTGGCCGCATCGACATCGCCGTCAACAACGCCGGCACCGAAGGCAAGCCGGGGCCATCACCGACCAGACGGCCGAGAGCTACGCCGCAACGTTCGATACCAACATTCTCGGCACACTTTTGATACAACTTGTTGATTCCTTTATATCTTTAGAATAATAGTGGCTCTGATACCGCGTTATTCGGGCTACGAAAAATGGATCGAATGCCGACCATTCCCTTGATTGTCCGATGCCCGATTGCCGGGCTGGGCATGGCCCCCGCGCGATGTACCTATCGATATCCGTTGCGCGGTCAGGCGTTGCCGTCGCAAGCGAAACCTGTTGCCGGAACCATGCAGCGGGCGTAGAGTTCGTGGCAACCAATCAAGCAGGGAGCTTCGGTGGACAGGGACCAAATACGCCTGGTTGAGAAGTTGTCCGATGAGTTGGAAGCAGGCAACCTCGCCATCTTCGCTGGCGCTGGTTTTTCGATGGCAGCCGGGTTCGTTGACTGGAAGAATCTTCTCCGTCCCATCGCCGAAGACTTGCAATTGGACGTCGAGCGCGAATACGACCTTGTCGCTCTCGCCCAGTACCACACCAATGACAACGTCGCCAATCGCCACCGGCTAAACCAGCTGCTCGTCACCGAGTTTGCCCGGGAGTTGAACCCCAGCGAAAACCACCTCATCCTCGCCCGCCTGCCCATCTCGACCTGGTGGACGACCAATTATGACCGGCTCATCGAGCAGGCCCTGAAAGACGCCGGCAAGGTCGTTGACGCCAAGTACCGCCGCCAACAGCTTCCGACGACCGTCCACAAGCGCGACGTCGTCTTGTACAAGATGCACGGCGATGTGGAAAACGCCGACGAGGCCATCCTCACCCGGGACGACTACGAGCGCTATCACCTGCGGATGGCGCCGTTCATCGATGCGCTCAAAGGCGACTTGGTCGCAAAGACCTTCCTCTTCCTCGGCTTTTCGTTCACCGACCCCAACCTGGACTACATCCTCAGCCGCGTCCGCATCAGCTACGAACAAAACCAGCGCCAGAGCCACTGCGTCCTGCGTCGGGTCGCCCGTCTCGAAAACGAGTCCGATGCGGACTTTGAATACCGCGAGCGCAAGCAGCAGCTGTTTGAGAAAGAGCTCCTGCGTTTCGGCATCCGCACCACCTACGTGCGCGAATTTTCCGAAATCACCGAAATACTCAGAGCCATCGAAACCTGCCACCGTCGCCGCTCCGTGTTCATCTCCGGCGCGGCGCATGACTATGCGCCCTTTGGCGAAGTGGCAAGCGATAAGTTCGTCTTCAACCTCGCCGGAGCCATCAGCAAACGGGATTTCCGCATCATCTCCGGCTTCGGACTTGGCATCGGCAGTGCTGTAATCGCAGGCGTCATCGAAACGACCGCCCTGGATGGTCGGGCACTCGATGAAGACCGCCTCCTGGTGCGCCCGTTCCCCCAAAGCGCCCCAGGGATGACCGACCGCGCACAGCTCTGGACCCGGTATCGCGAAGACATCCTGAAGCGTGCAGGGGTGGCAGTATTCGTCTTCGGCAACAAGCTTGTCGGTGACGAGGTGGTCCATTCGAACGGCATGAAAGAAGAGTTCGACCTCGCACTTGCCAACGGTGTTTTCCCGATACCGGTCGGCATCACCGGCGGCATGGCGCGGGAGCTTTGGACGGAGACCATCGCGCTCCTCGACTCGGGCCGGCTTTTGGCACCTGCGGGCGCCCGCGAGCTCATCAGCGAACTCGGCGCGGATGAGACAACACTCGAGCGCGCCCACACTATTGTTCTGGAATTGCTCAAAATCCTATAAGGTGGACACATGGCAAGGAAGGTCTTTTTCAGCTTCAAGTACGCCGACGCCCAGCGGGCGATGGTTGTTCGCAACTCGAACGTCATCAAGAGCGACGACAAGGTCGGCTTCATCGACAAGGCGGAGTTCGAGGAGGTCAAACGCAAAGGTGACGCGGCCATCAAAGCCTGGATTGACGGCCAGCTGAGCGGCACCTCGGTCACCGTGGTCCTGGTCGGTGCGCGGACCAACCAGAGCAAGTGGGTGGCCTACGAGATTGCGGAAAGCATCAAGAAGGGAAACGGCATCCTCACCGTCGATATCAGCCAGATCAAGGGCTTTGACGGCGCGGCGAGCACGTGGTGCGGGATGACGGTGCCCGGATACCCGAACTACCAGTGGTTCAATGGCAACGGCCACGAGAACATCGGCAAGTGGATTGACGACGCAGCGAAGAAAGCCGGTCGCTGAACCCGTTTGGAGGAGCACACATGGCAGTAATGATTGAAAACGCTCTCGACAGCGCGACATGGGCTGCTGTCGGACTCGAGCTCGTCGAGATGCAGATTTTTGAGTTGGGCCCCGGCCCCGGCGAGATGACAGTCCGCGAACTTGTACGAACATTGTTCGCCATTCGGAGCATAGGCGGCGGTTTGCATCCTGGGCGTTATACGAGCAAGGAGGCCGCCATAGCCGTCCTCGACGCCCTCCTGGCGGCGCATCTGCTTGCTGACCACAACAGGCTGATCGCGGCCGTGGACGCCGCCGGTGCGGCGGAGCCCCAGACCAGGGCGGCGTTTGTCACGGCCTCCACCTTGACGTCCTCGCTTTGGGCTGTCCAGGCGCCACCCCACTATGAAATCCGCGAGGGAGAGGCACTGGCTGAGTTCCTCGCGTTTCCCGTCGGCAGGCGACGTCCGAGACCCCGCGTTCGCTTCGGCGGGTGACTAGAGGCGTGGCCGGCTGCCCGCAGTCGCCGGGCTCGACCCCACGCGCGCATGGAGCCAGCGACTTTCGTGCCGGTCGACAGCTTCGAGAAGGCGGGGAACAAGACTGGTGAAAAGGCCCCGTTGACGCTCGCTCGCCTGGCGATACAGGCGGGCGCCCGCACGCCACGTGTCGTCATCGAACTGCGAGAACGTTGGCAGTATCGCCTGCAGGAAGTAATTGTCGAGAAGGTCTTTGGGAACGCGGGAAGAAAACCTGGTCAGGTCCTCATATCGCGTGTCTGGCCGCACACCGTCGTGCAGCCATCGGCGGGCAGCATCAAACACGCCCGTTGGTCCGATGGACAAGACGCGCTCGAGTGACTCGGTGACGTATTCTTCGAACAAAACGACCGACAATCGTCGTTCGACCATTGCGTAGAGCTCTGCCAGCGTGCCCGCCCCCATCATGCCTTCCGACCTGCACGGTGCACGCGGCCATGTCCGCCATCCAGTGACCTTTCCGTCCCCGTAGGGCGCCAGAGGGTTGCGGTTGACGTCAAGATCGAGTCCCGCCATGGCGAGACGGTCCGACACCCACCGGCGTGTCCGACGGGGAAGCAGGCACGGACGTCCGGCCGTGCCGTTCAATGCATCGATGAGGCAGCGGACCGAACCGGCGGGCGAAGACACGATCCTTTGTTGAGGCGAGTCGGACAAGTGCGTTCTCCAGGGGTCCTCCCAGCCTTCCGTCCAGGGGTCACTGGCGCCTGGCACTATCGTTGAGCCGAACGCGTCGGTGGACACGTTGCCTTCCCATACGAGGTCAACCTCGTCGCCGACCATCTGTTGCACCCCAAATTCTCCGTCCTGTCCCGCTCCAGCATGGCGCCGTTGTCTCCTCCGTCAACTGGACAACCTGTCGCAGCCACGGCCGGGTCGGCAGCAAGAACCGGAGGCTCATTTGGGGGTGGCTTAAGGTATTGCCGAGGGCTAAAGTCCTAAGCAAAGACACACCGCCGCCAACGGCAGCGGCCATCCCACCCAACTGACAGGGACGTATCCAATGCTCAACGGTTTCAAGCTCGAACTGGCCACCGCCAATCCGTTCTCCACGTATGAGGCCGGCGGCCGCAGGATCCTCGAAAAAACCTGGCCCGCATCCTCCCGCTCACTTGATGACTTCATCACCAAGGGGGTTCTCGACGGCGACGCCATCAAGGAAAAGTGGTTCCGGAAGACGAACGCCCATGTCTTCATTTCGCACGCCCACGCCGACGAGAACAAAGCGCTAGGGCTCGCGGGTTTTCTGTGGGAAGAGCTCGGCCTGCTTCCCTTTGTCGACTCCCTGATATGGGGCGACAACCGGAAGCTCCAGCGACGCATTGACGAGAAGTATTGCTGGCAGGACGATTCGAAGAAAGTCTTCGATTATGACAAGCGGAACTACTCGACAAGCCACGTGCACATGATGCTGGCAACATCCCTGACGGCCGCCATGGACAGCTGCGAGTGCCTCATTTTCCTCGACACTCCAAAGTCCATCAGCATCCAGGACGCTGATGCACCAGACCTTGGCAAGGTGGCCACCGAGTCGCCGTGGATCTACCACGAGCTGATGACGTCGAGCGTTCTCCAGCGGAAGCCGGACGGCCGGCGGCGCCAAATCCGCATGGCCGCCGAGTCGCAAGTGGTGGTGGCCAGCGACAGCGCGGACCAACCCTTGAGGGTCGGTTACCGAGTGCCAAAAAAACATCTTCTCCCATTGTCGACCGGGAAGTTGCTGGAATGTGCAGGCAAGGGTGTTCAGGAGTTTTTCGCACTCGACTGGCTGTATGCCAACGCGGTACTTGGCGACGACGAGCCGTTTGCGCTCCTCGAGTCCATCCTCAAGGAGATTCAACGCAAGTCCTGAACTCAGCGACCAGCCACGCCGGCCGCCAGTTCAATCCACCCGTCGATGTTCTCCCGCCCGTTCTGGGCGGCAAAATCGTACCGCAGCGCGTGGCTGGCAAACTGGACAACGTTCGCGGTGGTCGGTGCCGGGAACCACAGCGCCGCCTCCGGCACGGGTCGGGTGTAGTCCTGGTAGGCGACCCACTTTCCGCCCGACCATTCGGCGAAATAGATGCCGTTGTCTGTCCGGTACACGCCCATCTGCGCAAGCGGGTCGGCACCGTGTACGGCAAGCTCGCCCTGCTGGTTTCTGACGCCATGGATGTCGACAGTCAAAAGCCCGTTGCGCTTGAGCACACTCTGGGCAATCTCGTAGCGCACCCATCGGCGCTGCCAGGTATTTGAGCCGGCAAGAACGCAGGTGACCGACGTGTTGTCCAGACCGTTCCGGAGGAACGTTTTCAGCTGCTCGTCACCGGTTCTCTTGAAGCTTTCAAACACGCTGCTGTCAAAGAATCCGTTGCTATGCTGGTCGTCGGGTCGGACAACCCAGCAGTTGCGCACGTTCCACGCCCGCCACACATCCGGCTGGTAGTGAAACGAGAAAAATGTACGTCTTGCCATGGTCTCCTCCCTGTCAAGCCCGTCGCCAGGCGTTCATTTGATGCCCCACGCAGCTACCGGATGCTGTCTGTTTCCGCCTCGTGCCCGACGGTATTTCGCAGGCCCGTTCCGAGCAACGTTGACACGGGCGTTCCGTCACCGTCATTGGCAGCCGCCGGAAGCGGCGTCAGCCCAGCGGCCAGGTCAGGTACGGCTGGCTGCCCTCCATCCAGAAGAGCGCGCGCCTTGCGCTTTCTGGCCGAGGCCAACAGCCCTTTCTGGTACACCAGCCGCTCGGCAGCGCTGCCCAGCATGGCGGGCGTCAGCACGATGAAAGCGCCGACAACGAGATAAAACAGCGAATAGGCAGAACCCGCCGGAACCCACTTCAGATCCGTGGCGACCTTGTAGGCGGCAATCAGGGCCACGCCCGTCGTGATGATGGAGGAGCGGTCTCCGATGACCGCGCTCAGCCGAGTCGATGCGCCGGTCAGACGCGCCTCAATCTGGTCTGCCATGTCTTCCAAAACACCGTCGTTGTGGACCACCAGTGCCTCGACCTGGAGCTCCCGGTGGCACGCCCGGGCAGACGTGTGATGGAATTCGTCGTCTGCCCGGAAGCGCTTACGCACGCGCCGGACAATGACGTCTGCAAGCATGTAGCCAAGGCCGGAGAGGATTCCGGCGCCACCGGCGATGACGACCACCGTTGCGAGCCTGCTGCCAAAGCCGCCGGGGTCCGCCGACTGGACCACAAATAAAATGGCCAGGACCGCCGTACTGGCCAGAAAGAAAGGTGCCAGCACTCGCTCAAGCCTGCCGATGGCAAGGTCGGTGTCGGTCGGATTGCCGTCCGGGTCATACGCTGACGCGTCCGCGAGCTTGCGCAGAACCTGCTGTGTTTCGTTCATGAAGCCCCTGTGTTCCATTGGTTCGCATCCTCGTTCCGACACCCATACGGGCGGTTCAAGCCTGCCAGCGCCGCATCTCACTGGCTGCGACCGTCCCATTGTCAACGCACTCGCACCTCCGCGAGCCGCTTTCGCGTCACGCAGCAGAGGCGTTGGACGCCATTGACGCGTGACGCCAGAAATTCCTGCAGCCCAGGAAAGAGGTGCCGTCGGCCTTTCGCTTTCTTCGCACCAGCATGGCCTCACCGCAATCCTTGCACAGCGAGAACGTCCCACCGTTCACCTGGATTTCGCCGTGATGCCAGGTGTTCATCAATTCGGAAACATAGCGGGACGGGTGGTCCTCCTGGACGAGCATCGCCACGCGGTGTTTGGCCCGGGTCAGCGCGACGTACAGAAGGCGGCGGTCTTCGGCGTCCTCCACTGCCTCCCGGGCGGGCAGGAATATCTCTCCGAGGGGGTCCTGGTATCGCTCGGCCGGGAAGCAAGCATAGTGGTGGCCAATGCTGTACATGCCAACGAGCAACACGTAGTCTGATGAATACTGTCCCCTTCGCGCGCCAGTTCAAAGCGCGGCGCGCCGAATAATTTTTTGACTTCGCATCTTGCGAAGGCGACCAAACCCCGCGAACGAGAAAAGCCCGAGCAATGACGGGCTCTTAGCGTTGCAACACTGCGCGCTGATTACATAAGGCAGTAGTTGGAACTGAAAGGCCGCATGTCGGGCACCAACGTCTGTCGCCTCCCCGTAAACTTACTCCAGACATAAACCGAGGTCTCCGGGCAAAATATCCCCAAGGAGACCCACGATGCGCAAGAGCAAATTCACCGAGAGCCAGATCGTTGCGACGCTGAAGCAGGTCGAAGGCGGCAGGCAGGTCAAGGACATGTGCCGGGAGCTCGGCATTTCCGAGGCGACCTACTACACCTGGAAATCGAAGTACGGTGGCATGGAGGAGTCGGACGTTCATCGCCTGCGTGACCTGGAAGCGGAGCACAACAAGCTCAAGCGCATGTATGCGGATCTGGCGATGGAGAACCACGGGCTTAAGGATCTCATCGCAAAAAAGCTGTAGACCCGGCGCATAAGCGCCCGCTCATCACCTGGCTGGTCGAGCAGCACGGATGGAGCGAGCGCCGGGCCTGTGAGGCACTAGGCTTCTCGCGATCTACGCTGCGCTACGAGGCTCGCCCTGATCGCGACGAGCCCGTCATCGGGCTATTAGCGGAGCTGGCTGAGCGATTCCCCGAGCGCGGCTTCGACAAGCTATTTCAGATCATCCGCCGGCGCGGCCTGCCGTGGAACCACAAGAGGGTGTGGCGCGTGTATTGCCAGATGCAGTTGAATCGCCGCCGACGCGGCAAGAAGCGTGTCCCGACGCGTCACCCGCTACCACTGGTGGCCGGCGAGGCGATCAACGGAAGCTGGTCCATCGACTTCATGTCCGACGCGCTGTGGGACGGCCGCCGCTTCCGCACCTTTAATGTCATTGATGACTTCAGTCGCGAGGCACTCGCTGTGGAAATCGATTTCAATTTGCCTGCGTCGCGTGTGATTCGCACGCTCGAGCGTGTCGCTGCATGGCGCGGACATCCATCAAAGCTTCGTCTGGACAACGGCCCGGAATTTGTCGCCCTGGCGCTCGCGGAATGGGCAGAAGGCAAAGGCATCAGGCTCGACTTCATCGAACCCGGTCGACCGATGCAGAACGGCTTCATCGAGCGCTTCAACGGCAGCTTCCGGCGTGGTGTCCTCGACATGCACGTGTTTCGGAACCTGACCGAAGTACGCGAGCAGGCAGAGCTTTGGCTAGCCGACTACAACCGCGAGATACCGCACGACAGCTTAGGCGGGCTGACGCCCGCAGAATTCAGGCAAAAAAATGATCCGGCGACCTTGGGTTATGGTTGGCACTAACTAGTGGGGAGTCGACAGGCGGCATAAACGAACGAGCCCAGTTCTCCCAGGTGAGCGATGACCTCCGCCGTCGTTTCATCGACGGTGTATTGCTTTGGCCAGCCGGCTTCGGGCACCACGGTATACACGCGCGTCCCCTTGGTCAGGTCGAACAGCATTAACTTCACGCTATCGTCGGTCGAACTGCGGGCGGTCTGGCAAACACCGTAGCGCCCGCCGACGGAGATCGCACTGACGATAACGTTGGCGCTTAGGCCGGCCTTCATCACCTGCCGACCGGCTCCGTCGAATGCCAAGAGCGTTGTTCCGAGCACCGAAGGATCGCCCCACTCCTCGATGAGAAAGGTCCCATTGTCCGCAACACGACCGTTCTGAGGGCGCGGTACGGACTGCTCGACAATGACCAGCTCGTTCCGCGTGTCGTAAAGTAAGAACTTCCCAGCATGAAACCGACGTCGCCCGCTGGCCAATTCTGTCCAATGCCCGTCCCGCTGTACGTGCTCACTCCGGCTGGCCGAAGATCTCTAAGATAGCTACCGGATAATTGAACAGGTTGTCCACGTCGATGCTTCCAATCGTATTGACGGCATGCAAGGCTGACTGCCTTGGGCAGGCGAACGACATTCATCGCGGCCAATATGCGGGGGCCACCACGATAGCTTGATGATCGTCGCCCATAGCGCCGGGCGTTATCTAAGCAATGATCGTGATCACGTCCGTGCCCCGACGCTTTCTTGTCGGCCTGTACCAAGAAAAACTATGCCGGCCAACGGAGCTGATCAATGCACTATAGGCAATGAAATATCCGGGAGAAGTTCTCTAACAACCGTCGTCGATGATGACATCATTGCAATGCCATCCCCATCGAAGACTGGGACGATTGCGATGACGGGGCTACTCATGGCGTCTGCGTCGTCGAACAGCCACGCCACGGAGTAGCAGCCGATCATACTGGCTAATGCTCGCCGGACTGTTTCTGCCTCAGTACGTCCAGACTTGAACATGACGTAAACCCCTCCAGGAAACACTGCCACATTTTCATCAAAATCATCCTGCAACGAATCCACTTCTTTCGGAACTGCGTAGGCGTGTGGAACAAGCAGCCTTAACGAACTGTTCCGCGATATCGCCGAGCTAAGACTCGCAGCGACCGAACTTCCGACTGCCATAGCTCCCGTCATAAGCGTAGATCGACCGTCCATAGACGGCGCGGTCGGGGTCCCCGGTATTGCCTGGCTAATATCTCCGTCGACCTGGAGGTGCACCGCTTGATGGACCAGAAGCTCAATCGAAGCCTCAAAGCCTTGTGGTGCCGATAAGGCGTACCCGAATGGCCTGCGATCAATGTCATCCGTCACAATATTTGTGACGGAATGACGTTGATTGCATGTGGGAAGTAGTGCCCTGAGCATGATTTGCGCGGTGTTATATGAAACACAGACCTTATGAATCGTAGTAGATTTGCCCCGGCTCTGCCGGTGGCTGAGGAGTCAAGCGATGCTGAGTGTATGCGGCAACGCTGGCTGGCTATGGATACGCGCCCCATTTGGCCTAGATTACGTGTAGAGGTTACTGCCAACGTCCGCTGACCGTAGAGGCTATTCGGTAGCTATCCGGCGAGACCACCGCGCTCATAAAACGGTTTGCTGGGACAAGCCCATTGCCACAGCAAAAAGCCGAAAAGCTATTTAACCGAGGCCGTTTTTCCACAAGCACACAGCACATGCGTGATTACATCAAGCGGCTCACTACTTTGCGTGCCTTTCCCAGATAATCTTTCTCTCGTCACCGAATGTAACAATCGACGTGGATGTCGGAACCTCGACTACATAGTCAAAGCTTCCGGATAAACCTGGTCTAGCGGGAACGAGAGATATCGTTAGTCGAAGCGCGTCGCCATCCTGAGTTTGCATAAACTGATCGACTGCTAAGCCGCTGTGGAAAGCAAGCCCGGATAGATGAAGCGTCGTCCTAGAGTTGGCAGACGTCGCTATAACCTTGAAAAACTGAACATCCTTTGCCTCAAGGTTCATGGGTACTCCGCCGGCGCAAGCCGATACTGCTACTAAGGCCATAGCGATAAAGAGGATTGCGATTCGTAAAGATATCTTGGACATCATCAGGGCCAAGGGCTAGGTGGGGTTGGTCCAATACTGCCATGATTCGCTCCCCCATTGGCATCAATGATCGATTGCTTCAGAGAAGACGGGTTGCTGTAGGGCCCGTTGGGACTCAGCGACTCGCCTGTGGAGGAATTCCAAGCATCGGCGGCGAAGCTAGAGCATGGATGAAAATAGCCCCACGCATTCTCGCCCTCGCTTTCATACTGTTTTACGACGCCATAGAAGTTGGCTTCCTGTGCATCATTTAACTGTGCTGCACGCGTAGCGTCTCCGGTTCGTCCAAGCTCAAGATTATGTTCAAGTCCGTTGGCAAGGCCCTGAGGGTTGTTCCCCCAAGTGCCGTATGTAGCTGTCTTCCCGCCATCGGGCGTGTAAGAAACCCAGCTATGCCCTGAAACTCCGCCGCTCCCCAAAATGCCATCGCCAGAACCGCTTGAATTGATCACAAGAATGCCAGACAACCCCAGCGGATCGATGAAATTGTAGGGCTTCGCGGATGCATACCCGAAGGTACTGAAACCGCCCAATAGCCCGATTGGATCACTCTGGATGTATCGCCCCGCCGCCGGTTCATAGTCTCGATTAATGTTGTAGTCCAGGCTTGACTCGACATCGAAGTACTGACCCGGAAAACGCAGGTTCAGAACATATCCACTTAAGGAGGCCGGTGATTTTTCTCCGAACGGATTGCCGGCATAAGGCCATTGCCACAGAACATTGCCCGCCGCATTCGTGATAGCCCGCGGGGCACCTAAGCCGTCGGCGTGGACAAAATTGACCGTGGATGTACTGCCTGCTCGATCGACCAGTCCGACCGGCAACATATCAAGCCAAACATAATCCCGGCTTGCCGCGCCCGCGCCTTCCGAGACCAAGCGGCTGCCTTCATCATAGTCGAAGCGCGTCGTGACGCCGGCCGCCGTTTTCTGCACCCGCTGGCCCAGCGCGTTGAAAACATAGCTCCCCACGGTTACACCATTGTTCTGAACGACGGTCAGGCGGTTGCGCTGGTCGTAGCCAAATCCGTAGGTGCCCGAAGCGAGCACCGTGGCGGTTGTATTGCCTCGTGCATCCACCTGCCGGGTCGTGGTGCCCACGCCTATCAGCTGGTGTGTCCCGGCCTGATAGGTGTAACTGCCGGTCAGGACGCCTGGCGCCGTCTTGGACAGCCGGTCGCCCGTCTTGTTGTAGGTATAAGCCTCCACAGCCGTGCCATCGCCGGCTTGAACGCCCGTCAGGCGATAAAGCGAGTCGTAGCTATAGGTTTCTGCCGGGGTGGGCGCGCCCGCTGCATTTCCCAAAGCCGCCACATTGCCCATCGCATCCCGCCGCAGATGAAGGGAGAACGCGGTGCTGGCAATATCCGTGAGTTGGCCCGTGGCGTCGAAGGTGCGGGTGACCGTCTGGCCATCGCCGAGTTTGTAGCTGGCCACCTGGCCGAAGGGCTGATACGTGACGTTGGACGCCACCATCGTCGCCGTTCCGCCCAATGGCGTGGCCTTGACCGAGGCAATCCGACCGACAGCATCGCGCGCGTAGCTGATCACGGTGCCATTGGCCGTGATCATCGACGCCAGCCGATTGCCCGGCGTCCAGGTATAGCTTGTCGTGGTGGTGGTCGTGCCAACCGTCTGTTGCTTCTTGACCACGTTGCCGCGCCGGTCGTAGCAGTAGATGAGCCCGCCACTCCCTTCCACAACGCGGGTCAAGCGCCCCTTCCCTACGCTGCCCGTGCAACCGGTCACTGAGTCGACTTCGTCGTAATGGTAGGCGACGTTGAGCGTCGTGTCGGCGTAAGTGGCCGTGGTCAGCCGGCCAAGCGCATCGAAGGAAGAGGCCGACGCGATATGGGTGGCATCCACTGACTGGGTCGGATTGCCGCCGATGTCGAACCCGCGCGTCGTCGTCCCTGTGTCAGGACTGTGCAAGCCGGTCGCGTTTCCAAGGCCATCGAAATCATACGTGGTGTTGAGCCCATCCGGATCACTGAACCCGGTTACTCGGTCGAGGGCGTCATAGCTGGTCACTGACTGGCTGTTGGCCGTCGCGCTGTTGGTGCCCTGGTAGTCTCTCAGCGTACTGACGAGTCGGTTTAGCCCATCATAGACGCGCTTTTGCTGGACCGAGAGACCGTCCTGACTGTGGACCAAGTTGCCATTGCCGTCATAGCTGTCGGTGAAGCCCGCGCTGAACACCGTCCGGTTGAGGCCATCGCTCAGGGCCGTCAACTGGCCAAGGGCGTTAAAGGTGCGGCCGAGCGAGCGAACTACTGCACCCGTTGGGCTCAGAACCTGTTCAGATGTTCGATTACCGGCACTGTCCAGCGTGTAGTGAATGCGCGCGCCCAACCCATCTGTGACGTCGGTAAGCCTGTGGGCTGCGTCATAGGTGTAGGTCGTTGTGACCCCATCGGCGTCCTTGACCGAATGTACCGTTCCGGTCGGGTCATAGGCGATGGTTGTGGTCGCATCGAGCGCCACGACCGCTCCAGAGGCGTTGGCGCGAAAGGTCTTGGTCGCGAGCCAGCCACGGGCCGTGTATGTATAGTCGGTCAAGACTCCGTTCGGGTCCTTTATGCGGGTCACCCGCCCTGCCTTGTCATAGGAGACATAGTTGGTGACCAAGCCAGCACCATCGGTAGTGGACTTGAGGTCACCGAGGTGATGGCAGACACCTCCCACAGTGGCGCAGCCCGACTCATCCGTGGTCAGGTACCAGGCATAGGACACGGTGTCAGCCACGTCAGTGCGCGGGCCGTCGGTCTTAAGCGGGAGGCCGACCAGAGGACAGGTCGTGGTATTGACGGCAGTGCAGTAAGTCATGACCGAGCGTCGGACACCGGTAGGGACCGCGCTGGTTGGGGAACATGTGTAAGACGGGGCAAGTACCGGGTCCATCAAGCAGGCTGCTGTGACCTTTCCGCTCGCGTCGTAAGCCCAGCCGACTTGGCCGACCACCGTACCGTTGTTGTCTTTAACCGTGCGGAGAAGCGGTACACGCAGCGCACCATCCCAAACCGTGTCGGTGGTTGTTCGAATATCGTTGGCTTGCTTGGCCGTGACTTCATGAGTCAGCAAGCCATTGCTGTCGTAGGTGACGAACGCCACATTCCCGTTGAAGTCAACGTACGTGCTGGGTCGCCCGTTGGCATCGTAGCTTCGGCTCTTATAAGGTTGGTCGCACTCTCCACAAGGAGAATCGACAAACTGGACGCGCAAAAGCCCTTGCACGTTGGCATAGTTTTGATGCGATGTGCCCCCCAGAGGGTAGGACACATCTGCTGATCCAGGATCCTTGTAGGCGATGGCAACCCGACCAACGCCGCCCGCAAACTGAGTGGACACGGCACGCCCTGAACTATCGAAGGCTGTTTCCTCGAAACGCGCTCCCGCTTCGTCGCCAATGCCTGTCATCGCCGATGGCAAGCTGGCACCGCCGGTCAATGCCGACTCATTGTAGATATAAGTTCGCGTGCGATTGTCGGGATATTGGACGCTGACGAGATTTCCTACGCTGTCGTAGCCGTAAGTGGTCGCCGCGCCTTCAGGTTGGATAAGCTTTCGAACGCGTGCGCTGGCATCATAAACCAGCGACAACTGTCTTCCGCTGGGTGAGGTGACGCCAATAAGCAAACCAGCACTGGGAGCAATGGAAGGATCGGTCGCAGCGACGCTGTACGTTAGATTGAGTGTTTGACCTGTATTGTCCCGCACAGACATGAGGCGACCATCGAATGCATACTGTTCGGTGTGGCGCAGAGCGGCCACCCACAAGGTATAGCCTACGAGTTGGCCCGAAGCATCATCGATCTCCGTTAACTTGTCCGGATTGGTGGTGGCAGCAATCCAAGCAGAATCATCGATCTTTCGGAACGTTTCGCTCATTCCATTCGGGCGCTGTACCTTCACGGTAACGTTTCCGCTCCTGTCGCTCGACCTCGAGAGGGTTCGATTGAACGAGTGACTCCAGCGCGTCCCCATCGAAGTGCTCGGAGTCGAGGGATCGCTGTTGTAGAAGCGTCGAAAGGTCAACCACGGGTCAACGTTGAAATCCTCTTCTTGAATGTATTTGTTCCCAGTCGCTGTATTGATGGGGTCGCCGGCCTGCGGAAGGCCTTGCTCCGCTACACCTTGAGTGCTCTCACACGACAAGCCGCCTCCTGAACCAGAGCCCCCGCCCTCGCCGGGGTGCCCTTCCCCTCCGTCACACCCAGCGCCCGACCCCGCATTCGCGCCAGCGTCGGGCGGCGTATCCGGCACCATAGGGCACTTTGACATCGGGAATTCATAGTCGACCGTTTTCCCGATAGTGCTCGGGTCAATTCCTTTCAAAGAAAACGAAACATAGTCATCGGCCCGATTTGAAGGCCACTCACCGGTGTAATGGCACTGCTGGTCGATGGTCCAATAACCGCCGGGGCCGAGAAAATCAGCGAATTCCTGGGCGCAATTCTGCATTGCCAACTGATAGTCGGCACATGAAGGGTCCGGCTGGTCAGCAAAAGCGGGAGGCGCTATAAACGCGACGAGGGCAGCGATGGCCAAGTATGCCCAAGTTAGTCTGCGTCCTATCTTTTTAAAGAACATCGGAAGAATCCGTTTCATCGACCCCCCATGTGCGATCCGATCGGTCGCGATTTCAGTCATTCTCCGATGCTCCGTGTTGCCAGATTTGCGTGGGCGGACGCTACCGCCTACCGTCAGAAAAGTCTGTAGGGGAATTCCTACAAAGTGCGAACGTCAAATGTAAAGCGAAACCGCGCTTGCTCCCAAAAGTGCGAAGCCACGCGGCATCGCGCACGCTGCCGATGTTGTGTACGCACCGATACCGATCCAGCCGACCCGCATCGGGCGACTCACCGCTTCGGCCGATAGGCCCGCTGGGTAGTCCGGTCCGTCCGGCGCGCCTGCGTTTCGGCCTCGTCTACCAGACGTTGGAGGGATAGCGTCGGCTCGGTCTTGGAGGTATAGAGCTTGAGCCATGGCAGTTCGTCGCTATTGGCCACGCCCAGCAGGTCTTCGACCGCCTGCTGATCTTGGCGCTCCAGCTCAGCCAGATGCCCTTTCAACTTAAACCGGTCGTGGATGGCTTGACTCCGCCACGGCTTTGCCCGCTGGCTGATGTCAGCCATCTGGGCGTCGATGGACACCGACAGACGCGCCCGATCCGCCACCTCCTCCTCCATCGTGCGGATCTGGGCGAGACGTCGCCGATGGGCGGCCTGCATACGTGGGGTGTAAGGCCGACGCGCTTGGTCTTGCTCTCGGCGCAACGCAGCCAAGGCCTCGCGCTTTTGATCAGCGTCGCACTGCAAGTCAAAACGCACGGTGGAAAAGCGCTTGTACTCGCGATCCAAGTGCAGCAATGCCTTGCCCACCATGACCAAGGCATTGAGAAACCACTGCACGGCCTTCACCGTTCGCATCACCCCGGTCTGGATACCGCCGGGCGACGAGGCCACCCGGGTGACATAGACCGCATCAAAGCGCTCCGCCAGGCCGACGATGGGCGGTGGCTCCCAGGCTACAGGCGATTGCATCCACTCTTCTTGGGTGAGGTATTTGGCTCGGCGCACCGACGCGCTGGGTCTTGGGGTGACCACAGCCGGCGCACCGAGCTTGGCGGCTGGCTTCGAGGTGGGCTGCGGCGCCTGAAACGCCGCAGACACGCCCAAGGACGGTGGTCGCGGCGTCACCCTTGGACCATCCGTCCTCGTCGCAGCGGCATCAGCGCCCTCCGCTGCGGTCATCCCTGCCGGCTCGGGGGACGCACCGTTCCGAGCGGCCCGGTGCGCCAGCAGCGCGTCGCCCAGCCGTGTCTGGGTGCCCTGACGCTCCATCGCCGTCGCCGCTTGGCCCAGCTGCGGCTCCGCAGTTCGCGCCATACCCATTCGCTTGTAGCTGCGGTGATCCACCCGCACCTCGAGGCCACTGGCCGAGGCGATGAGATTCGACAACTCGGCCCATTTCGCGTTGAGCCGCTCCAGCGCTTCCGCGCCGGCCGTTTGATCGCGAAAGACCTCGAGCTTCAGGCCAAAGGCCGGCGCCCCCTCGACGGCACCCGGCTTAATCGGCCGGGTGGGAAAATACAGGTGCGCGTGATAGCCACGCTGGCCATCGGGCTTGAGCACCCCGAACGCGTCGCGGGCCGCGTCGCGGTGCAATGCGATGGACACCGAGGTGTGCAGCTCGTCGGCGATGAAGCGCGCCAACGCTTCGGCGAGATCGGCCGCTTGTGTTTCATTGAAGCCAATCGGTACCGGACAACGGTAGTCCCGGGCGACTTGGCCATCTTTGCGCCGCTCGGCGCCTTCGACCGCGTTCCAAAGCACCGCCGGGTCGCTGGCCCACGGCGGCGCCCCATCCGGGGCGATGGTGAGCGCGCGGACGACGGAGTCGCTGAGCGCGCGTCTGCGGTAGTCGTGCCAAGTCTTGGTGCGTTCGTCGTAAAGGCGAAGACCGAGGCGATATGCAGCACCGGCAACCGCTGAATGAGCCTTCGCACGGGTATGAACACTGAGGTGGGGGCGAGCGTGATAGTGCATGAGATGACAGTCCTTGTCGTGCAGTGGGCGCCGGTCGTCCTGACCGGCATATCAAACATCCATGGGTAGCGCCCGTCGTCTTCCGTTGCGCCGCCCCCATGCGTTTCATTCAAGCGGGTTCTTCACGAACGTCAAGGCCGCCTAGACCTTGATATGGCAGTCATCATCAAAAGTGTGACGGCCGTCGGCTGCGCTGAGCACTCGTTTGCCAATGCACGGAGATCCTGTGCAGTAATGCGCACGCGTGATGCGCAGTGCGCAAAACGAGCGGCAAGGTCTGCATCGCAATAACGTGCGAGCAACGCATATGCATTGCTTTGGCTAAACGCGTTATTCCTCCGGAATAAATAGACGCGCACTGGCTTTGGCAGTTCTTAGATCTTAGTGCTTAGCACTCACCGACCAGCGCAGAACAAGATCCCCACGCACGACGTAGCCAGGCTACTGCATGGGATGCAAGAAGCATGAAGACCTGTCGGGACGATACCAACAACACAGACTCCATTGGCACACCAGAGGCACGCGCTAACGTTATATGAATCAACGGGAGACCATCGCTCATGAGGAGCAACAAAGAGTCGCAAGGATGGGCTCACTACGCAAAGGTCACGGACCACAACATGATCGAAGCCAAGGACGGATGCTGCCTGCGGTGGCGATACCCATGCGGATCAACCGCCAGCATTAGCTTTGCCACCCGAAGCGACTGCATGCGCCACCTTCGCAAGCCATCCATGACATACGCCACGACGCGCGGCACGCCGTGCATACCGACGACTACACGTTCATTGATCACCGCATGAACGCCGACGCCTGCGCTGCCCCCAAGGCGGCTGCTGCGGCACATGCGCTGTACTGGACGATGTTAAAGCACGCGCTTCGGACACGGGGGCATCGAAACCTCATGCGCGCCAACGCGTTGCATCGAACGTTTTCCAGCGTCGCCAACTGCAATGAATGCGACTCCTATATCGCCAAAGCGAAGACGGAATGCAGTGCATGCTTGCTCAAGCAAGAGCTGTAAAGGATTAACCCAATTTCAAATCGCCGGAGCCGGCTTTGACGTGACTGCGGCCGAACATCAACGTTGAATGGCGAGCCTGTTCCGAAATGCCCTAGAAATGTCGCCCCCCGTAAACTTACTCCAGACATAAGCCGAGGTATCCGGGAAAATATCCCCAAGGAGACCCACGATGCGCAAAAGCAAATTCACCGAGAGCCAGATCGTTGCGACGCTGAAGCAGGTCGAAGGCGGCAGGCAGGTCAAGGACATGTGCCGGGAGCTAGGCATTCCCGAGGCGACCTACTACGCCTGGAAATCAAAGTACGGCGGCATGGAGGCGTCGGATGTCCATCGTCTGCGCAATCTGGAAGCGGAGCACAACAAGCTCAAGCGCATGTACGCGGATTTAGCGATGGAGAACCACGGGCTGAAGGATCTCATCGCAAAAAAGCTGTAGACCCGGCGCATAAGCGCCCGCTCTTCACCTGGTTGGTCGATCACCATGGATGGAGCGAGCGCCGGGCATGTGAGGCACTAGGCTTCTCGCGATCGACGCTGCGCTACAAGTCTCGCCCTGATCGCGACGCCCCCGTCATCGCGCTATTAGCAGAGTTGGCTGAGCGATTCCCCGAGCGCGGCTTCGACAAGCTGTTCCAGATCATCCGCCGGCGCGGCCTGCCGTGGAACCACAAGAGGGTGTGGCGCGTGTATTGCCAGATGCAGTTGAATCGCCGCCGACGCGGCAAGAAGCGTGCTCCGACGCGTCACCCACTGCCACTGGTGGCAGGCGAGTCGATCAACGGAAGCTGTCCATCGACTTCATGTCCGAAGCGCTCCGGGACGGCCGCCGGTTTCGTACGTTCAACGTCATTGACGACTTCAGCCGCAAGGCGCTCGCTGTGGAAATCGACCTTAATCTTCCTGCATCGCGAGTCATCCGAACGCTCGAACGTGTCGCCGCGTGGCGCGGCTATCTGTCGAAGCTTCGCCTGGACAACGGTCCGGAATTCGTCGCTCTTGCGCTGGCGGAATGAGCGGAACGAAAACGCATCAAGCTCGACTTCATCGAACCCGGAAGGCCGATGCAAAACGGCTTCATCGAGCGCTTTAACGGAAGCTTCCGGCGCGGCGTCCTCGACATGCATGTCTTCCGAAACCTGACCGAAGTACGCGAGCAGGCAGAGCCATGGCTGGCCGACTACAACCGCGAGATACCGCATGACAGCCTTGGCAGGCTGACGCTCGCCGAGTTCAGGCAGCAGAATGATCCGGCAACCTCGGCTTATGTCTGGAGTAAGCTTACGGGGGCTCGACACTAGCGGGGGTAGTGCACGGCTTTTGGCTGGCACTTCTGGCCCGGACATGATTGAGCTTTGGCGATGGGTCATAGTGCTTGGTGAAGTCTACGAGTCGCAGGGCCATCCATCGGGAACGATGGAGCTATTCCATGTAGAAGAGGGTGAGTTAAGGTTGCTTTTGGACGGCCGCGAATTAGTGATCCCTTACGGATCAGCCGCCGTGGTCAAGACGGATGTTGCGCACAGCTATATTTGCGGCGTTAATGTCGAAGTCGTGTTCACGATGGCGGTGGCAGAACTACATCGTCCGCGGTGAATGCTCAGGTCCCCAGCCAACGGCTGCCTCCGCAACTCGCCTCCAATACAAAACGATGCCGGTGCGATGCCGGCACGCGGATGAGAGCAAAAAGACGTTCGAAAATAGAGAGCTGAGTACGCATGATTCACCACCTCAGTCAGGGGTCGGAAGAGGCACTCGGCGATCGGAACAAGATGCGGCGTGCGAGCATAATGACCATGGCCAGTATCGCCACGAGGGATATTGCGAAGAAATATTCCGTGCCGGCGACCAGCGTCGCCTGCCGGGCAAGGTCGTCTGCGACGGTACTCATAGCGGTGCCGTGGGCACGCTCACCCATGCCGTAGGCCGCGTAGACATCGGCGATGGCGTCGGAGCCCGCGAGAAACGTGCGCGCTCCGCGATCGACGTAAGCTCCGATGTGGTCGTACTGAACCGTGCTGCGCCACTGCAGGATCAGCGTGGCAAGGGACGTTCCCAGCGCCATCGCCAGCTGGGCCACGATGGCCTTGATTTGGTAGCCGTGAGCAAACAACCGGTCGTCATGCGTCAACCCAGCGAAAGTGTGAACTGCAGCGGTGGCCAGACCGAGCATGATGAAACAGCCGTTAAACAACAACGGGGGGAGTACATGAGAGTAGAAATCCGCCTCAGGTGACAACCGGCTCATGAACCACCCAAAAGCCCATAAGCAGGCGAGGCCGAGCGAGAGATATTTGCCGAGCGCAGGCGACCGAGGAATCAACGCAGACATGACAATCCACGTCACAAGACAGGCGAGAAGTCCCATCGACTCGAGCTGCCCCGTGACTTCCCACGAATAACCTAGTCCACGCTGTAGGAAGTTAGGAATGGTGTAATTGTTGGCACCGAGCAACAAATAGGACATTGCAAACAATGCGATACCTGCAAGATAGCGTGGTGACTTTACCTCGCGAACGCGGAGCAATGGCGCGGGATGCGCATGCTCGATGCGTACATAGGTATATATACCGAAGGCCGCGATCGCCGAGAAGGACAGCAACACCAATGTGTCGCTATAGAAATCGTAGTATGAACGCTGTAACAAGTAGAGGAGAAAGAAAGCACTCGCGGCGAGGAGGAGAAGCCTCGCGGGCGCGAGGTTCGACGTGGGTTCGTGCGTGGGTCGGCCAGCAGGTACGCAGGCTATCGCAGCCAGTGTCCCAGCTACGGCAATGCCGATGAGCGTATAGAACATCATGGGCCAGGCGTCGTTGATGACGGCCACCGACGCTAGCCATGGGGCAGCAGCCGTGCCGCCCGCAAGACCCGACGCAAAGAACCGTACGCCGGTAAATCGGCCTGGACCAGGGCGGTCCATCGTCACAAGGATGCGGGCAGACGTCATGAATGCGCCGCCGCCCAACGCCATAATGATCCGGCCTGCACCGAACTCCACGACGTCCGAACTGCTGGCACAGACCAATGCGCCCAGTACATAGACCGTTGTGGTGCACGCAAGGTAAGGGCGCCAGCCGAAGCGCTCCACCAGCCGCTGCTGCTCCGCTATCGCAACCACAGCGACACAGGCGTAGATTGAGGCCACAAGGCTAAATTCCTCAGGCCCCGCACCGATCTCGCCCATGATCGGTGTCGCTGCGAACGCAACCATGCCCGACTGCAGGAAGTCGGCCGCGCACAGCAGGAAAACGCTGACGAAGAGGAATGGGCGGGACACGGACATGTTCACTTTCCGTCGTCTGCGCCCGAGTTGGCCGCGATGATCTGGGAGACAAGCCCGTCTGCGTCATGCATTTCGTTGTCAAAGACTCGGGTGCCATAGGCGGTACGCCCCTCGGACTGCGTCGTCGGGCGTTCACCGCGGAGGTCCGTAGTGTCGACGACCACATGCATTGACAGACCAAGACGCAATGCATTGTGTCGCAGTTCCTGCGGGTCGAGGACAATGCGCACAGGCACGCGTTGCGTTACCTTGATCCAGTTGCCCGTGGCATTTTGGGCCGGCAGCAGTGCGAAGGCCGAACCGGTTCCGGCATCAAGCCCGATGACTTTGCCGTGGAACGTCACACCGCCGCCGTAAAGGTCAGCCTTCAGAGTCGCGCGCTGACCAATGCGTATATCCGCAAGCTGCGACTCCTTGAAGTTAGCGTCCACCCAGATTTCATTGAGTGGAACGATGGACATCAGACTTGCGCCGGCAGGAATGTGTTGACCCACCTGCACAGTGCGTCGAGTTACCGTTCCATCCACCGGCGCGGGAATCGTGGTGCGGCCAAGAGCAACATAAGCATCTTTCAATCGACTTGCGGCAGCCAGCACATCTGGTTGATTCTCCATCGTGAGCCGGTCGGTCATGGCGAGACGCTGTGCAAGCTGCTGCTTCGTGCCTTCCAAACCGTTACGTGCGACTCGCAGCACGTCTTCTGCGTGATCAATTTCCTCTTTAGAAACGGCGCCGCTGTCTCCAACCTCATTACGGCGACGCACGTCGGCGATGGCGCGAGCCACATCGTTCTCACGCGAGGCGACTTCAGCCCGAAGCTGGTCCACCTGATGAAACTGCACCCGTGCTGCGCGCGTAGCAGCCGCCAGTGCTGCCTTGGCACGCTCGAACTGCACCTCGTTGTCCACGGCATTGAGTTTAACCAGCGGCGCTCCAGCGGCGACAGACTCGGTATCATCGGCATTGATGGCCGTCACGGTACCAGCAACCTGGGAGGTCACTTGTACGACATTGCCTTCGACATAGGCGTCATCGGTGCGCTCTGATCCGTCGACATAAAGCGCCCAAAGGGCAATAGCGACGACGACTGTAACTGGAAAGCCAATAAGCATGGCTCGGTGTCGGCCGAAGCTCTTGGCCGGCTCCTGATTCATGGTGCGTCTCCGGATGTTTCGGACAGGGAATTGAGAGGTTTCGTAGCAGTGCTTGCAACGGGCGGTGCTTGCTCAGAACCGAGTAGGCCACCACCCAGCGCACGATAGAGACTCACCCGCAGGCCAAGCGCATGCGCACGCAAATCCACGAGCGCCTTGCGCTGGCTGAGCACGGCGTTCTGTGTTGTAAGTACCTGGATATAGGTGGCAAGGCCCGCTGCGTAACGCTTGTTGACGAGATCCGCTGCCTGCTGCGCGGTATCGACCGCGTTTGTTTGCTCCGCCAGTCCCGTTTTCAGCCAGCGCATCGAGGTCAGTTGGTCCGCGACATCGCGCATCGCGGCCAGTACGCTGACGTTATAGCTCTCCACCACCTCGTCATATTCGGCGTCGCGCATGGCCAAGCCGGCACGCAACCGACCGCCATCGAATATCGGCAGCGAAATGGCAGGGCCAAAGCCGAGGATCCGGCTGCGCGAGCGATCGAAGTTCTCAAAGCCGAGGCTCTGGAGGCCGATGCTCGCCGCCAAGTCGATGTTCGGATAGAAATCTGCTTTCGCAACCTTGACGTCGTGCGCTGCCGCCTCTACGCGCCAGCGTCCAGCGATCACGTCGGGACGTCGACCGATAAGTTCAGCGGGTAGACTGCTCGGGATGGCAACACTTTCCGGCAGCGCCATGTGCGGACGCGCGATGGCGGCCTCAGCGCGACTACCGGCGCCGGTTAGTGCAACGAGCTGGTTTTCCAGCAGTTCCTTTCCCTCCTCAAGCTCGGCAATAGCCGCCCGACGGGCAGGCACTGTGGAGGCGGCCTGTTTCAGGTCCACCTGCGAGTCGAGATCGGCGTGGAAACGCTTTTGCGTGAGGTCGAGGATCGCCTGCTGCTGACGGAGCAACTGCTGTTCGATATCAATCTGTTCGTAGGCCGTCTGCAGCGCCACGTAGACCTGTACGACGGCCACGGACAACATGAGGCGGGCAGCAGCGGCATCAATCTCGGCCGCGCGCTTGCGCCCCACCGCACCGGCAAGTGCTTCATCATTCCTGCCCCAAAAGTCCAGCTCGTAATGCAGGCCGAGCTGCGCTTGGTTCACGTTCTTCCATGTACCTGCTACCGGCGGCGGGGTGGTGCCGTCGGCGCTGAATCGCTGGCGCGTCATCGCGAGCACGCCATCGAGGCGCGGATCCAAGGCAGCACCTGCCAGCGCAGCCACAGCATCAGCCTGACCGATACGGGCGTTCGCCAGGCGCACCGATGGGTTCGTCGTCAGGGCACGGTCAACGAGCCGATTGAGCTGATCGTCGCCGAGCGTTTTCCACCAGGCGTCTGTAGGCCATCCCGTGCTATCCACTGTCACGGAATCGGGCACGGGATCGTGCTGCGAGGCAGACGGGACGATCAGGCGCGACTGCGGCTTCAGGTCGCCGAATTGACACGCCGATAGCACGGTCGTAAGTACTGCCATCGCCATCGGGCGTGTAAGGAAGGGATTCATGACGTCAGCGGCATCCAAAACGTGTCGGGTTTTCAGTCACTTCGGCGAGCCGGGTCAGCTCGTGGCTGAGCAATCGATATCGCTCGCCTCCATCGCCCGATGGCAACATGGCAGACAGCGCCATATCTACGCGCACGCGTGCCTTTTCGAAGCACTTGACCCCGCCGAGGGTGGGACTAAGCGTCACGGCACGGCGGTCACTGCTACCACGAACCCGACTGACCAGCCCCTTTGCATAGAGCTGGTCGACGGCGCGGGTCACGATGGGCGGTGTAACGTGGAGTTGTTTGGCGCACTTTCCGGGAGCACTGATTTCATCGCGAACGATTGCCCCCAATACCCGGTACTGCAGGAGGTTGAGGTCCCAGTCAACGAGGATGGCGTTCAACGAGTGCTCGACCCGCGCTGATGCTCGCAGCAACAGGCTGACGAATTTAACGTCGCGGCTTTCGTCTTCGACAGCTTGGGTGCCAGTCAAGGCTGCCGTCGTGTCTAGCGCGGCCCAGTCGCCGGCGCTTCGATCTGCGTCAGCAATAATCAATTGCGTTTTCATGGCGTAGGCTTTCCAGCGCTTCCTGCCCGTGTCTTGAACATGGCGTCATCTCGGTTGCGTCGCTCCCTGCAGCCCAAGAAGTCGTCCGCGCAGGCCTTTCCGGTCCTGTTGGCGGAGAGTCTAGGCAGGTCCCGTGCGGCAGAAAAACACCGTTTTAGTCTAGGTAAGACCATTTTGGTCTTACTTATCCCAATTTCGGGCACGCCTACCCTACGATGGCGATCACTCAGTCACTTTTAGGTCTTACGATGGATCTGAAGCGCATCAGGTATTTCGTCGCTGTCGCCCGGCTGCGGAACTTCACGCACGCCGCTTCCGCCCTGCGGATAGCGCAATCGCCGCTCAGTCGCCGCATTCAAGAGCTGGAAACGGAGCTGGGCGTGGTGCTGATCGACCGGGATTCGCGTCCCCTAACGCTCACCGAGGCTGGCAAGATCTTCTACGAACAAGCCGTACAGTTATTGCAGCGGACCGACGCCATGGTGGCGGCGGTGCGCAGCATGCGCGCCGGGGAGCAGCCGCGCTTTGTTTTCGGCGTAATCCCAGCCAGCTTCCACGTGAACGTTGCGCAGATCATCCGGCGTTTCGCGCAGATGCAGCCGCATCTCAACATCGGCATTCTGGAATTGAACAGCACCCAGCAGATCGCCGCACTTCGCGAAAGACGGATCGATGCCGGGTTCGGGCGGGTACCCCTCATCTCCGAGGGGGTACATAAAATCGTTCTTCGCGAGGAGCAGTTCGTCGCCGCCATCCCGGGTGATCACGCCCTGGCCGAGGTCGAGGGACCCGTCTCGCTGGAGGCGCTGGCGGAGCAGGCCTTCGTTATCTACAACAGTTCACCACGGCCAAGTCTTGCCGATACGATTCTGGCCGCGTTCGCCGAGCGGGAGCTTACGTTACGCCGTAAAGTGGACGTGGAACTTTACGAAACAGCCATGATGATGGTCTCGGCAGGCCTGGGTGTGACCATCGCTCCAGCGTCTGCCCGAAGCGTTCAACCGCGCGGCGTAGCCTTCCGCCCGTTGGTTGAAACAGTGATCACACCCATCGTTCTGTGCTGCCGGGAGGGCGAGAATGATGATAATCAGATTGCGCTGCGTCGTGTACTTGCGGAATACCTCGGCGATCAGGGATACCCCGTTCCGCAATCACTGATGCATGCAAGCTAATCGATGGCACGGTCAGCCAAGACCTCCTGCAATGAACTGGGCGAACACCTTGCATACGTCGGCAAGTGACAATCGCTCGGTTAACGCCATCACGATCGAAATGGGCAGCACGTCGAAGCCATGAGGCGCCGACGACCTTCTTGCTCAAGCGCAAGGACAGGTTGGCAATACCCAGCCATTGGTTAACGGACCAAGGAGGGTGCGCTCCTGCGCATCACCCTGACCGTCGAAGGGGACAGTGCTGCTCCGCCGCCGGTCGTGCGCATGTTGACCGCCGTTGATACAGCGCGCTGCGTGGATGGCTCAAACCTGCGCAACGAGCTGGCCAGTAAGCGTGGGATTCGCTGGACTGCCCTCAGCTCTAACCATGGGTGGACAGCGACGGATTCGGGGAAATACCTGACCATCAGCCAGATGGGCCATTGCGTAACCCCCGTCATGATCGATATCCGGCGACAGCCTCGCGTGGGGCCGGCGGCGCGTCCTCTCAGAGTTGATGCGTCGGGACATGTGGCGCAGATTCCGTTACCTCACCATTGAAGGCCGACGCCGACGCCCAGATTCCCTCTCAATAAATGAGATTGCGCAGCGGAAGCGCTCCAGCCGGTATCCGGGACGCACCCGTGGACCCACTGAGCATAAGCTCGCAAAAACGCGAAAACTGCTCGGATTCCGTTATTACGAAATCTGCCGCGACCATCGAATCAGCAGCTGCTGGACCGATATCAAGCGGGAAGAACAATCAATTACCGATCCGTGAGTAGAATCGGCATCGACTGCGTCAGTGGACCCACCAGCCGCTCGATTAAACCGTCTACCCATCGCTCAGCGATCCGCGCCCTGTCCGAGCGATCGGACGCCATCGGCGCCGCTCAGGACCTCAGGACGCTGCGCCGAGTGATCAGCGCCGAGACAGACGCGCAGATTGGGCGACGGGTGAAAAAGACCCTTAAGGTGCTCGAAGCCCGACACCACGATGTACATAGAACACACTCTCCCTAAGCGCCACGGTTCCGCTACCGCATGGCCACAACACCAGCGCGCTCGACGAGCATTGACGACGCCACCTTTCCTCAACCGCGGGCCAAGTATCCGCTTCATCAGCGCCAGGGTTGGAAAAGGGCTCGCGCGTGCAAAAGTTCGCCACCGCGCGCACCGCAGATGACCGCCAGCTCTGCATCGCCCGTTTGATCATCCCGCTCAATGCATCGGCGTCAGCATCGCATCGGCTATCGGACGCAACGCCTAAAGTTTCTTGCGCATTGGCCGCTTTCTTGTTGAGCCTTCAACACTCGCAAGTCGACAACGAACAGGAGAACGCGGCATGAGGCATGACGTCCGGTACCGCACCCTGGCACGCATGATGCTGGGACGCATAGCGTTAGGCGAAGGAATTCTTCATTCCGCACACTGTTTGGCTGCCATTGACGATGGTGGCCCGCGCGAAGGCGGATGGATGTTCCGTGCGATGGCACTTCAAGTGAACGTTAGGGACATGCGCTCCACCCTTAGTGGAATCGGGGGCCAGGTCACCACGCCAAACCAGCGGACTCCAGGACTGGATGTCACCTACTTCGTCACCGATCGGTGGGCACTCGAAGTTCAAGGCGGGGTATTCGCGCGCGATTACCGAATCGAAAAATCTCGAATCGGCGACTTCGCCGTTGGCACGGTAGAAAGTGGAAGCGTCTCCATGACCGTCCAGTATCACTTCAGACCATACGCTCGGCTCTCCCCTTATCTGGGTTATGGTTTCAATTATGCCTGGGAGCACAAGATCCGTCCGGCTCCAAACATCCCGAACTTTCATGTCAAGCCCATTGTGAGCCGCATCCTGAATATGGGCCTTGACTATCAGGCCACCAAGCATTGGTTTGTGAGCGCAAGTGTTCGCTACATTACCAGCCCGACATACACATTTCGCGGGCACGGGTTTAATGCATCGGTTGATCTGGACACGTTGATCATCGGCGTGGGCGTGGGATACGGAATGTGATCCCACAGCAAGTGGTATGCAGCAACGATTTCCACTTGGTCCGATATGCAAGCATCCATTTACGAGGACGCGTCTCATCATGCTGGACATTGAAACACTTTATTTCAGCAGCGCAATGAGCCGCGGCGCATTCCTGCTCGTGTTCATCGTGACAGCGATGGGTCAGCCGAAAGATCACCATCTCTACCATTGGATTGTCGCGATCGTGACTTCGACCCTCGGCTCACTACTGAGCGTCAGGTTCCAATCGGCCCCGGCGCTTCCGCCATTGATAGCGCTGATGATCTATACCCTGTTCTTCTCCAGCCTTACCGCTTCCTGGAGCGGAATAAGACTATTCTATGGACGAAGGGTATCTCTTTTCACCTTGCCACTGCTCGTCATTGTCCCGAGTCTCGTATACACCATCGCGGCTATGACAGGTGTGAGCCAGAAAGTGAGTCTTTCGTTCGTTTATCTGGTTGCCGCACTTCAGGCTGCCATGGCGGTTCGCGAGATCGCGACCGCACCAGACCGGAGGATGCTTAGCCAGTACGTCGTTGGCGTCGCCTTTGCCTGCTACTTCCTTGGCCTCATCGTGCCAGTCGTCTTGATTGCGTTTGGCATGATGCCAGCGGATATCCGAACGAGCGGGCGCATCTCGATGGTTACCGATCAGCTCACCAGCATCTTGGTGTATTTTGGGTACATCGCGATGACAGCCGAGCGGGCGAACCTCAGTTTACAGCGGCAAGCCGAGAGCGATCCGCTCACGAACCTCCCCAACCGGCGCGGTGGGTGTCAAGTGCTGGAGCGCTTCCAGGCCCAGGTATCGCAGAGCGTTCCATGCAGCATCGTCGTCATCGACATCGACTATTTCAAGCGCATCAACGACAGCTACGGCCACGACGCAGGTGACGCCGTATTGGTGGAGCTGGCTCAGCGCCTCACCGTGATGGCCGGCAAGCGCGAGAAAGCGGCGCGGTGGGGCGGTGAGGAATTTCTCGTCATCCTGCCACGACTTAGCATCGACGAAGCAGAAAAAGCGGCTGAGCGCCTGCGCTTATCAGTCGAAATGGAACCGTTCATCATTGGCCCACACCGCCTCACCGTTACGCTCAGTCTCGGCGTCGCAGAGATGGATGCCCGCGACCCGACCTTCGATGCGGTGCTCGCCCGTGCGGACGCCGCGCTCTACCGTGCCAAGCGGGATGGCCGTAACCGAGTCCGAAGATCACTTCCGGCTACGGAATGAGGCAAGTGCGCTAGACCTGAGCAAACTAGAAAAAATCCTAGGTTTCAATGTCACCGTGCTGTGGACATATTTCTTTGCGCGTAGATATATCACTGAACCGTGATAAGAGACACGTGACTTCGTCATCAGACTTACGCGACGTTCTAAGTTGAAATTAAACCGGAAGGTACTCATCCACCGGCCGCTGATTGCCTCGCTCAACCCATTCCTGTTCGACGGCGCCAAGATAGCTCGCCATCGCACGCTTGAGTTCGCGAGTGTAAAGGTCGGTGCGAGAGGCATCGAACTGCAATCCAGCGCTCATGGTACCGCCTGCAATCAGATGCAACATCAGTGCCCAATCCGCGCGTGTTTGCGCATCAAGCCCAGGCAAGCGAGACTCGATGATGCGATCCATTGCACGGATCAAGTACGGTGAATCGTCTCCTAGGGCTTGACCTCGCATGAGCGGCACATAGTCGGGCCTACTCCCCACATAATCGATGAAAGGCGTCACAATACGCTCGATCACCTCAGCAACGACCATCGTTCGCCAGTCTCCTGTCGGTACATCGACCAGGGTGGCTGCGATTGCGAGTGTAGCCGCGCGATGTCGCTCACGGGCTGCCTCAAGCACACTTTCTCGGTCGGCGAAAAAATGGTAGAGCGAACCAATTGAGGTGCGCGAACGATGTGCCAGCGCATGCATGGTCACGCCAGCTATTCCCTGTTCGACGATTAGCTCCGACGCTGCAACCAGAATGGCATCGACACGTGCCTTGCCCCGCGCTTGTGTCGGCTTTCTGAGCGATGTCTTTCCAGCCCCTTCTTTCGGAACCGCGCCTGCCGTCGATGTGTCTTCGTTCATGTTGCGCCGCTATCCCCGCAAACCATTTGAAATATCAAGCAGGAACCTGGCGACGCGATGATAATCGCCTTTTCGAATCAGGTCGTCTGCAGTCCGCCCATCGAATTCATCGATGGGCGTATCGTAATACCAAGTCAGACCGCTTGCCGCCGAGGGCTCAATGGCCTGCGCCAGCTGCAAGATTCGCCGCTTTGACAGCGTGACGACCACCTGCGTAAACGCCTGATGTACCGTTTCCATGGCCTCATTATCGTGTGGCACGCGACCACCCTCGCATGAGCCAATATCGGTGGATGGGTCACAGCGCACGGCATTGCCTTCAGAAAATTGCACATGGCACGAACCCCGAGAGCTTCGGTAAGGGTAGTCGCTAATCATTCAATCAAGTCTGATCGAAGACTTTAAACGTCTGTTGAGCTGGTCCACTAGCCACAACAGCCCGCCTCTCCAGAACCCGAACAGCCGAGCTTGGTGGCGGCGATACAATAGTGCATGACTCACTTGGGCAAGCGCTCCGCGTATGGTGGCCTGCTTGAGCAGTCCGAACTTTCCGAGCGATCCATACGCCTCGTAGTTGGCCAGCGACACCAACGCCCCGAAGTCACGGTACCGAAATGCGGGAACGGGGACGTTCTCAGAAAGCGCTACGAGGAGATGCCGCATCAGGTGCTGTGCCTGCTGGTCAGCGACCTGGGCCGTGGGCGGAAGCGGACGTGCGCCCCCCTCCGGGGTCAGACTCGCGCAGTCGCCCAAGGCATACACTTTGGGGTCTCGGGTCGTTTGTAACGAGGGACGAACGAGCAACTGGTGGCTTGGCGTCGTCTCCAGCCCATCAATATCCGCAAGAAACGATGGCGCCTTGACCCCAGCTGCCCATACACGCACCGACGCCGGTAGCACCCCCCGATCACGGAGGACGAAGCCATCCGCAGTAGCGGCTGTCACACGAACGTTGGTTAATACATGTATGCCCAGGCGCTCAAGCTGCCGCTGGGCGCCTGAGGAAATGACTTCTGGAAATGCAGGAAGTAGCCGACCACCGCCTTCGATGAGTGTGATCTGGATTTTCGAATGCAGGTTCTTTGCGCCATAGGCCTCGGCGGTCTCAGCCAGATGGACCAGCTCCGCCGCAAGCTCTACCCCAGTAGCGCCGCCGCCCACGATGGCGATGGATAGTTGATGATCCTGCGCCAAGCACTGAAGAATCTGCAGCCTCACTTCAAGGTTGAACGCTTCAGCCTGTCGCCGGGAGTCAATGGTGAAGCAGTATTTGTCGACGCCAGGAGTTCCGAAGTCATTGGCTTCGCTGCCAACCGCAAACACTAGCGCATCGTAATGAAACCAGCGCTTTTCTATCAGCAGCCGCCCATCCGGCGCACGCATGGGCGCGAGAAGGATGCGCTGGCCCGCGCGGTCCAGCCCGCATATATCGCCGGGATGGTAGTCGAAGCCCGCAGCCCGAGCTTGCGCAATGTAAGAGGTCTGCTGCTGCGAAACATCGCGGGTGCCGGCAGCAACCGTATGGAGCATCGGCTTCCAGACGTGCGCAGAATCACGATCGATCAAGGTCACTTGATGCGCTTTTCGACCACGCTGACTCTGTCGGCCCAGGGCAGTCGCGAGTGAGAGCCCCGCCACGCCTCCGCCGACAATAACGATGCGCCGATTGACTGGCGGTCCAGCCTCCACCATGCGAACGGGGGCGGAGGACGCATTGATCGGAACCGCTGAACGTGCCATCAGGCGACCTTCATATTAGACGAGTTCGTCCAGTATGACTCAACTAGACGATTTGGTCTAGTATTCAACTGAGCTGATCGGACCGCGTCGGCAAGTCGCCCATCGGCCCTACAGGTCAACACTGCGGCCTGCCCCTAACGACTCCCGGATGGCGCCTGCTGCGGCAGCGACCACTCGCTCAAGCTCCAGCAATAAAGGACCCGCTGGCTTCGCCTGGGCCTGCGCCTTGACCACCGCCACCAGTGAACGGGAGGCATCGACGAGCGCTACCAACCCGAGTCGCTCCGCGTGAGCGACCAGCAACAGCGCACGGAATTCAAGCTCCGAGAAATCCTTGTCGATGAAAGCGCTCAGGAGCGCAACGGTATCCGTCGCGATTGCTTTGCAGGTGGCGGCTTGATCGGCGGCCAGATTCGGCTCGCCGGCATCAAAATTCATGCCATACATACTCATCACCTGCGATCGTTACCGTAGCGGAAGCTGCAGCAGGAGCGCATAAAAAAACTTCGAAAACCGGGCTTTCATCGCCCGGCACCCCGACCGCCTCTCCGCAAATGCGGCGGTAACCGCACCATGATGGCCGCCACGCACAGCAGCCTTTCCAAGGTCTCATTCGCCCCCTTAGCCACCACGAGGGCAGCGCAGGTGCCCCCGTCCTATTGGGCGACCAGTACTCCATCTAGACGGGGTCCCACCGCCCTGCCGAAGCTATGGCAACGGCGTCCATGGGCGTCTTTCCAAGGTTCAGTCGAACCGTGACGGGGCGACGCAACAACCGCGGCGCTGTTTTCGCTAGAGGCGGGACATGATGACAAAGGCTTCGTCAACCTATCGACTTCGAGAACACGGTCAAGCGCTAGAATTCTCGCCAGACCGTATCAACCATCGCCACGGGGTTCGCCACACGACCAGCCCTACGCTCCTGCTCAAGGCGAGGGGCCTCATCCGGCAGCGCGGTCGTGGCCTGGATGTGTCCCTCCAACCGAAAGAACGACACCTCCCGCACCAGTTCGTCAGCCAGCTCAAGCGCATTGCGACTCGCCGCACTGGCTTCCTCTACTAATGCTGCGTTCTGCTGAGTGACTTCGTCCAGTGCCGTCACAGCACCGTTAACCTGCTCGATGCCGGCCGCCTGCTGGATCGACGCGGTTGCAATCTCTCCCACAATACTCGATACACGTACCGCACCGAATTCCATTTGTTGAAGCGCGTGGCCCGTGGCCGTCACCAATGCCGATCCTTCGATCACCCGCTCTCCAGATGCTGCAATCAACCCTTTAATGTCCTTGGCAGCGATCGCACTGCGCTTGGCAAGGCTACGCACCTCGGCAGCGACCACCGCGAACCCCCTGCCCTGATCCCCAGCCCGCGCCGCCTCCACAGCAGCATTTAGAGCGAGAAGGTTCGTCTGGAACGCTATCTCATCGATCAACACCGCGATCTCAGCAACGTCACGGCTTGCTTCTGAGATGCGCTGCATGGCTATGATCGCATCGCTGGCCACCACGCGGGTCGCTGCCGCCTCGTCCTTCAGGGTGGTGGTCAGAGTCCGCGCCGAACCAGCGCCATCGGCGTTCTGACGGACCGATGCCGTCATTTCTTCCATAGATGCTGCCGTTTCCTCGAGTGAGGAGGCCTGCTCCTGAGTCCGGTTAGAGAGTTCATCGTTACCGGCCGCAATATCCCGTGCCGCCTGGCTCAGTTGGGCGGCATTGTCCCGAACCTTACTCACGATGCCGGCGAGCTTTTCGTCCATCGTGGCAAGCGAACGAAGCGTGTCGCTGACTTCATCACGTCCCGTTACGGCGAGCCCATGGCCAAGTTGTCCCTCGCTGATGCGCGCAGCCAACCCGCGCGCCTGCATCAGTGGCCGCATGATCGAGCGTGCCAAGAAGATACCGAAGGTGATGAGCCCGCCAGCACCGAACGCAATCAATGCCGCGACCATCCAGAAGGCGTGTCGCTCTATGCGTGTGGACTCCTCATAACCCAATCCCGCCTGACGCACCTTCTCCTGGACGATGGATGCAATGGCTTTTGACTCAGCTTCAAACGCTGGACCAAGCGTAGTCAACATGTATTTGACCGCGTCGTCGTGACGGCCCGAGGCCATCATCGGCGCAATCCGTTCCTTGTATTCACGGGCACGGGATCGGGTGGCAATGAACTCCAGGGCAGCGGCTTTTTCCTCGGGCGAGGAAACCATCGACGGGTAGTATTTCGCCCAAAGCTCGTCCATTTTTTTGACCCCCTCAGAATTTTCCGCTTGCTCCTTGGCCAGATCCTCGCGTGTATTAGCAAGCAAAGCTCGGTTAAGACCAGTTCGCGTTTCATTGAACAGGCCTCGCACACCCGTGACCAGCACGATGGGCTGAAGTGCGGTTTGATACATCGTCTCCAGCTGCCTTCCCGTTTGATACAACGCCAGCAGCCCGCCGGCGCCTACCAGCATCGCAACGAGGACGGCGGTGGTGATGAGAAGCGCGATGCGCTGACGTAAGGTCATAGTAAAAAGCTCCGGAAGACATATCGGGTGAAAGACACCGCAGGGATGAGCTGAGGTAGAAACGAAGTAGATTTGCGAATTAACGACAATGGCGATTTTCCATTGCGAGATGAACATGGGGTTCTCTTTACTTTGGAGCAGCGTCAGCCGGTTCTTCACTTCAAAGAAGCGATGGCTTATCTATCCAACTTGCGCTTGGCTCGACCTAGCCGAACCTGATGTTCCGCTCGCGCGATAGCGGCCTCAACCCGTTCGCCTGTTTCGCTTGTCACCGCGCCGACGCTGAATGAAATAGGCGCCTTGGCACGATCGCGATCCAGGTGCTGTATGACCTTGCTTAAATACCGGTCGTTGCCCGACTCAAGCAAAAGAAGAAACTCATCACCGGACAAGCGAATGACTTCGTCACCCAAGCCACATCGGCGAATAAGAAACGCCGCCATCTCGGTCAGCACCTCATCTCCGCGCTCGTAACCTCGCTCCTCATTCACCGCACGAAAGCCATCGAGGTTGATGACGATGCATCCCCAACAGGCCTCTGGTGGTGTCCGGGCAATCCAGGAATGAAGCATGAGGCGATTGCCACATCCGGTCAGCCGGTCGCGGTCCGTAGCCACTTCATGCAGGCGCGCCTGTTGACTCAACGAGGTGACATCTTGGGCATGACCCAGGACGTAGGCTTCTGCACCGTGCCCCTCGTAGACGTTGTGGTACTGCCAAACCAGGACCTGCCCGTCCTTAGCCCTCAACTCAATCAAGCCCGTGTCGCTTCCATTGGCCGCAATGCGTTTAAGGTAAGCGCGTATCGAGTCTTCCATCTGTGGAGCCATTAAATGCGAGAATGGCATGCCGAGCAGTTCCGCCTTCGTGTAACCCAATGCTTTTGCCGAGGCAGGATTGACGGAAAGCAGGATGCCCTGGGGATCGTGTGTCCAGAGAAACCCACGAGTATGCTGGAACAGCGCGCGGAAGCGCTGCTCGCTGGCTTCGACGGCTTCGACGGCCTGTCGGCGAATCGAAACGTCCTGGATTGTCCCGATGAAACCGACGAATTCCTGTCCCTCTCGCAGGGCATCGCCCTGTGTTCGAACCCAAATGTTCCGGCCCAGAGCTGTTCTCATCGGAAGCTCAAGATCCCAGCCCGTGGCCGTTGCCGTGCAGTGAGCAATGGCGTCGACTAAGATCGCTCTTGCTCCTTCGTTGTAGTAACTCAAGGCTTCATCTAGCGTGGGCTGTCGATCAGCAGGAAGGTCGTGGATCGTGTAGGTTTGAGCGGTCCAAATCATCGTGCTGTTACGTAAATCCCAACGCCACCCCCCGACGCCAGCGACCTGACCCGTCTGCCGAAGGAGTTGCTCGCTCTCACTCAGCGCCCGTTGCACCAAGGCCAGAGCCTCGGCATGCTGCCGTTCGCGCAGCGCATCGCGTTCAAGCAGATCATTGCGAAGAATAGCCATGGCGCGCTGCTCAAATGCCTGACCCGTGATCCTTGCAATCACAGCGAGAATGTCGCGCTGCAGCGTTGTCAACGCGTGGGGCTCCCTATCCAGGACACACAGCGAGCCTATGCGCACGCCGTCGTTCAATACGATGGGCGCGCCCGCATAGAAGCGAACGCCGGGCTCGCCGACCACAAACGGGTTGTTAGCGAACCGTACATCCTCTTTGGCATCGGGGACTTCAAGAATTTGCCCGTCCGGGACAACCTGTTCACAGAACGCTGTCTTTCTCGCTGTCTGCGTGAAACCTGGCAGTCCCACGTTAGCTTTGAACCACTGCCTGTCTTCCCCCAGCAAGGCGATCAAGGCGATTGGGGTACCGGCGACCTTTGCAGCAGCTAATGCCAAGGAGTCGAATAAAGGTTCGGGACCCGTATCCAGAACTTGGAGTGCCTCAAGTCGTGAAAGTCGAGTGTGTTCCGAGCAATCTGGTTTCTTTCGCATTTGAGCATAGTCCTAACGGTGTTTGACTCAGGACAGAAGGGGTATTTACCCGCACGAGTAACGCCCCACCCGGAGGGTATGAGTGAGGACGAATAAGCCTCTTGGCACCGGGATACCCTTCGTAGTGCGCGCGCTCCCGGCGCTGCGGGCCCCAAGCGTCGAGCGAATGAGGTGTGACAAGTTCTGATCAGCACTCACTGTCGCTGATCACCAGGTCGGCACAAGCTGCGACCAAGCGATAGACAGCACGCGAGAGTTGGCGTTTTTTACTGAATCTTGCGTTGCCATAAAGGACGCTCAAAACATCCGTTGCGGCCGATTTCACTGCGCTACTTTTGGCCTGCGCCGCATAGCTTGTAATGAGAAGCGCTCGAAACCGAGTTTCGGTCCAATCGGCTTGATTGAACGCGTTTATCAGAGCGAGCGTCTCTTCAGCTAGAACATGGTTTCCCACTGACACAGGCTGTCTGTCGAGCATTGGCACCGCTTTTAGGTGTACCTCTTGGTCATTCTTCGACCCGCCTGCCCTATCACGTTCAAAGAATCGGACAAGACGAAGAGGTACCCATTGCCGAGCGGGACGATCTCCATCCGGCACACGCATTGGTCGATCCTTCGCTGGATTGAGGTATGTAAGAAAACACTCTGGTCTTTTCGCGTCGCGACGACTCCTCATTTCGACAGGCGCGGGGTGTCCCTTTGACGTCTCAATGCTGCGATGGTCGAACACGACTGCACTCCTAATAGAGCATGGCGATGACTTGTTGAGAGCAATCACCGGTTAGCAGCGGGCGTGCCAAGGCTAAGTGATTGAAATAGAAGAAAAGACGACCTCGGAAGCGGTGTGAAATTTTGGCAAAATCTGGCGTGCTTCGCCGAATATGTGCCTACGGATTTACTTAATAGGGTCACAAGTGGACGCTTTGCGTCACTACGATGAGATTCGTCGAACCAAGCTGGCCGAGATCCATGACCATGCTGTGGCTGACGGCTATGACCTCATTTGGCCGAGTGGTCCCGATGCCACGAGCGTCGCCCTGCCCAGTTGGACCGAAGCCGATGAGAAGAAGTGGGACGGCACCTATAACGCGCGTCGGGACAAGCTGAGCACGGCTTGGCGGGAACTATGGGGAGCGACCCACGGGGTGATGGTGGCTCGACGCATCTACGAGTCCGTTGCGCTTCACCGCCTCGACCGTCGCGCCTTGGTGCCAGGCGAACGTGAAGTGCCGGTGGAGGTCGAGTTTCGCCCAGAGCCAGAGCAGGATCTGCTGTTGGCGTGCCTTTGGCGGTATGTCGAACCTGAAGGAGATGAGCCAGGCTTTTACACCGTGGCCGCCATCACCGGCGCGCCCCTGCCCGACTTCGCGGCCGCCGGGCATGACCGCAGTGTCATGGCCATCAAGCCCGAACACTTGGACGCTTGGCTCAATCCGCAGGCCAGCGGCTTGGCAGCAATGGTGGCCATTCTGGATGATCCCGCAGCGGTGACATATGCCTACGCTCCCGCAGAGCGCGGACTACCGAACATAGATGAGCACGAGTAAGCCGATGCCCGCCGCGATGCCGACGACGGACTCGATCAACATCCATGTGCCGTCGGGATTTCCCTCGCTGCGCAACCGCTTCATCATGACCCACGCGGAGGTCTCGGGCCGGTGCGCGCGGGCATACCGGAAGTAGATGCGCCAGCTGGCGAGGCCCGATACCCCAAGGACCAGGGTCAAGACCAGGTGGACCATATGGTAGGTAGCTGGATTCATCAAAGCGCGCCCATGCCTGCCAGCGAATTGCCACGCATTAACTGGCAAAAGCACTTTCATTGACCTTTCTGGCAGATACACGCTGGCCTGCGGACAAATTTGGCTATCGAAAGTCCCTTGAGCGCGCATCCAATCCACCTAACAGGTGCGAAAGGTCCACCAGCCGTCGCGCCACCACATTGCAGACCCCCTCCTCCACTTGCCAGCGCCCCTCGATGCCGAGCAAACGGGTTTCCAGCAGTTCTCGCCGTTGCGCTTGCGCGATTTTTCGCCAGACGATGACATTGAGCAGGCCGTGTTCGTCTTCCATCGTGAGGAAGGTCACGCCGCTGGCCGTCTGCGGCCGCTGACGCAAGGTGACCACGCCGGCGGCCCGCACCCATCGGCCGTCCGGAAACGAGCGCAATGTGCGGCTGTCCACCCATCGCGCGGCACGCAATTTGTGTCGGATCTGTTGAAGCGGATGCGGGCCCAGGCTCACGCCTGTCCGCGCGTAGTCGGCCAGCGTGTCTTCCGCCTGAGTAGGCGGCGGCAAGGCCACCGCTTGCTCCACCGGGCTCTCCCCGAACAGCGGCAATTGGGGCTCGACCCCGGCGATGGCCCATTGAGCGCGGTGACGATGGCCTGCCAACCCGCGCAGCGCACTGGCTTCGGCCAAGAGGTCCTGATGCCGTTTATCCAGGCCGACGCGGGCACAGAGGTCGGCGATGTCGACGAACCTCTGTTGTGAGCGCGCCCGCACGATGGTCTGGGCTACCGTCTCAGCGACTCCGCGGATTTGGCGAAATCCTAAACGGATGGCCCAGCGGCCCCGTGGGTCCGGTTCTAGGGAGCAGTCCCACTCGCTGTGACGCACATCGACCGGACGAACGGCGATGCCGTGACGTTGCGCGTGCTGGACGATTTGGCTCGGGGCATAGAACCCCATGGGCTGACTGTTGAGGAGCGCGCATGCAAAGGCTGCCGGATGGTGGCACTTCAGCCAGCACGAGGCGTAGACGATGCCGGCGAAACTCGCCGCGTGGCTTTCAGGGAAACCATAGGAGCCGAATCCTTTGATCTGCTCGAAGAGTTGTTCCGCGAACGCGGTGGTGTAGCCCCGCTCGAGCATGCCGGCCATGATGCGCTCGCGGTGGTGCTCCATCCCGCCGTGCCGCTTCCATGCCGCCATCGCGCGGCGCAGTTGGTCGGCTTCGCCGGCCGTGTAGCCGGCGGCCACGATGGCGAGCTTCATCACCTGTTCTTGGAACAGCGGCACGCCCAAGGTGCGCTCAAAGACCGCCTTGAGATCCTCGGATGGATAATCCACCGGCTCTTCCTTGCGTCGCCGGCGCAGATACGGGTGAATCATGTCGCCTTGGATAGGCCCTGGGCGCACGATGGCGACTTGGATCACCAGGTCGTAGAAGTTCTCCGGACGGTGCCGCGGCAGCATGGCCATTTGGGCACGCGATTCAATCTGAAACACGCCCAAGGTGTCTGCCCGCTGGATCATCGCGTAGGTCGCCGGGTCTTCCGGAGGCAGCTTCGCCATCATGAGATCCCGACCCTCATGCTGGCGAAGCAGGTTCAAGCATTTCTGGACACAGGTGAGCATGCCCAGGGCCAGGCAGTCGACTTTCAACAGGCCCATGGTGTCGAGGTCATCCTTGTCCCACTGCAAGATGGTGCGATCTTGCATGGCAGCGTTCTCGACCGGCACCAGCTCATGCAGCGGCGCGTCGGCGATGACGAACCCGCCGACATGCTGCGACAGATGGCGAGGCTGGTCCATCAGTTCGGCGGTAAGCGCCACGACCTGACGAATCACCGGACTGTCGGGGTCAAACCCGCGTTCGCGCAGCAACTCCCACAACGACAACGAGCCGTCCCACCAGGCGAAGACCTTGCTGAGCAACTCCACCTGCTCCAACGGCAGGCCCATGGCTTTGGCCACATCGCGCACCGCGCTCTTGCCGCGATAACAGATGACGGTCGCGGCCAACGCGGCCCGTTCGCGCCCGTATTTGCGGTAGATGTATTGGATGACCTCTTCGCGCCGCTCGTGCTCGAAGTCGATGTCGATGTCTGGCGGCTCGTTGCGCTCCTTGCTGATGAAGCGCTCCATCAAGAGGTTGAAATGGGATGGATCCACTTCGGTCACCCCCAGCGCGAAGCACACCGCGCTGTTGGCCGCTGATCCGCGGCCTTGGCACAAGATGCCTTCGCTGCGCGCAAACCGCACGATGTCGTGCACGGTCAAGAAATACGACTCGTAGCGCAGGTCCGCAATGAGACCCAGTTCGTGCTCAATCTGCGCTCGGACTTTGGCGGGCGGCCCGTCGGGCCACCGCCAACGCACACCCGCTTCGGTCAACTGGCGCAGCCATTGCGCACCGGTCATCCCTGACGGCACCAGTTCGGCCGGGTACTCGTAGCGCAGCTCATCCAGCGAGAACCGGCAGCGTTCCGCCACACGCAGCGTTTCGGCCAACAGTTGCGGCGGATAGATGCGCTCGAGCGCGGCGTGCGTGCGCAAGTGCCGCTCGCCGTTGCGAAAGAGCACGCCGCCCGCCTCGGCAATGGTCAACCGATGCCGGATGGCGGTCATCGTGTGCTGCAAGGGCAAGCGTCGGCGGACATGCATGTGCACATCCCCAGCCGCGACGCAGGGCAGGCCCAACTGCCGACCCAGGGCCTCTAATTGGGCCCAGCGTCGGCCGTCGTGCACCTCCTTCACCAGTTCAACCGCCAGCCATGCGCGATCGCCGAAGGTGGATTGCACCCATGCGCCCTCCTCCACACTGGGCGTCCGGCCCGGCACCCACAGGGCCAGCGTGCCTGGCAGGCCATCCGCGACATCCGCCCGCGTCAGGCGGTAGGTGCCCTTCTCGGCGGCACGCCGCCCTTGGGTAATCAGGCGACAGAGCGCCACGTAACCGGCCTTGCTCTCGGCCAGCAGCACCAAGGTGGGTCCGTCGTCCAGCCGAATCTCGCTGCCGACCACCAAACGCACCCCCGTGGCCCGGGAGGCCTCCAGTGCGCGAACGATGCCGGCCATGGAGCATTCGTCGGTGATGGCCAGCGCGGTGTAGCCGCAGGCCTTGGCCCGCTCGAACAACTCCCGCGCGGTCGAGGCCCCCCGCTGAAAACTGAAATTGGAGAGGCAATGCAGCTCGGCATACGCGGGCGGGTCGGTCGCGCTCATGCGAACCAACCGTGGAGCATCCAACCGGCGTGCTCGCCGGGCGGCAAAAACGCCCAGGCGCGCTGCCCTTCGGCGGTCTCGACCACGTAGTAGTCCCGTCGGACCGGCTGCCCGTCCCACCACCCGGTCTCCATCCGTTCGGGGCCCGCCAGCACGGTGGGCGATGGGCCGCGTAGCGGGATGGGCCGCTCCAGCAGCCAAGTGGGCCGCGGCGAGGGATCGATGTCGCCCTCATCTTGGGCCCCGATGCGCTGCGATCGTTCCGGGCGCGGGTCAATCGTGGTGGCAAGCTGATAGACCGCCTCATCACCCAGGCGCGCGCGCAATCGCTCGCGCAGCTGGCCCAGCGGCAAAGCATGGGCCGGCCGCTCGTCGAACAGATCGCGCCCCTCCGGCACGAACGGGGGCAAGTCATCGGCGCGCAGGCGAAGCGCCAGCACCGGGGCCGGCAAGCGGGTCTGCTCCAAGCGTCCGCGGGCTGCTTCGAACAAGGTGGCGGCGCCGCGCTCGGGCGACAGCAAGCCGATGGTGACCACAGTGGCGCCCTCGCGGTGCTCCAGATGCAGGGCAAACCGCTGGACTCCGCCGTCGCGACCGGCCAAGTAGGCCGCCAAATCGCTGGTCATCCGTCGGACCGGGAACACCAGCGCTGCGATGTTCTCCACCTCGTGCATCAGCTCGATGCGCCAGTCCACCGTGTCGGGCGGGACATACAGCGACAGGCCCGCGGGCCGGTCTCCCACCATCTGGTCCAGGCTATCGAGCAGCTCTGCACCAAAGCGGCGACGCAAGCCGTCGCGCGGCAGGCGCAGCAACTGGCCGAGCGTGCGCACCCCCATGCGTGGCAAGGCGGCCGTCGCCGCCGCAGGCAAGCGGGCTTTGCCCACCGGCACCGCATCGAGCGCGCGGCGCAGGTGGTCGGGGGCCAGCACGGCCATGCCATGGGCGACGCCGGCCAGCACATAGGCCGCTTGCGGCGTCGGTGCGGCCGCCAACCGGTGGCGAAACCCAAGGGCCGTGAGGTCCTCGCGCAAGCGGCGCTCGATGGCCGGCCAATCGCCAAAGAGGCCCTGGCTGCGGCTGATCTCGAGGACGAGCGCATGCGGCAGCAGCGCGACCTCGGAGCTGTAGCGGTAGGCCACGCCGGCAAGAAAGGTCTGCCAGCGGTCGACGTCGGCCTGGTCGTAGGGCATTGCCGCGAACTGAGCCAACAGAGCTTGGGCTGCCGTGAGGCGCTGGCCGACCCGAAGCCCTGCCGCCTTGGCTTCCGCGTTGAGCGCGACCACGGCCCGGGTCTGCACCGGGCCATCGACCAGCACCAAGGGGCCCGAGTCAGGCTGACGCCGGAGGACGCCATCCAGCGCCAGGGATGGCAGCAATACACACGCCCAGAGCATCGTCAGCGGCCCTCAATGGACCGTGGCCGGGAACGGCACCGGCTGGGCCGGCGGATTGCCGCCCCGGCATTTGCGCACCCAGATGGCGGGCACTGGCCGGGCCACCAGCTCCAGGCGGAGTGGCGCAGGCGAGCTGTTGCCGAGGTGCTGTCGGTCGCGAAAGACAAACCCCAGCGCTTGGCCGTCGGCTGCGGCAACTTGCAGACGTCGGAGCGCCCGGTCATCCGCGCGGCGCGGCCACAGGAGCACGGCCGAGCACGCGCCCGAGCGCAGGCACTGCTCGGCGGCCCACAACACGTCCGTTTCAGGGGCGCGGACGAAATGCACTTGGCCCATGCGCAGCCCCTGTTGGCGCCAGCCCATGGCACTAGGCACATACGGTGGCGCGATGACCACCACGGGGCGCTGGCCTCGGGTCAAGCGGGCTAGCGTGGGCAGGACCAGACGCAGCTCGCCAACCCCGTCCAGCGGCATGAGGATTTCCGAGACCGAAGCGTCGGGCCAGCCCGCGGTCGGCAGCACGGCATCCAGCGCCCCTAAGCCCGTCGGTTGGTCGCCGGCTGGGATGGGTTGGGCACGACCGCGCCAGACCTGTCGGGCATCGACGAGGTCAGAAAGAGCGACGACGGCGCCCATCAGCTTCTCCGGACCAAGCCTGCAAACAGTCCTTCGATGGCAAAGTCGTCCGTGGGATCGGGGTCAATTGGGTGATAGCCCGGACTGTTCGGCAGCAGGCGGATCACCTCGCCTTGGTGGTGCAGCCGCTTGATGGTGAAGCGGTCCCCGCCGACACGGGCAGCCACGACCTGGCCGTGGCGGGCCACCGGGGTGGCGTGGACCCCGACCAGATCTCCGTTGAGGATGCCCTCGTCGCGCATCGAGTCACCGACGACTTCGACGAGATAGTCGGGCTTGAGCTTGAACAGCCACCGAGACACCCGGAGCGACCGCTCGACCCGCTCGGCCGAAAACAGGGGCTCACCGGCGGCGATGCGACCCACCATGGGCAGGTCCAAGGTGTCGGCGGCCAGCGGATCCACCTCTTCAACCAGCCGGATGCCACGGGGGCGATTGGGCTCAATGACCAGTCGGCCTTTGGCCTGAAGGGAGCGCACGTGCTTCAGGACAGCGCTGACGTGTTCGATGCCCAACGCTTGGCCAATTTCTTCCAGCGTTGGCGCCTCCCCGTCCCGTCGGAGGCGGGCTCGGATGAAGTCGAGGACATTGTGCTGGCGACTGGTCAGAATCAGGGTCATGGCGGCCACTTTTCACCTTTTTAGGTGAAAATGAAAGGGTCAAAATTTGCTCACCCCGGGATCAACGGCCTATCCGCTAAACCTCTTGTAGAACGCGAGGTGGATTCAGACGCGAAGGTGCCCTGAGCCCGTCTCAAGGGACGAGATCGACGATCGCGAACTTTAAACTTGACGTGTTTCCGCACAATCAAAACCTGTCAGTGCAAGCTACGCAGCGCAGAGCCGGTGAGGGTGTCGCCGCAATCTTCTTCCCGCAGAGCTTGGGTACTGGCTGCGCACGGTAGCGGCGAGGCTGCAATTAACCGACGAGCACTCTTGCGTCGACGCTTTGCGCGATCAATGATTGGTACAGGCTGACGTACTGTTTTCGTTGCCTTACTCCATAACGAACACGTTGCCGGTCAGAGGCTTATGGCGTTTCCCGACAGGGTCCCGCCACCTCCACCAACACCTGCGGCGAGACAGCGGTAAATCATTGTTTCGCCGTTTCTTTTTGCGGCAAGACATATCGCGACGATGAATAGCCTGGCTGTCAAAGCAGCACTCCGGCAACTTGAACCCTGCCCACTATTAAAGCATCCTTTAATAGTGGGCCGTCGTTTTAAAAATGCCTTTAACGGCCCTTCAATCTCCGTTCGGAGCGCACCTATGCCGCGCACCACCCGGCGCCACTGCATGTCGGTCGACATGCACATGTAAGCGGCGACCGGGCAGGGAGGGGGGAAGACAGAGACGGGGCACAGGCCATGGGCGCACGCCACGCGGGCGGCGGCGCGCGCCGTCGCACCCTACCCTAGGCCCTTTCCATTCATGAGGAAACGGACTTGAACAGGGCGCAAGGTGGCGTGCGTCTCAAAACGATGCATGCAGGGGTGGGACCTGTTGGAAAAAACCATCGCCGCCAGGAACTCGACGGTGAAGCTGCGCCCAGCGGACGTTTGACGGCGAACGCGCCGGGTCCATGGATGATACCCCCCTTGGTCCGTAGCCCGTCCGTTCCAATGGAGCATGAAGGACTGGCTAGGTCACATGCCCGCTAGGTTCTTTGAGCGGGAAGAACTGCCGCAGAGAAAACCCGATAGGCCGTGTACCTGCACGCAAATCCCGTGATGAGCATCGATGGCACGATAAACCACCACGTTTTGAGCAAAAACAGTGCGTCTGCCGACGAACGTACAAAAGTCAGCAGTACGCCTAAGGGAAGGGGTAGCACCGCCAGCGTTCCAGCCGGCACGAGGGCAGGTGAAATAAGAAGCACGCCCGAGGCAACAAACGCGAACCGCCTGCGACCGCTGAACCTTGAGGTTTTTTGAACCGAATGGAAAATTAATACAAGCACGCCGATGCCAACCACGAGCTCCACGATGGCAATACAACCAATAATCAACACGGCGGAAAGCATTGGCATAGCCCTATGCAGAGATTTCCAGAGGCCATCGCTCGCGCTTCGTCTGGCACTCGAATTCCAACGTCAAATCACTTTCGCCAGCGCAGGCAAGCTTTAATCGTGACCATCGTCAGACGATTGGGCGCATCGTAAGCATAAACCATTGATGCCCCATCCGAAGATTGACGCTTCTTGTCTCCAGCAGTGAAAGAGCGTCACGAGCCCTCTTAGCGTGCTTGTGGCGGCGAACGCTCATGGTCCGTGCATGGAAATCCCATGGGACCGTAGCCAATCTGCTCCAGTGCGCCATGGATGGCATCGGCCGACATCGCTGGCTGGTCTGCGCAGGGGCGCTGCCTGAGCGCGGCAAGGAGCTGGGGGATGAACGGCTTCGCCCTCGCACCCAGAAAGCCCAGTGCGTTCGCAGCCTCACGCCTGACGATGTCATCGTCTTCCTTCAGAAGGCCCACCAATATCGGCATGTCGGCGTCGCTTACTTCTCCAGGGTTCTTCCTTACCCAATATGAGAGCGCTATCGCCTCGTCGGCGCGTTTCCTGCGAACGGTCGCAGCCCTGATGATGTCGGCGGAGCGGCTTACGTGAGACGGTGCTTGCGCTGTCTCAACCAACGCCTGGCCGACCGCTTGCGCTGAGTCAGGAAAATTCGGAGCAAGTAGAAGAAAAAAGGCTGATACAAGCATCATGCTTGGAAATCCTAGGGGGAACCAAACGGACTGGCACAAGAGATGTTCACTGGCTCCGCCCCAATACGCTCCAGTGTGGTCCGTATTGTGTCTGCAGGCATGGCGGGCTGAGGTGAGCATGGCTGTTCGCGAAGGGCCTGGACAAGCGCGGGGGCGGCAGATGCAGCGCGGTGGCCCACGAAACCAAGTGAAGCGGCAGCTTCACGACGGATAATCTCATCCTCATGGCGCATGAGTCCCGCGAGTATGGCTATGTCCGCATCCGTGACCTGCGCCGAATTTCGCCTCACCCATTGGGTCATCTGTATAGCCGTCCCTGCCCTTGGGTCTCGCTTGGGTTGTTCCCAGATGGCAACAGCAGCCTTGCTGACATAGGAGCCGCTGCCCACCACTTCAGAATGACCGGGAGGGACCGTCTGCGCACTGGCTCGACCGTTTGTAAAACATATGGCAAAAGCAGCGACACAGCAAAACGCCAATACTCGAACCATTACGCCACCTCCACGTTCATCCTGCTTTGTTTGCCAACCATCTCAATGACCAACAGCGCTGGTTGATGGCGAAAAGTAGCGCGTGACCGTGTTGATGCCCCGATAGCCGGTGATATCTGCCCCGCCTGGCTTGCTCAAAAGGTCATGCGCGTACTTCCACCCGGCCAGTTGCCGCGTCGAAGCTGCGGTTGATGTTGTATTTCAGTCCCGCCTTACCATCCGCCGATTGGCCCGGCAGGCGCAGGTTGAGCACATAGTCAGTGGTCGACGGTGCACGGTTCTCACCGAACGGATTAAGCGCATACGGGTAGCTCCAGACGACAGCACCGGCTGCCGACGTCACCGCACGCGGCGAGCCCAGCCCTTCGGCCGTGACGAAACCCAGCGTGGAGCCATCGGCGACGGCAAGCGGCAGGCCATCGACCGCGATGTAATCATGCCGGGCCGCCCCCGACACCTCGGACATGAGTTGACTGCCATTGTCGTAGACAGACCGCGTCGTGGTGGCGCCCGCCGTCTTCGCCACCCGCTCGTCAAAGGCGTTGTAGACATACGAGCCGGCGGTCGCACCGGTTGGCCCATCAGGTTGACCAGTTCCTTGGCAGAAGTGATGCCAGAAGCGTAAGCAGCGGCAACGAATCGGCTTCGCGTTTGGTCGTCCTGGGTCCGTCCGTTGATCGAGGGGCCTACAGAGCGTCAGGCACGAACTTCGCCAAGCATTGATGCTTGGCGCGCTTGCTTGCGGGAACGGGCACCGCCGCGGTCACATGGTAGGGCTTGCCCGTTTTTTGGTCATCGGGGTCCACAAAAGCGCCAGCATGGTAGCCGGTGTCGCACTGGTCATATTTGTCACAGACCGCCAGCTTCGTGCAGATCACTTTGCCATCCCGCTCGTAGACGTAATACGTCGCCTCCGAATACGGCGGCCGGGGATAAGCTTCGGTGTGGATTGTGATGGCGGGCGACTGCGCAGCACAGGCCGAACCCGCCAGAGCCAGAACAGATACTGCGATCCAAGCGGTCCAATGCGTGCGAGGGGTCATTCCGGTGGCCTTCTGAGGTGATCCTGAGCGCCCGATGTTGCCCCATCGCACGCTCACCGCCAAGTCAACGAGACCTCGAACGGAGACGACCTCCCACGACGGCGGAGACCCGCGTTCAACGCTCGGCATATCACCACAACATCGCATCGTGTGGGTCATTCGTCGCCGTGCCACCCTAGGTTCTTCTACGGCGCCCAGACGTGTCGTGGCGCACCTCGCCCCTTTCGCTCGTCAGCCAACTCATGCGATCGGCGAGACCATCATCACCCACTGGCGCCAAGCGCAACTCCCTTTTTTTCTACCACAGGTGGTAGGTGACCGGGTGCCTACGCTCGTTCTGTCCGAGTGATAGACCTGTCATCGCAGATGACCTTGGGACCTTTTCAGGGAGCACGCACACCGGCCGAGGATGCAACGAGGGCACGGATCGCCATCCACACCCCAACCAGGATGATCGACACCAGCAGCGAGTTCAAAATGATTGCCGCAATGATGACGACAGCGGGGTCGAAACTGATGCGTTCTAGAGGAAGCAACGTCAACGGGAAGCTAAACACGTCATCCAGTCGGATTTCCCCCATGCATCCGGCATAGCAACTCACCGAATTCAGACCTGTGACCACCGACCCAGCCAAATGCGCCACAAAGATGACAAGCCACGTCAGTGCTAGCATTCGTCTACTCACGGATCCCCCTGCATGGGAGTGTCGAGCTTCTCGCTCGGAGAATACCCCTGCCCCCGGCGGTAGACGCATGCGCGGAAGCGCGCAGGAACGCCTCTTCAGTCGGACTTGGGCCCGGGCGACTCATCCGTTGGCCCGACCCCCACCTCATTTGGCGCCGCATGATCCGTCGCGGTCGCCTGCCCCTCGTTGACCCGAAGTGCTGGCGAACATCCGCTGTTCGCCAGCCAATCCTCACGTGGTCGTTTTAACCACCAGCATTTTGGTGTGAGCGAGATTTCACGGGAGTCGTCGAACGTTTTAGTGACGCTGATGGTCCCCGTCAACGCCGCCGGTTCATTCGCTGTCCCCGGAGGGTCGCAAAACAACCACGCCTGTTCAACATCCGCGGGGCACAGCGCCGCGGCATCGCCGATGACGCCACTAAAAACTAAACCGATCGCATTGGTATGCGAACGACCGCGCAGAAGATAGCGCCGGAAATTAGCCCCATAAGTAGACCTGTGCAAAATTGCTCTAACAGCATGCTCAGATTAAAAGGCCATCCACCCCGAAGTAGCGCAGCCGCGACTACGAACGTGACCATGCCTATGGCGCCTGCCCCAGCGGAGACATAGGCAACAGTTAGCCTTCTACAGCGAGTAAGAGCAATCAACCATGGCCAGCCCAAAACAGCCAGCGCTAAGAAAGCAATCGGCCCGCCAAAAAGGTAAGTGAAGCCTAACGACAATGCCCACGCTTGCCACGCCTGATCGGAGTCCGTAACGAGATCATAAAGCCCGTAAACAACGAAAAAGGCCAGTGGGGTCAGGAGTGACGTAACGAGGATACCCAGCCAAATGGTGCGTCGAGTCAGCTTTATCGTTGACATGCGAGCGCCTTACACCAATGAACTGCCGCGTTACTGAACGGAAGATCTCCACCAAAAACAGGAAGTCCCCAGGAAGACACGGAACCACCCGCTATAGCATCGAAAATTCGATGATGAAAATCGGCAATTGATTGGCCGCTGACCATCACCGGGTTGGTAGGAGACGCATCTAAGGCATCCAGCTGAGCAGCACGCGCATCGAGTAGTGCTTATCTAATGGCGTCCATTTTTTCATCCGTCATAACTTTGGCTGAGGCACATGTCCCGCCCGGTGGAAGGTGGTCAGAAATCAGCATCGCAAGCCGGTAATTCTCTACCCCGAAAGAAGGCCAGTATTGCTAGCAACTTTCCTGGCTTCGCACGCATACGGGTCTCCTCCATCACACACTCACCGTGTGTCAGGTACGCCGCAAAAAGCCACCCAGTCTTTCACGGCCGGAAGGGCCCTCTCGACGTGAAATGACCGCGAAGCTGGACAACCGGCTTCATTTAGCACTTAGCGTCACGCCCCATACAGCAAAGCCAAAGAAACAACGCCCAAAGTATCTTTCGCATTCATTGCTCTAACGTCAGTGCATTCAATGGGTCGTGAGCATAGATGGCACGATAAACCACGACGTCTTCAGCGGAAACATAACGTCCGTCAACGAACGTACGAAAGCCAACAGTACACCCAAGAGAAGCGGCACCACCGCCAGCGTTCCAGCAGGCGCAATGGTATATGAAAATGAGAAGCACGCTTAAAGCACTCAATGTGAACCACCTGCACGGACTTCGGGCGACGAGCAGGTAGGGTCAACGCATGGCAACGCGATCGGTCTGATGCCTACAGAACCCTGCTATGTGTTACTTCTTTTGCTCGTTCGATAGCCAAGTAAGTAAGTCCTGAATGGTATCAAGCGGTGGCGGACTATTTGCTGTTTTTTTTCGAATCAAGTCTTCGACCGCATCCTGCGCACCACCTAACTGCCAGCTATCAACCTTGAAAATCTCGGTGAATCTATCCGAAGGCCTAAGCTGACCGGGGCGGATGCCGATTTCCTCTGCAATCGTTTGAAAAACGTCTTCGAACAGGGGACGCGGTACATTCGGGTTCGACATTGCCCTTAAATGTTCCAGGTCGGCATCTTCCCGCATCCCAAATAGTTTGATTCGCGAGCGTCGCCTTAGATACACGATCAAGGCTGCCAGTGCGGCAAAAGGAACAACAACTGCGACCCAAGTAAACGTCATGGCGAGTTCTCAGGAATTGCGTAAATGAAGCCTTCAAGAATGATAGTCGCATCGTAGAAGCCTATTCCTACGGTAGCAACGCCAATTACCGCTGCGCCGGCCCTTACCGCTGGAGCGTTTGCACCGGGCACGCCAAAGCCACGGGGTACGCTGGTCAGCGGATTTTTCGATCCGAGGAGTGCAGGCCGCCCTCCTGTCGCCGGTGCCAGAGATTTAGGCCAAAGGCCTCCGACCAGACCGGCCGCGTACGGCCCCACATCAATAACATGGTCGGCGGTCCAGTCAATGTATCGGTCGCGATAACGGCCCCAGTACCCATCGTCGCACGAGCCGCCCGCCAAGGGCGATCCTGGATTCCAAAAGGCAGGGTTGTACATGACAACAGAGTCATCCATGCCCAGCGGATCGGTGTGGGTAAGCGGTCGCCCATTGGTGTAGAGGTAAGTCGAATTACCGCCTTCCAGCCCAATCGGGTCACTCTGCATGTACCGGCCAGTTGCCGCATCAAAGCTGCGGTTGATGTTGTATTTCAGTCCCGCCTCGCCATCCGCGTACTGGCCTGGCAGGCGCAGGTTGAGCACGTAGCCGGTGGTCGACGTTGCACGGTTCTCACCGAACGGATTGAGCGCATACGGCCAGGTCCAGACCACAGCACCAGCTGCCGACGTCACCGCACGCGGTGAGCCGAGCCCGTCGGCGGTGATAAAACCCAGCGTGGAGCCATCGGCGACCGCAAGCGGCAGGCCATCCACCGCGATGTAGTCGCGCCGGGTCGACCCCGAAGCCTCGGACACCAGTTGACTGCCGTTGTCATAGACAAACCGCGTCGTGGTGGTGCCCACCGTCTTGGCGACCCGCTCGTCGAGGGCGTTGTAGGCATAGGTGCCTGCGGTCGCGCCGGCCACTTGGACGCTCGTCATCCGCCCCCGGCCGTTATAGACATAGCTGGTCGTTGTGCCGGCGGACACATTCCCCGTGGTGCTTCCGTTGGCGTCGTAAGTGCGCGACGCCGTCCCCATGCTGGTGAGCCAATGGGTCCCGGTCTTGTACTTGTACGCACCGGTGTAAGACCCCGGCGCCGTCTTGCTCAAACGGTCACCCGTCTGGTTGTAGGTGTACGCCTCGATGACTTTCCCCGACCCGTCCTTGACCGTGGTCAGACGGTTGAGCGCGTCGTACACATAGCTTGCGGTTCCGCCACCGGATTCCGAGACCCCGGTCACATTGCCGACGGCGTCCAGCACGAAATGCAGTTCGAGAGCCGGGGCGACAAGGTCTGTCACCCGATAGTTGGCGTCATAAGTCCGGACCACCGACTGGTTGTTGCCAAGAACGTACTGCTGCACCGGACCGAAGGGCAGCCACTTGATGCTGGAAGCGACGGTCAGTGCGGACCCGCCGGGCGTCGGGGTATAGGTCACGCCGGTGACCTGCCCCAGACTGTCCCGCTCATAGGCCACGACGGCGCCACCAGGGCGTGTCTCGCTCAGGATGCGGTCAGCCTTGGAGTAGACGTAGTGGATGGTGTCGGTCACCGTCCCCTGCGTCTGGCGCTTGTCGGTCACGTTGCCCCGTCCGTCATAGCAATACGACGTTGTCACCCCCGTTTCGACCACGCGCGTCACGCGTCCGATGGGGGCCGAGGCAGTGCACCCCGTAATCGAGTTGGCCTCGTCGTAGTGATAGGCGACGTTGAGCGTAGTGTCCGTATAGGAGGCCGACGTCACACGCCCGAGCGCGTCATGGGTGTAGGTGGTCACCACGCCCTTCGCGTCCGTCTTCGTCACGCGGTTGCCCGCCGCATCGACTGTGAAGGCCGTCGCGCCCGTGTCGGGACTGTTGGTCCCGAGGAGATCACCGAGGCCATTGTGGTCGTAGAGGGTGTTGAGACCCGCCGGGTCGCTGATGCCTGCAACGTTGTCGAGCGCATCGAACGCGGTGGCCAGCTCGGTGTTGGCTGTTGCCGTGGAGGTCCCATTGAAGTCACCAACGGAACTGACCAGGCGATTGAGGCCATCGTAGCTGTTCCGGGTAGCCGTGCCCCGCGCGTCCTTGGCGCCAAGGAAGTTGCCATCGGCGTCGTAGCTGCCGGTCGCTGTCGCATCGAAGACCACGTGACCCAGGCCGTCCGTCACCGAGACCAGCTGGCCCAGCGCGTTGTAGGCCCGCGATATGGACCGGCGAAGCGTGTTCGACGAATCGAAGGTTTCTTCCTTGATGGCATTGCCCGCCGCGTCGAGTGTGTATTGGATGAAACTGCGGTCCGTCCGCGAGACGTTCGTGAGGCGGTTGGCGAGGTCGTACTGGAGGTTCAGCGTGACGCCATCGGGGTCGGTGACCTGCTGGAGCAGCCGGCGATAGCCGTAGGTCAGGGTGGTCGTTGCATCCCCCGATGACGAGGTGCCATCCGCACTGGCCCGTACGATTCTCGACGCCAGCTGTCCACCCGCGTTGTAGGCAAGGTCCGTGATGACCCCATTGGCGTCCTTGATGCGCGTCGGCCGTCCACCGCCGTTGTAGGTCACATACGTCGTGACGTGGCCTGCCTCGTCCGTGATGGTCGAGATATCCCCCATCTTGTGACACGGACCGCCGTAGACGGTGCAGCCGCTCTCGTCGGTGGTCATGTAATAGGCGAAGCGGCGCACATCGGTGACGTCCGTGCGTGGTCCGTCGATGGTCAATGCAAGGCCGACCAGCGGGCAGGTGGTCGTATTCACCGCATCACACCACGTGTGCAGTATCTGGCGAATGCCTTTCGGGGCGTGGGCCTGACTGCCACAGGTGTAGTTCGCGGTCACGGACGGGTCAATCACGCACTCGGCGGTGACCTGACCCCGGGCGTTGTAGGCCCAGGCATTCTTGACCGCCACATTGCCCTTGGCATTGGAGACGGCACGCGTCAGCGGCAGGCGCAACGTCGTGTCCCAGGTCGTGCTCGTGTTGCGCTGGGCATCCGTGCCGACGGCCTCACTGGTGTCGACCAGCAGCCCATTGGCGTCATAGGTCATCTGGGTCGTGTTGCCCCGGAAATCGGTCATCGACGCTGGGAATCCAAGGCTGTCGTAGGTGCGCGACTTCCAGCGCTGGCCGCAGTCCGGGCCGCACGGCGTATCAAGGCTTGTAACGCGGCCGACGCCGGCCACCGTCGATACCCCAAGGGTCACCGTGTTGCCCAGCGGATAGGTGATGGTCGGTGCAGCGCCGTCGTTATAAGTGACCTTTGTCGTGCCGACGTTGCCTGTAAACGACGAGCTTGTCGCACGCCCCTGACTGTCGTAGGTCACGCTCTCGTAATTGCCGATGGCGTCATAGATGCTGGTCACAAGGCCAGCCGGCGCGCCATCCCCAACGCTGCCGTCTTCGTTGTAGCTGTAGTACTTGACGTTCTGGCTGCCATAGGCGGCGTACAGACGCGCGGATGAATCGTTGTAATCAAAGCTCGCGGTGGTTCCATCCGGGAACTTCAAGGAGCTCAGGCGGTAGTCGGAATCGTAGCCGAAGGTAATGGCCCGTCCCTTCGAATCGGTGACGGAGGTCAGCAACACCCCGGAGACGGTGGGGGTCGAAGAAGTGGTGTAGGCAAGGGTGATGCCCTGCCCGTCCTGGCCGGCCACCGATAACAGGATGCCGCGCGTATCGTAGGTTTCCGTCTGGCGAACGCCACCGACGAAGAAGGTGTAACCCGTCACGGCGCCACTGGCGTCCTTGACCACGGTAAAGCGGTCGCCCGGCGTCGTGCCGGTCCACGTGTCACCGCTTGGCTGGAAGGTCTCTTGCTTGCCGTCCGGGCGCAGCGCGGTCACCGATGTGGCCGGCGACCCGTTGATGATGAGCGAGCGGTCGAACGAATGGCGCCAATGGAACCCCATGTGGGCGGGTGCCATGGTCTGGCTGCTGTTGTAAAACCGGCGGAACGTCAGGTAGTCACCGCCGTCATAGTCGTCTTCCTGCAGGAAGAAGTTGCCCGTCGACGCGTCAATCGGGTCACCCACGTGTGCGGCGCCAAGCTTTTCGGCACAAGACGAGCCGTCCGCATTGCCAGACGCGCCACCACCACTGCCCGTCCCGTTCTTTGTGCTTCCCATGCCACCGTCACAGGGCGCGCCGCTGCCAAGGCCTGCAGCGCCCTGACCGCCATAGCGGCTGATGGTCATGCTGCCGCCCTGGCAGGTTGGTGACGTCCACGGGCCGGCGAAGGTCGACCCGTCTGCCGAGAGCGTCATGGTCAGGGTGATGTGGCAGGGCGAACTGCTCGGGTCGCCCTGCTCGAGAATGGCTTGGTCGGCAATCGTCATCGTGCTGCCGGACACAGTCCCGGACACTGACGTCTTGAACCATTTCTGGCCACTTCCGCCGGGAACGGTCAGGCGCGTGCCGGTGACGTTCCCGCTGGCGTCCTGCGTGAGCGTGACCTCTTCGGTCCAGGCATCTGCCACCGAATCGTAGGGCGACTGCAGGTTACCGTGCCAGACGCCGGTGACGTCGGTTGCAGGTGCCGCTGCTGGCTGCGCAACGCGCGCCGTGGCAGACGCAGCAACGACACTCTTGATCTGTCCAGGTCGCCCCATCTGGGCTGCTGCGTTCTGCCAGGGCGCCATGGCGATGCCAACGGCAACAAGCACGGCAAACGCTTTCGCGAAAAGCCCATTCCCAAACTCATGCCGAGTGAGCATGGCCGCATCCCTACGCTTGAAAGGTGCGCGAAGGGTACCGGCTTTGAGATAGCAAATGTTCGTCGGCGAAGTTGTAGGGGTTTTCCTACAAACCTCGAAAACGACAATGCGTAAGCCCTACCGCTTGTCCGTGCGTCAAGTACGTTTTTTAGTTTGTGCAACCATTTACCGTCGAACTGCGACCCCGCCTGTGGATTTGTTCGCCGCACCGTGCCGGGTCGTCAGCCGCTGCGCGTCGTGAATTCTGTGAAGCTGGTCACAAAAGTGGCATGCGTCTGGAAACCGAGTATGTGTAATGGAACGTGTTGGGAAATCAACGCCCTGGCGTCAGGCAGTTTGGTTGAGCACCAGGCGGTCCGGACGATAACCGGAGCCTCCTCGCTGCGCCAGACAACCTCGTAACTTTTTGCGACCTGGAACTCTTTCTGGCAGTGGCGCAATGAGCACACCCTGGCTACCTTCACGCAGTTCCATCGCGCTTTGCAGGGTTTATCCTCCCCTCTTTCCCACCTGGAGTTGGCAATGGCAAGGATTTCCCGATTGGCAGCGTTGGCACTGATGGTCACGACCGCACCGGCGTTTGCCACTTCACCATCGAAAGCCCCTCCGTCGGCCCCGGTCGAGGTCACTGCAGCAGCACCCGCTGGCACCACGTTGCTGTCATTTGCCAGCAGCGGTGACCAGCCAAACGCCGATGCAGTGGCCGTCTTCGAGACCACACCGGACAAAGACGATGTCCGACACCGGACACTGGTGATGTTCGGCAAGAAAGGCGGCAAGTTCGTCCCGGACTTTTCCAGTGACAAAATTATCGCCTGCTCAAAATGCAGCCAGTTCCACGATGACCCGTTCTACCCCGCGCACGTCAAGGTGTCCCCCGGGCACGTCCTCATCGAGCAGTTCGATGCTGGTGAGAAGTCGTCCCAGACCCTTCTGGACCTTGTACGCAAAAGCGACGGTTGGCACGTGGCGAGCGCAACACGGGAGACCTTCGTGGCCGGCGAGGGAGAGGGCCGGAACGAGAAGTTGGTGCTGCCCCCTTCAGGCCTGGCCAAGGACCTGGATGCAAAGTGGAGTGTGCCGGTGTTCCTCAACACCATCCTTATCAACCACAGCAAGGGAAACAAGTTCTCCTTCGAGCATGGAAACGCCTCGACTGACGCCATGTGGAAGAGCGAGTCCGGTGACTGCAATCCCAAAGACTGCACCGTCCTGGTTCAAGCACAGGACGGCTGCATTGCCCTGGTGCGGGATGCATCCTCGCGCCCGTTCGGTGCAGCTACGCCCGACCCGAAAGACGAGGACGCTGCAACGGCCAAGGCGATGAGCGCTTGCAATGCCGCTGGCGGAAAGGCGTGCGAGAAGGTACGGACGGATTGTTCGACCGGTATTCGTTGAACAACCCTTGATGGCCGACCGGCCTATGAAGCGGAGAGAATATGGACGTTATTTCGGACAAGAAAGTAAACCGCCTGGTCGTCAGCCATGGCGCCACCCGGATTTACGAGCTCGAAGACAAGACCTGGTTATCAGCCGAGCAAGGAACGGTGTCCTGGCGCAATAACAACCCCGGAAACCTGAAGCTCGAATTTGCTGGCAGTGAGGAAAACTCACACGCCCACCGTACCAAGGAGGAAGCGCTCGAGACAGCCAAACATGCCTACAAGGGTGTCGTGGACCTCGACCAGCACGGGAACGTCGTCTTCGAGAACTACGATGCCGGTCGTGCGGCGCAGATGGCGCATATCCTGAAAGCCCACTCCGGACACACCGTTGAGGAAATGATTCGGGGCTACTCGACACAGGATTACAGCGGACCGGTTCACTACGACGCACAGGCAAAGGACATCCACAAGGTCGCCGCCTCTGAAGGCCAGGACCTGCATGGCAAGAAGATTAAGGACATGACCGAGAAGGAACTCGGGGCACTTGTCGATGGCATCTCCCATTTCGAAGGCTGGAAAGCCGGCTCCGTCACACCAACGCCCGTGATGACAGACGAACAGGTGGCCGCACTCAAGACCTCGCTTCCATCGGCCCACCACGAATCACCCACACACGCGCCTGGTCATGCCGCAGCATCCCATACCCTCAGACAGGGCGGGCACGGCGCTGCCGTTGGCGCGCTCCAGACCGACCTTGCAGCCCTTGGCTTTACCGCAAACGACGGCAGCACGATTCACCCGGACAAGCACTTCGGTGCAAAGACCAAGGAAGCCGTCGAGGCCTTCCAGACGGCGCACCATCTAAACCCGGATGGCGTGGTCGGTTCGACGACCATGGCGGCCATTGCCGAGGCCAAGGCGCACGCCCAGGCAGCACCTCCCGTCCCGAGCCTTCTCGATGCCCGCCATCCCGCCAACGGGATGTATGAGCAGGCGCATGCCTGCGTCGCCGGCATTGACGAGAGCCAGGGTCGCGCGCCCGGTCCGCACACGCAGAACTTCGCCGGCCACCTCACAACCTCCGCCTTGGCGTCGGGCATGCAGCGCATCGACCATGTCGTCTTGAATGACGATGCAAGCAGGGCATGGGCTGTCCAGGGACAACTCAACTCACCCTTCAAACAGCTGGCCGAGGTCAATGTGATGCAGGCCATCCAGACCCCGCTTTCGCAGAGCAGTCAGGAGGCGGCCTCGCATGTGCAAAACAATGCGCAACAGCAGGCGCAGGCCCAGCAAAAGCAGCATAGCCAGCAGCAGGACCAGGCGCAGCAGGCGGCCGGCCCGTCGATGGTCAGGTGACAGCGTGGGTGGGGCCGGTGTTGCTGGCTCCGCCCTCCTTGGCAACCCTCGGCGAGTTCAACGGCGATGCCGCTGCACGCACCCATACTGACCAGGTCCAGCGGTCATCGCGTCACTTGAGACTGCACTGGGCGTGGGCCGTCAGGCGACGCTGGTTTCTTCCTTAGTCTTGGCTTTTTCCTTACCGGGCTCGGGCGGAGGAAAGTGATACCAGGCCTCGTGGGGTGAGGAACGCTTGCAAGACAGACACTTCGTCTTCGACCAAAAGTGACCACATCCCGGGCAGCACCCAGCCGTCCAGAACGTGTTCCAGACGGTGAGGCATCCCGACCCTGGCTCACCCGGCGCGCACAGCCAACGACTTTCGGCCTTTGGCTCCCACTCGCAAAGTGGGCAATGGATGTGTGCTGCCTTGGTCATCCCCTACTCTCCTTCTATCAAATGGGGACCATGTCAGTGATGGGGCGCATTTGAGACGCTCCGAGCGTAGATCGACCTGCGGTAGCCTGGCCCCTTACCCGCCCTGCACGCTCGCGGGCGGACGAGGATGCCCTGAATTGGTGAGCCCCCCCCCCGACATGGAATCGTCGACGGTCGGGATGCTCTTTTTCGTCATGCCTGGGACTTCGAGAAAGTCCGCCCGTCATCATCGGCGGCAGCCGACTCACGACTGAGTTAATCATCACGGTAGGTCCCGCTGGGCGTGTCCTACCGCGAACGGGGGGACGACTCGATATTGACGCCGCCGGCTTTCACCACCTGCAAGGTGACGTCACTTGCTGGGCTGTACTCCAGGTGCAGCGTGGTGCTGTTCACCCATGTGACCGTGACCGGTCCTCCAACCAACTCACTCACGTCACTATGAGAGAGGCCAAGGATATCGCCCCCCGCATCACCGCCTCGCTGGCTGAGCTTGACCTCGGTGTAAAGGGCCGCATTGCCAGGGCCGCTTTGCTGGGTTGTCGCCGCATTTACCTGATAATGGCCGTCAGGCGACTTAACGTGTGCTTGCCATATCACCGCTCGGTCGCTCTCGCAACCGCACAGTGCCAAGAGATTCGCCGCCAGAAGCGTGGCGACCGAGACACGGCAGCTCCTGAAGGCACCCCGCCAGAACAGTCTGACAGTCCACGACGAGTCACTGGCCTGCGTTTGTCGCTGCACCTTGCGGATGCCCGGGGGCACCGTTCGGGCAGGGATTTCCGGAAAGCTTGCTGTAGGTGGCATTGCGCTGCGTACGAGTGGACGTGAAGGTCAGATTGCCCTCACTGTCTGGCTTGAGGATGAATCCAATCGGGCCTTTACCGGGCAAAATGAGGCGGGTAAAGATTTCACCGTCGAATACGTGCGCCTTGCCCCGGATGTCCACGCGACAATCGGTGCCCTGCATGATGTACGTGCCGTCCGCTTCAATGCCGAACGTATCGGGCGGCAACGGGTCCTCGTTTTTTGAGACCTTCCAGTAGCCGACCATCCAGGGCAAGACTCCTGATGCTGGAGCGCTTGTCCTCATAGAGGCGACGCTTTGCAACGAAACAAGAAGGGAGATGAATCCTACAAGAGCAATGCGTTGTGGAAACCCTTTCAAACGTCACTCCGGTTCTGAGCCTTAGGCACTAACTCCTTAATATAACTATTCGCGCAAATCGCAGATTAGCCACTATCGCCGAACTTTTACGGCAAGTGCTGACCAGCCCCTCCAAAAGAGCGCAATCGACACCCGGCGTGCATCTGTAGACAAGCGAAGTAGAGCAGAGCGCGACGACGCGAAGCCATAACACCGCTCATAAACACGGTTGACGCTTCTGGCCATTTATCTGCTTTTCTATTACCTCTCGCACCAAGCAACGTGATTGGGGTTCTTGGCCCAAATCACACCCATGTAAAACGAGTCATCGCTGGTACTGTCTCGCCCATCAATCACAGTAGCAATGCCATCCTTGCAGAGCTTCACGTAAACCACCTTTCCGTCTCTCTGCTTGTTGTCGCGTATCAACCATCGTTCGGCTACAAATCCGTCTGTCAGTTTTTTAAACGCTGCTTCTCTCGACTGAACCGCTAGGCGGCCATCTACGCCGGCCGCTTCCCCGCGATGGTAGTACGAGCGACCACCCAACGGGGTACCATCAACAATCGTTTGCGCGGAATCGTAAATCGACTCGAGCTGCGACCTCGCCGGTTCTCCCGGCAAAGGTTTTTCTCCAGCCCGCTCCATCTTCACGCCGATGATACCCACAGCCGTGGCTGCCAATAGCCACCAAAGCCCGATCATAAGCGAGCGCTGACGCAGCTTCTTTACCATCCGTCACCCACCTTTCCGCTTGGAGAGCTTTCGGTATGTCCAACTGAGCCGCCACCGAATCCTAACCCTCCCTCGATTGCGGTACCGCTGTCGTTGTGAACCACCCCGCCACCAACAACGTCATAGAACGAGGCACCATTTGAACCACCGTTGACGAACTTGTCGACCTCCGAGGGACTGGCGCCGCAGCGAGAGTACACCTTACCGACTGCCACAGACACTCCCCATGCACCTTTCGCAATCGACTTCGGATTAGATAGCGAACCGCCACCATGACTGTAAACCGTGCCACTCGAAGTCAAGGTATATCCGAACTGAGCAATGCCTGGAGTCGAGACGTTGACGGTAACGTAATCGGGAGCATATGCACGGCCTATCTGCATGCATGCCTTGGCAGAAAGACCTGCACACAAATCTGTATCAGCGCGCAGCCCGAGCCGGTCGGAGACAGTAAGGGGCGCACCTTTGCCATAAGCATACGTGCTGACTCCCGCGACTAATCCAACCGGATCACTTTGAAGGTAGCGCCCCGTCGCAGCATCGAAGCTTCGGTGAATGTTGTAAGCCTCGCTCGTCTCAACGTCAGCGTATTGGCCTGGAAAACGCAGATTGAGCGTATATCCTGACGCCGATACTGGCGACCTCTCAGTAAACGGATTAAGTGAGTAGGGCAAGTTCCAGACAAGCACTCCAGCGGTTGATGTCACTGCACGCGGAGAGCCAAGGGCGTCGGCTGTGATAAACGCAATCGACGATGTGGTGCCTCTGTCAACCACGGCCACGGGAACACCTCCAATGTCCACGTAGTCACGATCCGCGCCTCCAGACGCTTCATAAACAAGCTGGCTGGTCTCATCGTAAATGAAACGCGTCGTGGTGCCACCAGTCGTTTTTGCAACACGCTCTTCGTTGGCGTTGTATACATAACTGCCAACGGTCGCGCCACCCAGCTGGACCACCGTCATCCGGTTGCGCCCGTTGTACCCATATCCCCACACCTGTCCGGCTGCCGCATTGCCAGTCGTGTTGCCGTTGGCGTCATAGGTCCGGGACGCCGCGCCGATGGATGTCAGCCAGTGGGTGCCCGCCTGGTAGCCATAGCTACCGGTGGCTGTTCCCGGTGCGGCCTTGCTGAGGCGGTCACCGGTCAGGTTGTAGTTGTAGGTCTCTACCGGGGTCCCCGTCGCGTCCTGGACAGCGGTCAGACGGTAAAGGGGGTCGTAGAGATACTTGGCCGTGCTGCCACCCGACTCGCTCACACCCGTGATGTTCCCCATCTCGTCGAGGCTGAAATGCAGTTCCAGCGCGGGGGAAACGATGTCGGTGACGCGGTAGTTGCTGTCGTAGGTGCGGGCAACAGTTTGCCCATTTCCGAGGGTATAGCTCTGGATGGGCCCGAACGGCAGCCACGTTACACTGCTTGCAACGACCTGCTCAGCGCCGCCCGAGGGCGTCACCCAGACCCCGCTGACCTGCCCGAGTGTGTCGTAACCGTAGCGGACCACCGCTCCGCCCGGGCGCGTCTCAGTGAGAAGACGGTTCGCGGCCGTGTAGGTGTAGCCGAGGGTGTCGGTGACCGCCCCCTGTGCCTGCTTCTTCTGGATGACGTTGCCGCGCTTGTCGTAGCAATAGGTGGTGGTCACCCCCTGCTCCACAATCCGGGTCAGGTGGCCGATGGGCGCAGACGCGGCACAAGCCGTGACCGTGTTCGCCTCGTCGTAGTGGTAAGCCACATTGAGCGTCGCGTCACTGTAAGACGCCGACAGCGGCCGGTTCAGCGCGTCGTAGGTGTACGTCGTGACCACGCCCTTGGCGTCTGTCCGGGTCAGTCGGTTGCCGGCGGCGTCCACTGTGAACGTGGTGGTGCCGGTATCGGGGCTATGGATGCCAGTCAGGTCACCGAGGCCGTTGTGGTCGTAGAGGGTATTGAGACTCGACGGGTCACTGACGGCCTCGAGATTGTCGCTTGCATCAAACGACGACACCGTCTGCGCATTGGCGGACGTATCCGTCCCGTTGTAGTTGTCGATGGTGCTGACCAGGCGGTTGAGCGCATCGTAGCTCTGCTTGCGCTGGACGCCCTTGGCGTCTGCGCTGTGAACCGGGTAACCTTCGGCGTCGTAACCATCGGTCGTGTCGAAGGCAAGGACGGTGCGATTCAGCGCATCGACCACCGTGAGCAACTGGCTCAGGCTGTTGAAGGTACACAACTTCGTCTTGATGCCCCCTCAATGTCATGCACGCTGTGAGCGTCGGCAAGTCATCAATGCCACGCATAGCCGTTGTCTCGAGGCATTCGTCGAAGACGAGGACATCGCGGTAGCTGGCCATCTCTGTGAGCCACGCACCCAACGTCGCGTAGTCGTAACCGGAAGGCGCTCCAATGCTTTCTTTGACCACCCAACCATCCGGTGTCGTTTGCATGAGCACAGCACCGCTACAAGAGGCGGAGGTGAACGTCGATGAGAGAATTGATTTCAGACTCTCTGAATTTGATGCCGCCTTCACATCTTCCACAGTCACCTCTAATAGCTGTTCAGCGGAGCCTGGCAGTTCCGCTATGTCATCGGCTTATTTGTAAAATCTTTAAGCTAATGCTCGGATTAGAGAGGGTTATTACATACCTCTGTGTACACTCTTTGAGACGACTGGCGCAGTAAGCGATCTGGCTGGCGGTAGGATGACGCTGACATGGACCTGCGCGCCGTATCAACGGCACGTGTTGAGTCGTCGAGAGATCGCAAGCATGCGGCGGTGCGACCTCATCGAAGATGCGTTCAACCTGACGCCGGGTTGGACCGTCAAAGGCGGGGTGACGTACGAACGCATCAACCTTCACCGCACCGTCACCGATCTCAACACGCGCTTGTGCATCGGCCGAATACGATTGGGCAACCGTGGCAGTGGCGGCGCGCGTGCGCAACCTAAACCATGCCTTCTATGGCGAGTATTCGGGGTATGCGGCCACGCAGATCTACATCGGGGCGCCCCGAAGTATGGAGCCGAGCTTGCGCTGGCGCCTTTGAGCATCGTCTTGCTGCGCGCAGGCAACACTAGACTGGCAGGGAAGCTCTCAACGCGATCTTGGCGCAGCGCGTTTGCCGCGTGACGGTGCGGGAGTTGCGCATACGCTACCCGACGCCGCACAGCAGTTCTCCGTGAGAAATCCCACCAGGTCGTTCACCGTGCCCAGCACCGGGGAGTAATAGATGAAACGCCCCGCCTGCCGACTCGACACCAGGCCGGCGTGGGCCAGTTCCTTCAGGTGGAACGACAGGGTGGCGCTGGGCACGCCAAGAGCCTCGCCGATCGCGCCCACGGCCAAGCCGTCGGGTGCATGCTCGATCAGCAGGCGGAAGATGGCCAGGCGGCTCTCCTGGGCCAGAGCGGCCAGCGCGTCAATGGCGTTGGGTGTGGTCATCGCGGATGGGGGCATGCCGAGCTGGGAGTTCAACGCCGCACGCTGGCGGCCTTATTTCGATATTGCTAGAGTTATCGAATTCAAGCAACTCGGATCGCCATGACCGCCGACCTGCCCCATGTGACCCATAACCTGCCCGCTCCGTGCCAAGGGGCCCTGGCCGGCTCGGACGACGACGGCCACCCGCCGCGCATCTTGCTGCTCTACGGATCGCTCCGGCCACAGTCCTTTAGTCGGAAGCTAGCCCTCGAGGCCGAGCGCGTCCTCCAGCATCTGGGCGCCGAGACCCGCGTGTTCGACCCTGCGGAACTGCCTATGCTGGACAGCGTCCCTGCGGACCATCCGAAGGTTCAAGAGATCCGGGCGCTGTCACTGTGGTCGGAGGGCCAGGTGTGGGTCAGCCCCGAACGCCACGGGACGATCACGGGGGTCTTCAAGAATCAGATCGACTGGCTGCCGTTGGAGGAAGGTGGCGTCCGCCCCACGCAGGGCCGAACCTTGGCGGTGCTTCAGGTCTCCGGAGGCTCCCAGTCGTTCAATGTGGTCAACGCGCTCCGGGTGCTGGGCCGCTGGATGCGCATGGTGACCATCCCGAATCAGTCGTCAGTGCCAAAGGCCTGGCAAGAGTTCGACGCCGCCGGGCGGATGAAACCCTCGCCCTTCTACGACCGCGTGGTGGATGTCATGGAGGAACTGGTGAAGTTCACTTACCTCGTGCGCGGTCGATCCGATTACTTGGTGGATCGCTACAGCGAGCGCAAAGGCGCGGCGGAAGCCCGCGCTCTGGTGGCTGCGTCGGAAGCGGTCGAATCCCCTGGCGCTGCCAAGGCATGACCATGAACGCCACGATTTATCACAACCCTGAATGCGGTACGTCACGAAATACCTTGGCGCTGCTGCGGCACGCTGGGATAGAGCCCACAGTCATTGAATACGTAATCACCCCGCCCGCCCTCAGCACCTTGATTGGCCTGATCGCCGACGCGGGCCTGACGGTACGCCAGGCGGTGCGTGAGAAGGGCACGCCATTCGCTGAACTTGGCTTGGGCGACTCGGCGGTGACCGACAACCAGTTACTCGAGGCCATGCTGGCGCACCCTATTCTGATCAATCGCCCCTTTGTGGTGACGGATCGGGGCACCCGGTTGTGCCGGCCATCGGAGGTGGTACTGGAAATCCTCTCCTCGCTTCCGGAGGACTTTATCAAGGAAGATGGAGAAGTCGTCCAAGCGAAGTAAGCTTGTTGGTGTCTGGAGCCATCGCGCTGATCCCCAGTGCGGCCGCACCGTTGCAGACTTATCTCCATGCACGCAGAGAAGCTCCTACGCATGGAACGACAGCGACGGATCCGGCGAAATATCTAACCATCAGTCAGATGGGCCATTGCGTGACTTCCGTCATCATCGATGTCCGGCGACAGCCTCGAGTGGGGCCGGTTGCTCGCCCTTTAAGAGTCGATGCGTCGGGACATGTGACGCAGGTCCTTCTGCATCGGAAGGCTGCGGCATCTCGTCCCCGAATGAGTCGATAAGCTCGCCACCTGTCGCTCAAACCACGTGCAATCTGTGGTGAAATCTGCTTCTTCAAAAAGAATCGTCTCCCTATGACCTCCTCCAAACGAACCACGGTGCTCATCGCAGGCGCGACCGGAGCGATTGGACGGCAGCTTGTGCCTCGCCTCGTCTCCCTGGATTACCGCGTGGCGGGCCTGACCCGTGACACGAACAAGGTCAATGCCCTGCTCAAGATGGGCGCCATCCCGCTCGTGGTCGATGTGTTTGACTCCGATCGCCTGACCGAGGCGATGATGGCGGTGCGTCCTGATGCGGTCATTCACCAGCTCACCGACCTGCCTCGCAACCTTGATGCGGCGCATATGCAAGAAGGCATTGCGCGCAATGCGCGTATCCGGACGGAAGGCACCCGCAACCTGATGCTTGCCGCAAAAGCCGCTGGCGTGCGGCGAATCGTGGCGCAAAGCATTGCTTGGGCTTATGCGCCCGGTCCTGAACGTTTCGCCGAGACGGACCCGCTCGATGTCCAAGCAGAGGGCCTGCGCGCGTTGAGCGTAGGAGGTATTGTCGCCCTCGAGCAGGCCGTCCAAGAGATGGGTGGCGTGGTGCTTCGATATGGACAACTGTGGGGCGAAGGCACGGGCGTCGACGTGCCAGACGGCAAAGACCGCCCGTTGCACATCGATGGCGCCGTCACCGCCGCCATCGCCGCGCTATCGTCGGGAACGGCGGGTGCTTATAACATCGCCGACAACGACGAGCGGCTCGACCTGACCAAGGCCCATCGGGATTTCGGCTGGAAGCCAAGCGCGCCGCTGCGGACCATCATCCCCAGCGGCGGCTAGAAAGCCGCCAACGGCGGCTGCATAGCGATCAGGTTGGCCGGCTCCGCTCGTACCGCCGATGCGTCTCCCATACGGCCGACTCGCCACCGATTCACCGATTCACCGATTCACCGACCATGGCCTAAAATGGCGCCCTCACCTCTGGAAGCACTCTGATGCACAAGACCTTGCTGTTGGCGTTGTTGGCGTTGTTGACGTTTCCCGCATCGGCGTATGCCGCTTCGGACGAGGACACGGCAATGTGCCGCAACGGCAGCTTCCCTATGAGCACCACAGGGTTCTCGCTTGCCAAGGTCACGGTACCGCGCCTTTTCTTCCTCAATGACGACGACGGCTGCCCAGCCAAGGGCGAGGCTGTATGCCGGCAACGCGGCTATGTGCTCAAGGACGACGTGGTCCTGCTGGCACAGCGCCAAGGCGCCTATGTCTGCGCGTTCTACCCCAACAAGGTAGGCGGCAGCGCTGGCTGGGTCGCGGCGTCCAGCGTACAACCGCTGCCGACCACTGCGGATCCGAAACCGCAGGCATGGAATGGCCAATGGCACGACGGCGACAACCAACTGCAGTTGATCGCCAATGGCGACGGCAGCGTGACCGTCAACGGCAACGCCTACTGGCCCAGCGCCGATCCGGACCCGCAGCAGACTCCCGGCGGCCCGCACCTCGGGGCTGTCACCGCACGCGGCTATCCGGAAGGCCAAAAGATACAGGTCAAGGAAGACACCTGCCAGGTTAGCCTGCACCTGCTCGGCGAACTGCTGGTGGTATCGGACAACCAGGAGTGCGGCGGCGCCAACGTCACGTTCAACGGCGTGTACCGTCGCGCGGCGACCAAGCGTTGAGGCTCAACATCCGTGCGCCTCGCAGTATGTCGTCGACTGCACTCGGTCTCAGCCACCTCTGCACTCGGATGGTGAATACCTAACAAGGCGCCCCTTATGACACCACCCAGGCTCGAGCGCGTCGTTCCGAATGAAACCTGGCAATTGGTCATCGCGTTTGCTGGCGCCGAACACAGACTGTTCGACGTCGGTATGGCGCGCGAAAGCATGAACTGGCCGGCACTAGCCTATCCCAACAGACTCAAGAACCTGTCCTATACGGCGCATGCCGTCAGCTGGGCCGGGATCGGTGAGTTGTCTGCCAGCTACCTTTACCGCAACTCAACGCCTCTTGCGCAGGAAGGCCTGGATCGCCAGGTGCTTCGTTTGAGTTACAAGAACCAGGCACCCACGCCGACCCATCCGACGCATCACGTCTACTGCGTCTTCCTCTTTCCGTTCAGTGACACGCTATTCGATGTCGGCGAGTCAATTGGCGGCGGACACGGTGAGAGGGGTGGATCGAGGCGCATGAGAACCGATGAGCTCCTGATGTTGTCCGACTGGAGGCAGCACTTCCGCCTTGCGGGTTGTGATTGGGCAGTTCCGATTGTCGAGGCCCATGGCGACCAGCCGGCTGAGCTGTCCGATCTCCTGGTGCGGGAAATTTGCCGACGCGAAGGTGAGCTGCCAACCCCTGGCTGATACCTTCTATGGCCGCCATGGCCAGAGCCATAAACGTCATCGAAGACAGCGATCGTCGCAGTGGCCTGGGTGACGCACGGCAAATGTGCCCGCGAAGCGCGCGCCTAGGCGGGTCGATGGAACTCGAGATCACCTTCGTGCCCGACGGCCGGCGGATGACTTTTGATCAGCCACTCGGCCACGGCAAGGTTGGGTAGCCAGCACAGCCACGCGATCGTCCGATATGCCATGACAAAGTCCAGGCCCAGAACAGCCGAGAGAGGCAGGTAGAGGCGTAGCGTAACCGCAGACAGGGCCAAGGCGAACGAACGAATCATCCATTGCCGATGCCCGGCCAACTGTCCTGTCAGCACCTTGCGCAAAGCGATCGCGGTTGTAGCCATCCAGGCGCTGCCTAGCGCGCCGAACCCCGCGCCGGCGACAGGCCCGGTGGATATCCCGGCAGCCAGGAACAAGGCGGAGACACCTCCGACCATGCAACCGGCGACGTAAACGCGTCCCGTCGCGCGGTGCCATCCTGGATGACGCAGGCGAAGACGGCGCATGAACTGGAACGGCCCGCAGAGCAGCGCCGTGGCGGCACCGGTCGCGTGCACGATCAGCCATGGATGCACATGCCGGTTGGCTGCGACCCCGGGTGGTACCGGGCCTCGATCGAACAGATAGCGATAGGATGCCAGAGCGACGGCGCCGCTCACTACGGCCAGGATCCCCCATGCGTACTTCGATCGCGTGGATGTCGCCAACGCGCTTGCCTGCGATCTATCCGCCAACATCATGAAGCTGTCTCCCGGGATGAACATGCGGCCCTCGGCCGTGCGCCAAGCCGTGGCGTGTCTGCCACGTCTTCCAGACGGAACAGTACCTTTGCTACGCGGCCAAACCCATGCTAGATGGTCGAAACATCTATCGCGATCGTCCAAACATGACCGACCCGCTTTCCGACATCCTCACGCTCGTTCAAATCAACTCGTACGGATTTCGCGGGTTGGACGCAGGGCGCGACTGGGGGCTTGATTTCCCGCCGGCAGAGGGCATTCGATGCTTCGCCATTGATGAGGGCACCTGCCAACTGGCCCTGCACGACGCCAGCCCCCCTCTTACCCTGGGCCCAGGCGATGTGGTTCTGGTGAAAGGGGGGTCCGCCATGCAGCTCTACGCAGGCGCTCCCATGATCTGGCAAGACGCCATCCCGGTCCTGACGAAGGTGCCACCTGGCCACGTCGCCGAACTGAATGGAGGCGGCTTCTGTCGAGGCATCGGCGGCTTCTTTTCTATACGCGGCCCACACGCCGCGGCCGTGCTTTCGGCGGTGCCAGCGGTGGTTCATATCGGCTCTCATGACCACAAAGCGGCGCTTCAGGCCAGCGTACGGCGTCTCGTCATCGAGCTGCGCGAACCTCGACCAGGAAGCGATCTTCTCGCTGGGCACCTGGCGCAGGCGCTCTTGATCGAAGCCTTGCGCGCGCACCTCGAGGCGGGGCACACGCAGAACGGGTGGCTGGCAGCACTCGGCGTGCCGCCGCTCGCCCGCGCCCTCACGGCGATGCACGGGAATATCTGCCACCGGTGGACGGTCGGAGAGCTGGCTTCCTCAGCGCGTATGTCGCGCTCCAGCTTTGCCGCCCATTTCGAACGAGTGACCGGCGAGACGCCCATGGACTATCTGACCCGGTGGCGCATGACACTGGCGTCGCATCGTCTGGTGACGTCCACCCTGTCCGTTGGGGCTATCGGCATGTCTGTGGGCTACGCGTCCGAAAGTGCATTCGCGGTTGCGTTCAAACGGACTTACGATGCTTCGCCCAGCCAATACCGCGCGCGATCGGCAGCCGCCAAGCCATGACCTTGTCGACGTTACGAGGCGTCCGCGGCTGTGACGACTGAAGCGATGCGATCCCGATAACCACACATGGCGCGATCGCGCGACGCGATCAAAGCGCTCGCTATATAGCCCTTATCGATCACTACAGATAGGGAGCTTGCTCGATGGCCCTCCTGCCCTTCCCGCGCATCGACGGCTTCGGCTCCGTGCACGGCGTTCCCACGCTTCCCCATGGTTTCGGCGATGTCTTCGAGAGCTACCGCATCCCCACCGGCGAGGTCGAACTCCACGCCGTCGTGGGTGGCGAGGGTCCGCCGCTGTTGCTTCTGGGCGGCTGGCCGCAGAACTGGTACCTATGGCGCGATGTGATGCTGCCGCTGGCCAGGAGTTTCACGCTGGTCGTCCCCGATCCCGCGGCCTCGGCATCTCCGACAAGCCCGATCGGGTCTACGACAAGGGAACGATCGGTCGCGACCTCTTCGGCTTGATGACAGCACTGGGGTGGGAACGGTTCGCCATGGTCGGGCATGACTGCGGCATGTGGGTCGGCTACGCCATGGCCGCGGACCAACCCGAACGAATCGCGCGCATCGCGTTGGGGGAGGCCATCATACCTGGCGTTGCCGTCTCGCCGCCGCTCATCCCCGACGAGCGCCCGCTCAACGATTTTCTGTGGCACAACAACTTCTGTCGCGTGCGCGCCGTGACGGAAGAGCTCGTGGTGGGGCGCGAGGACATCGTCTTCGACTTCGATCAAGGCGTTTTTGACGGGCGCCGATTGCCATTCGCCGATGCTGATCTGGACAGGCATCGCGGTGCCCTTTGTAGTTGTTATTAGTCACCCGGGCTGCCACGTCACGCAGCACGCCGTCCAGGCCATTGAAGACGATGAAGCGCTGCGAGCCATGATCAAGGACCAGTCCGTATGTGGCACCGGCTGATCGCAGTGTAAAACTCTCGGTATTTGTGGCCTGGAACATGGCCCACCCCATCGCGCCCTCGCCTTGGCCGGCTCACGTGATGCGTGGCCGGAGATGAGGAACTATCGCCTCGGGATCAACTTGGCGTCCCAAGGCAGCCGTGGCTTGACACCTGCAATATGCGATCATCCACACGCATAATCGGCAAACCTCTTCCATCGGCGAGCTGCCACGATCCAATTATTACCTGAACTCGTGGCATCCTTGATCGAATCAGTGAGGCGGACATGGACCACGGCAACAGACCTAGGGGATGGGTGTGAAGGGAAGCGCAGACGAACCACCCGATGAGCCTCGGACGTTTTGGTTGAAGGGCGGCCAACACCTCGCCATCGCCGCGGCCTATGCGGCCGTGTATGAGGTCGTCCGGCACGTCACGTTTCCGCACTGGTCACCCACCACCGGCTTGCGGCTGGCCTGCCTGTTCCTGCTCCCCCTTCGCTACTGGCCGGCGCTCGCACTGGGAGAGGCCTTGCCCACCATCGAGAACGCGTGGCTTGCTGCCGACGACCTCGGCATTCCGTGGGCCGTATCGGCTTCGGTGCCGATGATCGTGCCGTTCATGGCCGTCATGAAGCCGTTCCGCCTACGCTGGCGCCTTTACGACGACCGACGCCAGTTGCGGATGCCGCTGCTGTTGGGCGCGACTCTGGCGTGTGCACTGATCAGCGCCACCCTCTCCTGCACGACGTTGGCGACCACGATGCTCCGGACCCCGGATGCCTGGCCGCACCTGTCGCTCACGAACATGTTCTGGGCTTACACCCTGGGCCATTTTCTGGGTGGGCTCACGCTGACCCCGGTCATCCTGGCGCTGAACGAACGCGCACGGCAACTCCCCCGTGTCACCTGGGCGACGATCTGGCAGAGCCCCTTGCTGCGGGATGTGCTGCTGTGGGTTCCGGTGCTGGCGGCCCTCGTCATCCTGGCCATCACCACCGGCGACGACACGGTGCGGCAGGTCGCTCGGTTCGGGCTCATCTGGCCGGCCGTCGCCCTGGCGTGGCGCCACGGCTGGCACGGGACGGCCTTTGGCGGCTTCGCAGCCAGCGTAGCCCTGGCGATAACAGGCACGGCCTTCGTGGATCCGGTCATGCTGCGCGCCCAGGTCATCCTGGCACTGGTGCTGTCCGGCTTGTTGACCATCGGTGCCAAGGTGTCGCGGCCACTACCGACCGCGAACCTCGTCAAGCACTGAAGGCAAGGCGCCGCAACGAACGCCCTACGCGCTTCACTGTCCCTTATTGCTGCAGTTCTCCGGATGCGCCTGGCATTCGGACGGCGTCAGCATAAGCTGCATCGTGCCGTCCGGCTGCGGCGCCGCGTGAATCGTCATGCCATCGTCCTTGTAAACGGTTACGCCCGACGCAGCCGATGGTGGCGCTGCTGCGACGCTCCACCGGCTGGCGTCGGTGCCGATCGGCAACTCCAGCGTCTGACCGGCGATGTAGGCCACCGCACCTCGCACCGTGCCGTTGCCGTCATTGATCTGGACGTAGCGTACCCCTTGCTTATCGAACCGATACGCATGAAAACTAGGGCTGACGCTGACGTCGGGCGCATTCGGCCAAGCTTGGCCTAGCCCCGTAACAGGAGGCGGCGTTGTAGCGGCGGCAGCGCCCGCCATAAGGGTAGAAACGAAGGTCACCAGGGCATGTCGATGGAACAAGCGCATACGAACTCCTTTGCGGTGCGGTTGGGGAGAAGAAAACGCATCCGGGCGATGTGCTCGGTGCATGGGGACGGGAGGCCCACTTTCAGCAAGGAAGCCGCATGAAAGACGCCGATGCCTCCCCGTTGGCAGAAGTGCTCCACGAAGCGGACGCTCTCCGCCAGGCCGTGGTAGACCGTGACCTTGCAGAAGCTCGGCACCGGGCACGGATGATCGAAACGTTGGCCGCTATCTACGATCTGGATGCCGTTCGGAGCGCGGCCCATCGGTTGGAGGTGGATCTGGGTGGCCGGAGCTCGGAACAGCAACTCAAAAGCGCGTTGGAAACGTTGTCCCTGGCGCTGGATCAAGCGCTTGAGTGATGTGCGACTCTCGAGGCGGAGGCTTTGTATGCAACCCCTTGATCGAGGCACCGATCACCATGCTTGGGCGACAAACCGGTCGCGAGATTGCACCGATGGCTGAGGGCAGTGATCGCCAAGGAAATGATGGGTTTCATAGGGGTTTGCGTCGACGAAGGCGGGGAACTCAGTAAACCGCTGGTCCGTCTCACTTCTCGCGACTGGTGCCCGATATTTACAAGGCCGCATCGAGGCCAGACGGCCTGCCTATCTTTGTCCGCGTACAGACTACGGACGGACCGCGGACAGATCGCCGGCTTCTCGCATCAGCAAACGCCGCCTCTTAACCTGGCATGGAGCTTGCTGAAACGATGAGGCTCCCGGAGCACAGCGCACCGGGTATCGCCCAGGAATCAGCAGATGGAAATGACGTTTCAGTCTCGCCACACGCCATCGAGGCAACCTTTCAGAGGCAACCCGCTATTGAAGATGGACTACGGCAAGATGGCAGATACCACCGTGGTCAAGCACATCGCCGCGTCCCCTTTTATCAGGCGTTCGCCAGCACGTTCGCCAGACCCGAAAGAGATATTTTTCTCGAGGCGATCGTCCACGATGAAACGCTCGATTCTGTGTGCCTGCCTGTGCCTTGCACTCCCAGCGCATGCGCAATCTGTCGCGCCCGGGAACGGCTTGGAAACCTTTCTCAAGGACAAGATGCGCCAGGAGAACATCCCTGCCCTTCAAGTCGCTGTTGTCCGCCATGGCAAGATCGTCAAGACGGCCGCCTACGGAATCGCGAATGTCGAGAACAGCGTGCCCGCCTCGGATGAAAGCATCTTCTCGATCAACTCCTGCACCAAGGCGTTTACAGGTGTCGCGATCATGCAACTGGTGGAGGCCGGAAAACTCAAGCTGGACGATCCGATATCGTCATACCTTGACGACTTGCCGCCTGCCTGGAGCGCAATCACCGTCAGGCAGGTCCTCGCGCACGTTTCGGGATTGCCGAACATCATCGACGACAAGGAAGATCTGATCGGCGACGGTAGCGAGGCTTCTGCATGGGCTACCGTGAAGACGCTTCCCATGGAGTTCAAAACCGGCGAACGCTTCCGCTATAACCAGACCGGCTACGTCATCCTTGGCAAGATCATCGACAAGCTGAGTGGCGAACCCTTCGCCAAGTTCATCGAGGACGGGCAGTTCAAACCGGCCGGCATGGTCCATACCCGCTTTGGAGATTCGTCCGACGTTATTCCGCATTCGGCTGGCGGTTATTCCTACCTTCAAAACGTCAATGGCGTATGGAAGAAGAGCGACAGGCTCTCGGCGATCTACGTCTCGTTCGCCCCCTACTTCAGGACAGCCGCGGGGATCGTGTCGACATCGACCGATATTGCGAAGTGGTTGGTCGCACTTCAATCAGGCAAGCTGCTTAGGGACAAATCGAGCCTCGATGCGCTATGGACCTCCGTGGTTCTCAACGATGGCACCACCGGCGGAATGAGTGCGTTGCTAAACGGTTCAGGCCTGGGTTGGCCGGTGACGATGCGGGCTGAGCATCCCGCGGCAGGGCCCATTGGCGGCATGCGCTCGACCTTCTTCGTCTATCCCAAGGACGACCTCTCGGTGGTGATCCTGACCAATCTACAAGGCGCCGATCCCGAGAACTTCGCCGATGAAGTGGCCGCCTACTACATTCCAGACATGCATGCGTCCAATGGTTTCGGACTGTCGCCGACCCTCAAGACGTTGCGCGCCGCCTTGCTGGAACGGGGCTTCGAGCGTGCGCCACAAGTCGTCGCCGACCTCAAGGCAAAGGATCCTTCATTCCTGCCGAAAGAAGACGAGCTGAATGTTTGGGGATACAAGCTCCTGGAGCAAAAACAGCCCGAGCAATCAATCGCTATCCTTCGCCTGAATACCGTGCTTTTCGCTGATAGCTGGAACGCTTACGACAGTCTGGGCGAAATTCTTGAGGAAACTGGAGATCGAGCCGGGGCTATTAAAAACTATAGCCATTCGTTGCAGCTGAATCCCGGTAACCGCAATGCAGCCGAGCATCTTCGTAAACTGGGTGGCAACTGAAAGCCGCAAGGGTCTCCCGGCGGCGAGTGCATGGACGGTATTCGGCCAGGAGGGCGTAGCAACACGCACGCGCAGCTTCCTGACTCGTGCAGGCTGGTTCGCCATGCTGTACGGGTGAGACGTGCCGGCAGCAGCATTTCGCGTGCATCACACTGGACCGCCGCTCGAGCCGGACCGAAACGATGAATTATCGAACGTTGAGCAGCACCAGCAAGCCGATGCCCGCCGCGGTACTAATGCCTGACGTCACCAAGATCCACGTGCCATCGGGATCTCCCTCGCTACGCAGCCGCTTCATCATGGCCCACGCAGACGTGTCGGGAAGTTGCTCACGGACGTGCCGATAGTAGATCCGCCAACTGGCAAGACCCGATATAGCGAGGACCAGGGTCAATACCAAGTGGATCACATGGTAAGTAGCCGGATTCATAAAAGCGTGTTCGTCCGTGTCGCGAGGTGCCATGCATTAATGGTCATGCCGCTTTCACCGAACTTTCCAGCCCACTGGCGTTTTTGTGTCACCGCTGCCGCTGGGACAATTTGCCTCAATATATGGAAAATCTTTTTAAGTAGTATGGGTTTGTAGCGTGCCGCCTCTTTATTTGCATGGCGGCGCCCGAGGCGTTCTTCCAAGGGAGAATTCCTCACCTTAGATAGTGAAAAGCAACAGCCTGGAAACACACGAAAATCATGGACTGGGTTCCCATACTCTTCATTACGTTCAAGGTGCTGGTTTTTGGCACGGGCATGTTCCTGGCCATCAAGTGGCATTACGAACAAGGAAAGAAGGGAAAGCAGGCCGAGAGGCGCGCGGTGCTACGCAAGGTCGGCGCGGTAGCCGTCATCTTCGTGCTGTTGCTTGCGGGCCTGCTGCTCGCCACTTTCGCCGTTGCCAGGAAACTCGGTTTGACCTGACCTGACCTGACCTGACCTTCGGCGGCGAACGTCAACGTCTCGGCCGTGTCTTCGCGCGCCGAAGTACGATCGGCGATACCATGCACGCCTGCCTTGAGGAGACAGACGTGGAACGCATACTGGTGGTGGCCTACCGACCCAACGCTGGCAAGCGGGAAGAACTTCTGGCGTTCCTGGCGGCACAGCATCGAAGAGGCCGGGAGCTGGGCCTGCTGGACGACATTCGCCCGCTGTTGGGCGAGGGCACGCATGGCGAAATCGTTTACATCGTTACCCTGCGATCCGGGACGGACGTCGACCGACTGTGGGAAGACCCTGTGTTTCAGGATCTCGATGCGAGCATGTCCATGATTGCCCGCATGGTCCCCCTGCAGACCCTCGACGAAGCAGCCGCATCGTACATGGATATGGCATCCCTACCGGTTCATGGCGGCACCGATATACCCCGCTAGGCGGACGGTCGGTGCACCAGCGTGCCACCGCGCAGGGGTGTCCGAACCATTCCCATCCGCCTGACGATGGGTTACAACGTCGCCCTTCCCCGTTGCCGAGCATCATGAATACCGAGAGCCTTCCTCCCATCGCGGTAGTGATCGAACCGCGCGCCACACTGGCCGATACCGTCGCCGATGCCCTGCGGAAGCGCGGCTACGAGGTATATGTGGCATCGACGCACTCCGGGGGCGCCAAGGCCGTGATCGCCGATGCCCAGGTGGACTTCCTCATCGCCGCCGTGCCGGCACCGGGTGAGGATCGCAGCGGCGCCTACCTTGCCGATGCGAGGGCTCGAAACACGGCACTGAAAACGGTGGTCATGCTCTCGGATCCGCTGGAGGACGCTACGGACGCGCCCCTGGGCGCCATCAAGCTCGTCAAGCCATTCACCGTGAACATACTGGAAGAAGCCATCGAGCAGGCCATCAACATCGTCCTGTGAGTCCACCCTGGAGGGGATGCAGTCCACAGGAAACGATGCGCAAATTCCGGCCATACGCCGAAATTTGACGACTGCTTCGCAATCGCCATGTCAACTATGGGCTGTCGAAACGTAGGAAACGAGACATGGAGCGGATGGTGGGCGACTGGATACTCGAAACGACCGAAATGGCCGAAGGCGCCATTGCCATGAACCGTGCCCTGCTGGATGCCGATCTCCAGGAAGCACGCTTCCGGGCCAAGCTGCTCCAGTTTCAGGCGGTCGCCAGCGGGGACGAGACACTACAGAACGCCACGGGCCTGGTCGTCAGGTTGCTCGGCCCGCCGGGTTCCGCGCCGGGCTGGGGTTGCGGCGCCGCGATGCTGGCCGTGAGCACCCGCCTGGGCGACCGACTGGCAGAGCACGTGGCCTGATGCTATCCGGTGCCATCGCGCATCGCGGTCCCGGATGCGCCGTTATTCCCGGTGTTTGTCGAGCCATTCGACAATACGTGACACCACGTCCTGCTCGATACCGTAGTAACCATGCGGCGTCAGCGAACCGCACGCCTTGCCGGATTTAGCCGTCCCACCTGCCACATCCAGCACGCGAACGTCGGGGCTGGCGGACATGGCCGCAGCAATCTTCGGAGCAGCATCGGGGGGCGCCACGTCGCAACGATCGTCACGGTTGGCGACCACCAGCGCGGGAACCCGCACATCCTGCGGATCGGCGCTGAACACCGTTTCGCCACTGCCGCCCATCACGGACACGGACTCGGTCAGCACGACACCTGACACGCTGCCGCGCTTCGCATGGGCCGCCCCGTTCATGGCGGCGATCGAACCCTGGCTGGTGCCCAGGAGAAACACCGGCCCACCCAGGTTCTTCTGCGCGAAGGCGACAAGGTCGGCGACCAGACCAGCGTATCGGGGCGAACTGCGCATGCCGCGCAGGTTGGCACGATCCACGGTATCCGGAATGACCACCGAATAGCCACGGCTCGTCCACAGCGCGCGCGTGCGGACGACGAAGTTGTGGTCGTGACGCAGGTCGCCATCGCCCTCCAGACCCACGTCACCCGCGCCACCGGGGAACATGACGATCGTTCCCTTGGGGTGCTCGGCCTTAGAGGTCAACACGCGCTGTGTCTGACCGGTGGACAGCCGCAGGTTCGCCACCATGTCATCGGCCCGCACGGGGCCGGACAAGGCGGCGATGGCGAGGCACGCCGCGGCTAGCAGCGATGCCGTGGAAGTCTTGAAGTCGGTCATGTCTCGGTCCACCCGTGTACGGGCCATCCCCCATTCTGCGCCCGTGAGACTTTCCCGTGGCTTGCTGCCCCAGGGCTCAGAACTCGCGCCACATGGCATCCGCCGGCAGGGCGGCCACGGTTGCGCTCGCGCGTTGCGGCGACGGTGCGATGGCGACGGCAACGGGGATCCGCTTGCCCTCGCCTTCCGCCTGGCTGGCCCGCGTCGTCTCGTTGGCAAAGCGGAAGACGGCCACCTGTTTCATCAACGCGTCGGCCAGTTCACTGGCCTGCTGGCTGGCCGCACTCGCCTCTTCGACCAGGGCCGCGTTTTGTTGCGTGACCGAGTCGAGATCGGTGACGGCCTGGTTGACCTGGTCGATACCGGCTGCCTGCTCCGCGTTGGCGGCAGCAATTTCACCGATGAAGGTAGCGACCTTGACGGCACCCGACTCCATCTCGGCCAGTGCCTGCGCCGTGCGCGTCACCAGGGCGACGCCTTCACTGACCCGGTCGCTGCTCGTGGCGATCAGCGACTTGATGTCCTTGGCCGCCACGGCGCTTTGCTGGGCAAGGCGACGCACTTCGGCCGCCACGACCGAGAAGCCCCGGCCGTGGTCGCCGGCGCGTGCTGCCTCGACGGCGGCATTGAGCGCGAGCAGGTTGGTCTGGAACGCGATCTCGTCGATGACGGCGACGATCCCTTCGATCTTTCCGCTCGCGACGCTCGCACGATCCATCGCACTGCTCGTCTCGCCGGCCAGCACGCGCGTGGACACCGCTTTCTCCGTCAGCACCTGGGCAAGGTTGCGCGCCGCCGAAGCGCTGGTGGCGTTCTGCCGCACCGAGGCCGTCATCTCCTCCATGGACGCAGCCGTTTCCTCGAGCGACGACGCCTGCTCCTGGGTCCGCGACGAAAGCTCGTCGTTACCGGCGGCAATGTCCCTGGCGGCGTGACTGACCTGCTGGGCGTTGTCCCTGACCGTCCGGACGATGCCGGCCAGGGTCGTGTCCATGGTAGCCAGCGACCGCAGCGTGTCGCTGACCTCGTCCCTGCCCTGCACGTCCAGCTCGTGGCCCAGCTCACCCTCGCTGATGCGGCTGGCCAGCTCACGGGCTCGGACCAGGGGACCCATGACGGACCGCGCAAGCAACACGCCGGCAACGATCAGGACGATGAGCGAGGCGATGACCACGACGGTCACCGCCGTCATGACCGCGTGTTCCCTGCGAGCGGCCGTCGCATACGCTTCGGCCGCAGCGTCGATGTTGATCTTGACGATGGCATCGATCGCCTTGGACTCCTCTCCGAACGCCGGCCCCATCGTTCCCAGCATGAAGTCGACGGCGGCCGTGTGTTGTCCGGCGGCCATGAGCGGTTCGAGCTTGTCCTTGAGGACACGGGCCCGGGATCGTGCCGCGATGAATGCCCTGGCAGCGACGTCCTCGGCGGGCGAGCTCACCATGGCCGGGTAGTAGTGTGACCAGGCCGCATCCATCTTTCGCACCGCTTCCGCGTTGGCCGCCTGTTCTTCCGTCACCGCCTCGACCGTGCCTTTGAGCAGCGCACGGTTCAGCCCGGTGCGCGTTTCATTGAACAGGTTCCGGACGGTTGCCACATCGACAATGGGCAGAAGCGAGGTCTGGTAGATCGCGTTGAGCTGGAGGTCGGTCTCGCGCAGTGCATAGAGACCGCCGGCACCCAGCCCGAAAGCGACGAGGACGGCAACGCTGACGAGCAGGACGATACGCTGGCGAATGGTCATGAAGAGGGTCGGCTCCTAAAGGTTTCCCCCTTAACGGCGACGCCGCATACCGCTGAAGACAATTCGTTTAAATTGGCAATATCGATTTATTTGAAGTTCAATCTAACGTAAGCCCGGTGAAAGGTATCGTTCATCCTACCGTCGGCAGGGAAGCGCATAGGCCCACAACCATCGCGGCGGCTCTGGCGCAAGTTTTTGCGCCACATCCGCGTAGCGTGTGTCCAGCAAGCTGGCCGACCAGTACAGCGCACGAGCGTTGCCTGTATCCCACGACCCGGAGAAACCCGGAAGCCCCGCCTTGGCGCGCGCGGCATCGAACTTCACCGACGAATGCACGAACTCTTCGTGGCTGCGCTTCCCTTCCGCATACGGCAGCAGCCAGTCGAGTCCGGCCGCGAGCGTCTGTCCGTCATGGCCGGGCAAGCGCAACCAATCCTCACCGCGCGAGCGCGCGGCCACCGCTGCCAGGGTCAAGGGCTCCAGGTCATAGGTGACGTAATGCAGCGCATCGCGCTCGGCGAAATCGATGACTTCCCCACCCGGCTTCATGTTGATCGACAGCTGCCGGACGAAGGCCGCACGCGCACGCGCGAAAAGCGCATCGTCGTTCACCGCCACAGCCGCCAGCACAGCCAGCTTCACGCGATGGCTCTGCCAGTTGTTGCTCCAGATACCATGCGGATCGCCCACGTGCGTATCCATCTGGTCCAGGTAGCCGCTGCCGAGGCGACGAATGAAATCGCGGGTTTGGCGGGCGACATCGGCGGGAAGATCGGGTGCGGTCAATCGGTACGCGGCGATGAGATGACCCAGGCCGGTCTCGTCGATCGGATCGAACGATGGCCGGTACACGCGTGTCCATGCGTCGAGATACGTCGCCAGTCGATCCAGCGAGGCACGATCCCGCGTGTTACGCCACGCCAGGGCAAGATCGAGCATGTAGCCGAAGTCGCGCACGGCGGCGGCGGAGGCGTCGTGGATGCCGGTGTGCGGCAGCGTGCCCTCGGTATGGATCACCGGCATGGCCTGCGGCCTGTCCGCCGGCGCGGCGGCAACCGCGTGCGCCAGGGATGCCGCGGAAGGCGGTGGCGCGGCAAGGCACAGGGCGGGGCTGGACGTGGCAGCGGTAGCGGTAGCGAGCAACAAGGCAGCGATCATGGCCGGAAACCTTACATGTCATTGATACGGGACACGGAAGCTGCAAGGAGTACCGGCCGGCCCCTTTCATCCCCCTTACGTCAGCACCATGCGCGGCACGCAAAAAGCCGCAGGCGCGTCGAGTAGACGCGCCTGCGGCTTCATGCAAGAACGGAAGGGATCCGTTGCCTCAGAACTCGCGCCACTGCCCGGCAGCAAGCGCGGGCTGGGCGACCGCCACCAGCGCGGCTTCCCGGACGGTGCTTGCCACGGGTGCCTTGACCGGCCGGGCCGTCGTCACCGCCGCGGGGGCGGAGCTCTGGACCGTAGCGGCATCCGCCAGCTTGAAGAAGGACACCTGGCGCGTCAGTTCCTGCGCCAGTTCCAGCGCCTGGCGGCTGGCGGCACTGGCTTCCTCGACCAGGGCGGCGTTCTGCTGGGTCACGTCGTCGAGGGACGCCACGGCGACATTGACCTGCTCCACGCCGGCGGACTGCTCCTGCGAGGCGGAGGAGATCTCGTTGACGATGTCGGCGACTTTGGTCGCGCTGCTGCCGATCTCGACCAGCGCCTTGCCGGTACGGTTCACCAGGTCCGAGCCCGTGCTCACGCGCTCCACCGTCGTGCCGATCAACACCTTGATGTCCTTGGCGGCCGACGCGCTGCGCTGGGCAAGGTTGCGCACTTCCGCGGCCACGACCGCGAAGCCGCGGCCCTGTTCGCCCGCACGCGCCGCTTCCACGGCCGCGTTCAGGGCCAGGAGGTTGGTCTGGAAGGCGATTTCGTCGATCAGCACCGCGATCTCGCCGATGTTCCGGCTGGCCTCGGTGATCTGCTTCATCGCTTCCACGGCTTCCTCGGCCACCGCGCCGCCACTCTTGGCTTCGTTGCGCAGGCCCTGGGAAATCTGCCGGGCGAGCGCGGCGCCCTCCGCGTTCTGCTTCACCGTGGAGGACATCTCCTCCATCGACGCGGCCGTTTCCTCGAGCGAGGACGCCTGCTCCTGGGTGCGGTTGGACAGGTCGTCGTTGCCGGCCGAGATGTCACGCGCCGCGTGTTCGACCTGCAGGGCATTTTCGCGCACGGAGCCGACGATGCGCGCGAGGTTTTCGTCCATGGTGTGCAGCGCGTTGAGCATGCGGCCCAGGTCGTCGCTGCGGCTGACCGCGAAGGATTCGCCCAGGTGCCCTTCCGCGATGCGCGTCGTGACGGAAGAGGCGCTTTCCAGCGGTGTCAGGATGCTGCGCACCAGCACGGTGGCGACACCGATGATGGCCAGGATGGCGAGCAGGCCGCCGCCCAGCAGGATGACGTTGGTGCGCGCACGCGTCGCCGTGGCTTCCGCCGAACGCTGGTCAAGGAGGGCCGTCTCGGCACCTACGAACTTGCCCAGCAGGTCGCGCATCTCGTCCATGTGCGCCTTGCCCTTGCCCTGACGCTCATAGGCGAGCGCTTCCGGGCTGGACCCGCCCGACGCGGCCTGCTGCTTCTGCAGCGCGATCACCGGGTCGATGGCGCCAGCGATCCACGCGCGATAGCCCGTGTCGAGGTCGGTAAGACGGCGCTGCTGCTCCGCATTGTCGACGGTGAGGCTGCGGAGCTGGCCGAACGCGTCCGCGTAGGCCGCCTGGCCGTTTCGCAGCGGCTCCAGCGACGCATCCTTGCCGGTGACGAGGTAACCCCGTTCGCCGGTCTCGATGTTGACCAGGGCGTTGAGCAGGGAGCCCTCCACGCGCAGCACCTGGTTCGTGTGCAGGTCCATGCGCGTGCTCTGGGCCATGGCCTGGAGCGCGCCGTAGACGATACCGACGAGCACGATCACCACGAGGGCGATCGATGCGAAGCCGCCGAAGATCAGCTTGTTTCGTGATGCGAGTTTGAAGAGTTGCATGGTGCCCCCTGGGCAGACTGAGCGCAGGCCACGGATCTGGCCGAAATGCCGACAAACGCGGATAGCGTGAGCGAATCCTGGCCCGTTCCCTGGGACGCCACCGGCCGTATGAACGTTATCGGCAGAATTCACCGCACCTTGACGATAAATACGCATAACCGGCAAATTCGCCATTTCCGGTTGCCGAAGAAGTCCGTTCGGCCGCGCGCTTTGCGCCCGGATCGCACCGACTTGCCACGGGTGGGTTGCCATTGCCTGATGTCGTGGTCGGGCCGTCCAGGGGCCAGCACCTGGGCGCACCGGCTGCCCTGGCCGTGGTCGGGCCGTCTTCTTGTCGACGATTTGGCCACCTGGGTACCATGCGGGATGCCCGCCTCCACCGACCTCGCCCCGACGACACGCGCATCGGGCACACCGGCCGACACACGCCCGCGCAGCCTCGTGGCGGCCTGTCTCGCGCACGCGCTGCACGACGGCTACACCGATGGCCTCTACGCGTTTCTCCCCGTCTGGCAGGCCCAGTTCGGCCTGTCGTACGCCGCCCTGGCTCTCCTCCGTTCGCTTTACTACGCCATCATGGGTGGCCTGCAGATGCCGGCCGACCGCCTTCTGCGGACGGCCTCCCCACGCACGGCGCTGGTGCTGGCCACGGTACTTGCCGCCATCGGGATGGCGGTGATGGCGTCGCCGACGGGCTTCGCCGGGCTTTGTCTCGGGCTGGTCATCGCCGGCATCGGCTCCAGCATCCAGCACCCACGGGCGTCCACGCTGATCACCGACGCCTATGGCGCGGGATCGCGCAAGCCGCTGGGGATCTACAATTTCTCCGGCGACCTGGGCAAGGCCATCCTGCCGGCCATCGTCGCGCTGCTGATTCCCCTGCTGGCGTGGCGCCCCGTGCTCGTCCTCATGGCGATCCTCGGCGCGGGCGTCTCGATGGCGTTGTTCGCGTTGGCTCCTTCCACGCGAGCGGGCGGGGACAGCACATCCGCCGCGCGGCACGGCGAACGTCGCAACGGCTTCGGCGTGCTGATGGCGATCGGCGTCCTGGATACCGCGACCCGCATGGGCTACCTGCTCTTCCTGCCGTTCCTCGTCCACGGGAAAGGCGGCGATTCCCCGATGGTCGGCCTGTGTCTCGCGCTGGTTTTCATCGGTGGTGCGCTCGGCAAGGCCACGTGCGGCTGGCTGGGCGACCGCGTGGGCGTGGTCGGCACGGTCGTGCTGACGGAAGCGGCGACTGCGGCTTTCATCGTGGCGACGCTGGTCACGCCCCTGTGGGCCACCCTCGTGCTGCTGCCGTTGCTCGGCATCGTACTGAACGGCACCTCTTCCGTGCTCTATGGCACGGTGCCGGAGCTATCCGACGGCGATACCGGTCGGGCCTTCGCCCTCTTCTACACCGGCGTCATCGGCTCGGGCGGTATCGCGCCCATCCTTTACGGCCTCATCGCCGACCACAGCAGCCGCGTCGTCGGCATGATCGCCGCGGCAGGCACCGCCCTGGCCATCCTGCCGCTGGTACGGCGGTTGCGCCCCCACCTCGTGACGCCGATCGGCCGCGCCTGACGCTACAGGCCGATCGTGTCCCAGAACGCGCAACCCACCCGCGGCACGCCCTCGTCCACCGGGGTTCGCGACGGCCCGTAGAGCACATTGGCCGGCGCGCCCTCCGGCGTGCCATCCAGGCGGCCGGTGCGCGCGAAGGTGGCCCAGTCCTTCTGCATGCGGTCGGACAGTGCCTGCTGCGCCGGGCTGAAGCGGGCGGGGTCCGCCAGTGCCCAGCGGGTCTGGAACAGGTACACGATCTCGGACGCGTGGTACGCGCCCAGGTCGGCCTTGCGCGACAGCGCGAACGGCGCCTGCGGGTCCGTGAACGCGTAACGCCAGGTCGGCGTGGCGCGGGCCAGCATGGTCGACAGCGACAGCGTCGGGCAGGCGAAGACGCCATCGGTCACGGCCGCCGCATACGCGTCACGCAACGAGGGATACCGCGCGGCCGGGTAGGCCCTGGCCACCGCGTCGGCGTGAGCGCCGAACGTGCTGGCCATGCGTGCGTCGTAATCGCGGCGGTCATTGAGCTGGCCCAGCTTGCCGAGCAGGAAACCGAAGAGCCGCCCCTCGTCGGCGTTGTTGCCGATGAGCACCGGCACGTGGGCGAAGTGGCCCCGGGCGAACGCCTCGCGCGGTGCTTCCGGAAGCACGCTGTCGCCGGCTATGAAGTTCCATGCATGCGGTCCCAGCACGCCGCGCGAGGGTGCCAGCGCCGCGTTCACGCCGCGCGGCGACAGGCGCCGCAGGCAGGCCACCGCATCCGCTCCCGTGCAGCCGAGCTCAGCCGCGTAGCGCAGGCCGCCCGCGTCGGCGTCGGCCACCGGCACGGTCGACTCGTTCAGCGTGCAGGGGCCGCTCTGTACGATCGCGCGCTGGAACAGGCCCCGTGCGCCCGGTGCCACCAGCTGCGCGCAGACGCTCCACGCCCCGGCGGATTCGCCGAACAGAGTGACGTTGCCGGGATCGCCGCCGAACCGGGTAATGTTGTCGCGCACCCAGCGCAAGGCGGCCTGCTGGTCGAGCAACCCCAGGTTGGCCGCACCGCCGGCCTCGGCATGCAGCGCCGGATGGGCCAGGAAGCCCAGGGCCGCCAGCCGGTAGTTCACTGCCACGGTGACGACGTCCTGCCGGCGTGCCAGCACGCTGGGGTCGTATTGGCGGTTGGCACCGAGCACGAGCGCACCGCCATAGATCCACACCATCACCGGCTTGCGATCGCCGGGCTTCGCGGTCGACGGCGTATAGATATTGAGGTTGAGGCAATCCTCGTCGCCGATCACCAGCCAGTGGCTCGCCTTGCCGGTCTGTGCGCCGGGGCTGAGGTTCTGCACGCACTGATGGCCAAGCGTCGCGGCATCGCGCGGCGTTTGCCAAGGCACCGCCGGCAACGGCTCACGCCAACGCAGGGCGCCGACGGGCGCACGCGCATAGGGGATGCCGAGATAAGCCTGCCCCTCCGCCGAGGTCACGCCAATCACGGGCCCGCTCGCCGTCATCACCGTCGCTGCGGCATGCCGGTCCGCACGGGTGATATGCGTTGCCGCACCCGGTGGCGCACGGCAGCCGGCAACGGCGAACATCACCAACAGCGGAAGAAGCCATGAACCGGAGCGTGGCATCGCGGTACGTTCCTGGAAAACGAAGGGCGCGAAGCTATACGCGACGACCCGGCGACGCGATGTGAACGATCTTCACCCCATCCACGCCGAGCAAGCCGGCGAGCGGCACCTTCGCCGTGGTCTGCCGCGGGCTCACGCCCAGCCCGTTGCTGCGCAGCATGTCGAGCAACCGCTCCGCCAGCGGCATCACCATGTGCCGTCCCCAGCAGCGCTCCGAGGCATGCCCGAACGGCAGGTAGCCCGGATGGTTATCGGGGTCGAGGTCGTTCCACCGCTCGGGACGGAAGACGTCCGGATCGTCCCAGAGGGCGGGATCGCGATGGCTCACCAGCGGCAACACCAGCACGTCGTCCTTCTCGCCGATGCGGGCATCCAGTGCTGCGTACTCCGGTGAAGCGTTGCGCAGGATGTTCCACGATGGCGGGAGCAATCGCATGGACTCGTGGATGATATTCACGTTCGAATCGCCATCGTCGAAGGGCGCGCCGAGCCACATCGCATTGGCGACCAGCGTTGAGATGGTGAAGCAGACGGGCGCGACGGTGCGCCGGTAAAGTCCCATGGCATAGCGCCGGTCGTCATACGTAGACGCTTGCGCGGTCAGCGAAGCGATCGCGGAGGCCTCGGGGCCCAGCTTGAGTGACGACAGCGCGCCCGTGACGATGACCGCCCACGTCAGCTTCGGCGTGAGCTCTAGCACGCGGTCCATGAGGAAGCGCAAGCGAAGCGGATCGTGACCCAGCAGCATGTCCCGCAGGTAGACATGACCGACGCCCGGCCACTCGCCGGTGAAGTCCACGCCGGTCGGTACGGGCTCCTTTAGGGCCAGGCGGACGTCGCGACCCACGGCCTGCATCAGCTTGGCCGCGTCGGTACGGGGGATGGAGCGGCCGTGCAACGGCTTGAAGGTGGGTCGCTCGAACTCGGTGGCATAGCGCGCGGCGAGCACGCGGTCCATGATCTCGGGGCCGGCGACGCCGACGGTGGTCGCGTCCAGCCGGAACACATCGCTGCCGCCATGCTCCCGCAACAAGGCTTGCAGCCTCGGTGCGAAGACGGTCGTCCTGGCATGCTTGCCGATAGCGGGCATACGTCTCCCTACATGTCGCAAGTAGGGACCGCACCGATTGTCGTTAGAAACCCCGGCGCCTGATACGGTCCCGATCGTCGGCTGCGTTCCGCTAGCGGAACGTGGGTGGGACGGTCAGTACCAGATGTACCAGGCGTACGACTTCAGGCTTTTGTTCGGCGTGAGGATGTTCTTGAGCGCGAAGAGAGCTTTCATGGGTATCACCTCCGGTCGTTCGGGACCCGTGTGGGCCATCGAAGGCATGCGGGATCGACCGACCCCGCAACACCGTCCCGTTTCCATACTAGCCGGGCCATCCGCAGTGTGCGGCCGGCCCGGCGTGTGGACGTCCGAAATGTGACCCGGTTTGCAGAAGCGTCAGCCGTGCCGCAAATCGGGCTCGTGTGTTCTTACGGAAGGATCTCGCCTTCGTCTTCGCCGTTCCACCACGTGATGCGAATGGCATGCACCTTCAACAGCACGATGCCCGGCGTGTCCACGCCCTGCTCGAACCAGCGTTCCAGCTTGTCCTGCCAGTGCTGCTGGAGCACCGACTTCTCACGGATCACCTGTGCCCTGCCCTCGACCGCGACGAACAGCGGCGGCTTGCCGAGCAGCGACTTGGATCCGGTGAACGACAGCGCGACATGGTCATTGGCTTCGATCTCGCGAACCACATGGGTGTCTTCATAGGCGAAGAACCAGCTGTCACCGTCGTACTCCACGTCACCGTTGTTGCTCATGGGACGGCCGGCGATCTCGCCGGATGAGGTGAAGGTCTGCAGCATCGCAAAGTCGATGTCGGCCATCTTCTTGGCAAGCTCGGGAAGCGTCATCGTCGTCATGGTGGGTCTCCTGGTGAGGCTGGCAGACTGCGTCACCCCACCGGAGGGGAACGTGAAGGATGTGCGGTTTACGGCTCGACCAGGGCGGTCGATCCGTAGGCCCGGTTCATGGCCTCCTGGAACGCGTTCATCTGCTCGTTCACTTCCTTGGAAAGCGATCCCTTCTGCATGATCTCGACGGATGCATGCGAGTAGGCCATGCTCAGCTTGAAGTTCTCCTTCTGCAGGGCTTCCTGCTCGGAGACGTCCTTGGCCTTCAGGTACTTCGCGTAGTTCTCGCGCAGCGGCAGGCTGAGCTGCTGCACTTCCGCGTTGTCGATCGGCGGCAACGTGGACGGCAGGATCGTCACCTTGCGCACCACCGGCGGGGCATCCTTCTGACGGTTTGCCTCGAAGTCCTTCTTGGCATCGGGGTTCTTCCCGAGGAAGGCGACGATGAAATCCTTGGCGCGGAACACCTTGTTGTGCACCGTGTTGTTCGAGCCATTCTCATGTTCCACGACGCTGTCCGGCAGTTCCTCGTCCACGCCGTAGGTCCAGTCCTTGTCGATGAACAGGTCGTTGGACTGCCTCATCGTGCCTTCGAACGTCACGCCTTCCAGGACCACCTGGTCCAGCTTACCCATGTAGCCCGGCGAGGTCGAACCCACCTTCTCGAAGCTCTGGCGATAGATCACGTAATCGCTGAGCGTGGGATTGATGATGCCGCCACGGCCGCGGTAATAGGAGATGAACTTGATGTCGCCCACGACATCACCCTTCATCGTGTGCTCGCCAGCGTCCAGCGAGAGTTCCTTGTCCTCGTGCGGCGCCACCTCGTAGGTCTTGCCGTCGATGGTGAGCGACAGCGGCTTGTCGGTCGGGTTGTCGATGGCATAGTCGGCACTGCGGCCGCTGCAGCCGGCAAGCAGGGCCACGAGGGCCAGGGGCAGGTAGCGTTTTTTCATGAGACGGACTCGCTCGTTACAGGGGAATGGGAAGGAGAAGAAGAAGAGGTTGCACGGTTCGCGTGCCGCAAGGCTTCGTGCAGTTCGTCGGTCAGCGCCCGGGTCAATGCCTGCCAGGGCAGGATGCCGTGACAGGCATCGGTGGCCGCCACGACGGGTGATCGCCCGGCCGACGCCTCTCGTAGGGCGGCGTCGAGGGACACGCCGAGCGCTTCGAGTCGCTCGGCAAGCACCGGGTGCGCGTCGAAGGGATGGGCCATGCGCTCGTCGCCCAGATCGGTCAGCGGCGAGCCCTGGATGCTGAGGCGCAGCTGCTCGACGATGTCCTCGCCGGCCTGGACGGAGCGGTCGATCGTGGCCAACAACGCATGCAATCGGGTTTCCAGCAGGATCGCGCGCGTGAGGCCGACGGCAAAGGCCGGCGCGCCCACCAGCGCCGCACCGGCCTTGTCGGCCTCGTGCTCCCTCACCCGGCTCCAGTGACGCTCCACGGCACGAAACCGATACAGCGCATACATGGCCACCATGCGTCCGGGCCTGAGAAAAACCTTGCCGATCCAGTTGTCGTGCTCGTACTCGGCCAGCGACATCACCCGCCGCTCGAACCCGTGGTAGATCGGCGCGAAGCGTTCGCTGTAGGCCAGGTCCTGGCCGCTGAAGTGCGCCATTTCGTGGGCGACGATGCCGCGCAGTTCGTCGGCCGCCAGCCACGGCAGGTGCGCCGCGCACAGATAGAGCGTGTGCCCGTGCAACTCGCCCGCATGCGTGGCGCGGATGGTTCCGGAGGTCACGAAAAAGCCATCCAGTAATCCGATGGCGATGTGATCCAGGCGGGGAGCGCCCAGCGTGGCGGCCACGTCGTCGGTCATGGCCCAGAGCGCGGGGGCATCTTCACGCGTGAGGCAACGTGCAAGAAGGTGCATGGGCTGCGGTGCGAAGGGCAGCGCCTCCGCACGGGCACTGGACACCGCGACCCAGATCATGAAGGCGGTGAACACCGTGAACATCGTCATGATGACGCCGAAGCGGATGTCGTGGCTGACGAATCCCCAGATCAGCATCGAACAGCTGCCCGCGGCAAATGCCGAGCCCACCGCCAGCAGTTGCCAGGTCAGCAACCGCGGAAGGCACGCGTGCCACTGGGCGAAGGCATGCACCAGGATGTCGCGGGACTGCATGCCCTTCGTCGCCAGGCGGTGGGTCATGACGATGCCCACCGCGCCCAGCACCGCACCGAGGAACGCCAGCGCCATGCACGCCAGCGACGCCATGCCGGCCGGCGGGAAACCCAGCAAAAGGCCATATTGGGCGAGCCCGGCAAGGCACAGCAGGAGGGGAACGCCCACCACGGCATGCCAGGGCGCGCGCAGCACCGGATGGGACATCGTCAGTGCGCCATGAGGCCCTGGTAAGCAGGGGTGCGTCGATCGATCCGTTCCGCCAGCACGGCCAGGAACAGGTCGGCGCTGAACAGGCACAGGTAATCGAACGCGTGGACCAGCTTGCCCTGCTCGTCGAGGAGCCTGACCTTGCCGTCGGAACCGACGCCCTCGATGCGATGGATACGCTCGAGGGGAATGGTCGTGCCTTGCACTTCGATACGGGTGGCGTCGAGATCCACCGCATGGGCATCGACCTTCAGCATCCCGCCGATCAGGCGCTTGGTCAGCCGGGTGCTGCGATCGATCGCGTGGAACCGCACGGCCTTGCCCGCATCGATGGCGGCGAGCGCCACCGGCAGACGCGCGACGACCTGGCCTTCGACGATCGCGGCGCGCAAGGCGAACGAGTTGCGGCGATTGTCCAGCACGTCGACCCAGGGATCCTGCAACGAGCGCCGGAAAGCCAGGGCGTTGATGATGCCGCCCGCATAGCCGCCCGTGCGGAACAGGTAGACGTCGGCCATGTCGACGAACGGCACGGACTCGACCTGCGCCGTGCCGCGCCGGTGGACGGCCACGCCGTGCTCGTGCAGGGCCAGTTCCGTCTTCAGCGCCGTCAGCTTCCAGCCCAGCAGCATCAGCACCCCGACGACCACCATGCCGACGGACACGCCGATCAGCAAGGGCAACTTCGTCGGATCGACACGGGCCCCGCTCATCAGCGCCAGCGGGATGACTGCGCTGCAAAGCAGGAAGACGATGGCGGAAAGCAGCGGCACGATGGCCGTCCGCGAGCGGCCATGGCGGCTGACCAGGGGTCCGAGGTCTCGCGTGGCCTGTTCGGTGTGTGGCGTCATCTGGCGTCCTTTCCTCGGTACGACGATTTATCGAGGCCGGCACGCTAGCACGGATCGTAAGTTTTTATCCCCCGCCTGTTGCCAAAAACTCATGTAACGCGCGTTACATGGTGCATCACGCCGCTTCGCTTTCCAGCACGAAATAGGCGACTTCGCGGCGAAGGATATCCGCACTCTCGCGCATGGCATGACTGGCGGACGTGGCGTGCTCGACCAGCACGGCGTTCTCCCGCGTGGTCTGTTCGATACCGCGTATCGCGCCGTCGATACGGGCGATGCCCTCGCTCTGGCCGCGCGTCACGTCCATGACGGAAGCGACCAGGTGGCTGAGCAGGGCCACGCGCTCCGCGATGCCGTGCAGCACCTCGCCCGCGCGATCCACGGAGGCCACGCCCGCCTGCACGGCCTCGTCGCTCGCGGCGATCAGGCCACGGATATCGCCCGCGGCCGATGCACACCGCTGCGCGAGCGCGCGCACTTCCGCGGCCACCACGCCGAAACCGCGCCCGTGCTCGCCGGCCCGAGCGGCCTCCACGGCGGCGTTGAGCGCCAGCATGTTGGTCTGGAACGCGATCTGGTCGACCAGATCCAGCATCTCGCCCATGCGTTCGCCGGCGCGCTGGATCTCGCGCATGTTGCCCACCGCGGCCCGTGCTACGCGATGCCCCTCGTCGGTCATGCTGCGCGCGTCGACCACGGCGTGGTTGGCCGCCGTGGCATGCTCGATGCCCTGGGTCACGGCTTGCGCCATGTCGGACATGGACGCCGTGGTCAGGTCGACATGGGCCGACTGCACACGCGTCTGCGCGTTGAGTGCCTCGTTGCCGTCGGCAATACCGGAAGCGGCCTGCGCGACATGGCCAGCACGGTCGCGCACCTGGGTCACCACGTTGCCGAGCTGCGCATCCATGGCCGCGAGCGAGGTCAGCAGGGCACCGATCTCGTCGTTGCGGCCGATGTCGATGGGGGTGCCCAGGGTGCCGCCGGCGATCGACGCGGCGACCTCGGCGGCCTGGCCGAGCCGGCGACCCAGCGCGCGGATGATCGCGATATCCATCACGCTCGCGATCAGCAGCGCGAGGCCCAGCAACATCGCCGAGAACACGCCGCCGCGTGCTATATCCGCATGCTGCGCGGCCGCTGCCGTCTTGCCGTTGTCCAGGGCCAGGGCGAAGAGGTTCGAGAAGTCGCTTTTCAGGGGGCCGACGGCCGACTGCACATCGTTGGACAGCTGCAGCTGGGCCAGGTCGAACTGCTCCGCCTTCAGCAGCGCCACCACGTCGTCGATCGCCTTGTCGGCGGCCTTGCGATGCTCCGCCGCCAGGGTCACCAGCTTCGCCTGGCTCTTGCCCAGCCCGCTCGCGGTCAGCGAGGCCCACTGCCGGTCGATGTCGTGGCGATTGCTGCCGATGGCGGTCATCGCATCGTCGACGGCCGAGGGCAGCCGCATCAGCGTGGCATGCACCACGGCGTCCAGCAGGTCGTTGTAGTCGTTCTGGATATGCCCGACGTCGGCCACGGGCGCCAGCGTATCGCCGACGACGGACTGCAGGCGCGCGTCGGCCGTGCGCAGCTGCACGCCACCGACGATCCAGAGCGCAAGCAGGAGGAGGATGGTGCCGGCCAGGCGCAGCAACAGACGCGCGCGCAGGGTGAGCGTCGGCAAGCGAAAAGCGGGGGAGGACATGATGCGCTCGACGAATGGGGGGGGGTGCCTGCCTATCGGCACCGAACCGCTCCGCTTTAGCGATTAATCAAAAATTATACTTATATTTCAATAGCATAAAAGATTCATGACAGACCGCTAGACGGGGCTTACTCGCCCCCTGCCAGGATGCGTCCCACGGTCTGGCTGAAGACGTCGACGTTGAACGGCTTGGCGATCATCGTCATGCCGGCCTCGAGGAACTCCGAGCGCACGGCCGCGCCTTCGGCGTAGCCGGTCATGAACAGGATCGGTAGCGCGGGCCGCGTCTGCCGCACGATTTCCGCCAGCTGGCGGCCGTTGAGCCCGGGCAGGCCGACATCGGTGACCAGCAGGTCCACCGGCTCCAGCGAGGCGAGGATGCCGAGCGCGCCATCCGCCGTCTCGGCCGCGTCCACGTGGTAACCCAGTTCCGTCAGCAGTTCCGAGGTGAGCACGCGGACCTGGGCATCGTCCTCGACCAGCACGATGCGCTGGCCGTGACCGCCGACCACGACACCATCGGCCTCCGCCAGGGGTGCGCCCTCACCCTCCGCCGCCAGGGGCAGGTAGAGCTCGACGGTCGTTCCCTGCCCCGGCGTGGAGTCGATGCGGATGTGACCCTCGGACTGCTGGATGAACCCGTAGATCATCGACATGCCCAGCCCCGTGCCCTGGCCCAGCGGCTTGGTGGTGTAGAACGGCTCGAACACGCGCGACAGCACGTCGCCGGCCATGCCGACGCCCGTATCGCCGACCGACAGGCGAACATACGGACCGTCCGGCACGGTCGCGCCGGACGGCTCCTGCGCAAGAGACGCCAGGGCCGTGGTGATGCGAAGCTCGCCGCCGTCGGGCATGGCATCCCGTGCGTTGATCGCGAGGTTGAGCAGCGCGCTTTCCAGCTGGTTGGTATCGACCAGGGCCGGCGGCAGGCCCTCGTGCAGGTCGGTACGCAGGCGGACGCGCTCGCCCAGCGTCCGCGTCAGCAGGTCTTCCACCGAGCGAACCATGGCGTTGACCTCCACAGCCCGCGGGTCGAGGGACTGGCGCCGCGAGAACGCGAGCAGCCGCTGGGTCAGCCCCGCGGCACGCTGGGCCGAGGTGGTGGCCACGCTCATGAACCGGTCGAGGTTGTCGAAGCGCCCCTCGTCGATGCGCATGCGCATGAGGTCCATCGCGGCGAGGATGCCGGTGAGCATGTTGTTGAAGTCGTGGGCGATGCCCCCGGTCAACTGCCCCACCGCCTCCATCTTCTGCGCCTGGCGCAGTGCCGCCTCGCTGCTTTCGCGGGCGACCATCTGTTGTTCCAGTTCGGCGGTGCGTTCGGCCACGCGTGCCTCTAGCACGGCCGCCTGCTGCTGGGTCGCTTCCAGCGCCACCTTGCGCACGGTCACGTCGGTGGCGAAGACATGGAACCCGTCCACCGTGCCGTCCACCGCGAAACGCGGCAGGTAACGGATCTCCGCGTCGCGACGCCGGCCATCCCGGTGGGGCCAGCTCAATTCCATGCGAACGGGTCGGCCGGACAGGGCCACGCCCATGGCCTCGCGTCGCTCGTGCCAGGCGCGCGGTCCCATCACCTCGTCGACCGTGCGCCCGATGATGCGGGCGATGGGCATGCCGAACCAGTCTTCGTAGGCAAGATTGGCAAAGCGATACACCAGCGCCGTGTCGATGAAGGCGATCAGCACCGGCAACGCATCGGCGATCAGTCGCAGCTCGGCTTCGCTGGCGGCGAGGGCCGCCTGGCTCACTTCCAGGCGAAGCACCTGGTCGCGGATGACGAACTGCTTCTGCCGCGAGCGCTGGCCGGCGGTGACGGCACTGGCCAGCACGGACGCACTGAGCGGCCGTTCCAGCTCGATGATGTTGAGCACTTCCTCCGGCAACGCGGCGCGCCCGCCCAGACCGGGCGAGCGAGGCGCACGCAGCAGCACGAACGGGATATCCGACCAGGGTTCCTGCCTGCTCAGCGCGTCGGCCAACAAGCCGCCCATCGACCCGATGGCCTCCTCGGTGAGGACGACGACGCCGGTACTGTCATCCAGGCGACTGGCGAGTGCCGCCATCGACCTGACGATCTCGGCGCGGTAACCCAGTTCCTGCACGATGGCGGCGAGGCTTTCCGCATCCCTGCCGTAAGGCGCCAGCAGCAGGACGTTCTTACTGTCCTGCACCGGACTCTTCCAGCAACGGCGCATTATTGCCGACGAACTCCGGGGTGCCGGTCAGCACGCCCCTGAATTCATCCAGCGGTGCGCTGAGCCGCAGGCCCGAGCGATCGATGCGCAGCTCGCGGATGGTGTCTTCGTGCGCGCCGCTGCGATTCTTGATCACCGACAGCGCCTTGCGTATCCGGCCCTGCGCTTCAAAGAAACGGAACAGGATCACCGTATCGGCCATGTAGCTGACGTTGAGGTTGCCGGTGGCCATCGTGCCGACCAGGCCATGCTGCGGATGGATCAGGAAGGTGGTGACGCCGCTCTGGTTGAGGAACGACAACAGCTCGTGCATCTGCAGCATCAGCTGCTTTTCCTGCGGCATGGACGACAGGTAGCCGTTGAGGCTGTCGATCACCAGGATGCGACAGTTGTCTTCTTCCACGGCCCGGCGCACCGTCCACGCGAACTCGCCGGGCGAGATCTCCGCCGGGTCCATCTGGCGCAGGTCCAGCAGGCCGCTGGCGATGTGGGGGCGCAGGTCGAAACCGAGCGCGTCGGCACGGGTCAGCAACGTGCCCGTGCGTTCGTCGAATTCGAAGACGCAGCAGTGCTCGCCGCGCCGGCACGCGGCGGAGACGTATTGCAGCGCCACGTTGGTCTTGCCGCTGCCGGCGGGGCCGGTCAGCAGCGTGCTGGTGCCGCGCAGTGGACCACCGCCGAGCAATTCGTCCAGGCCGACGACGTCGCTGGGCACCGGCTCGCCGACGAACGGCGCGTTGTGCTCGGAGGCGACCAGGCGCGGATAGATCTCCATGCCACCGGTGCAGATGGCCAGGTCGTGGTAGCCGGCGATGAAGTTGACCCCACGCAGCTTCTGCACCTGCATGCGACGGCGCGCGGCGCCGAAATCGAGGGTCAGCCGTTCCAGCGACACCACGCCGTGGCAAAGGCTGTGCAGGTGCGCATCCCGTTCACCGCCCTCCCCCGTCAGGTCGTCGACCAGGAACACGGTGATGTTCCGTGGTGCGAAGAACTGCTTGAGGGCCAGCACCTGCCGCCGGTAACGCAGCGGGTCCTGGGCCAGCAGGCGCAGTTCGGACAGCGAATCGAAGACGATGCGGGTGGGCTTGACCCGTTCCACCTCGGCCTGGATCAACCGCACGGTGCCGTCGAGCTCCATTTCCCACGGATGCAGGATGGACTGCTGGCGACCGTCCCCCAGCACCGCCTCGGCGGAAGCAAGCTCGAACAGGTGCAGGGCATCCAGCGACCAGCCATGCGACTCCGCCACTTCGTGCAGTTCGTCTGCCGTTTCGGATAGCGTGACGTAAAGGCAGCTTTCGCCCCCGGCCGCGCCCTCCAGCAGGTACTTCAGCGACAGGGTGGTCTTGCCGGAACCGGGCTGTCCTTCGAGAAGGTAGAGCCGGTTGGCGGGCAGGCCACCCCTGAGGATGGTATCCAGGCCAGTCGTACCCGTTGGAATGCGTGTCAGCGCCATGCACAAGAGCCGTATGAGAGTAAGGGCCCGAAAGCGCCCTCAATCAGGCACTCGAGGGTTGCGGCAACCGCGTGCCAGGCGCCGGGTGGGTCGCCGGGAAAGGACCGACACGGAGGCAGGACCGGCACCTGGCGTAGCGCACACGGTAACCGAATTCGAGCCCTTACCGTGTCAACGCGACATGTGCGTAAGCGGCATCGGCGAAGGCCGCCGGCGAAAGCGGCATGGCGTAGAAGTAGCCCTGGGCCCGCGCGCAGCCGAGTGCGAGCAGGCCGGTGTGCTCCTCGTTCGTCTCAACACCTTCCGCCACGACGTCCAGGTCAAGCTGGCCGCACAGCCGCACGATGCCTCGCAGCATGGCCAGCTGCCGGTGGTTGTGCAGGAAGCCGTGGATCAGCGACTGGTCGAGCTTCAGCGTATCGAACGGAAGGGTGTACAGGTACGAGAAATTGCTGTAGCCGACACCGAAATCGTCGATGGCGATGCGGACGCCGGCGGTTCGCAGCAGGGCCAGCTGGTCGCATACGGCCTCGCTTCCCTCGAGCCATTCGCCCTCGGTGATCTCCACTTCCAGACGGGAAGGTTCCACGCCGTGCCGCATGCAGCAAGCGAGGATGCGCCCGGGCAGGCCGCCATCGACGAAGTCGGCCGCCGTGACATTGACCGACAACGTCAGGTCCAGCCCCGATGCCAGCCACACGGCAAGTTGGCGGCAGGCCTGCTCGATCACCCAGTCGGTCAGGGCGCGCATGGTGGAGGTCCGGGCCATGATCGGGATGAATTCGCCGGGCAGCACGTCGCCCAGCAGCGGGTGGCGCCAGCGCACCAGTGCCTCACCGCCCGAAAACTTCCCGCTCTGCATGTCGACACGAGGCTGGTAGACGAGGTGGAACTCGCCCCGCTGCAGCCCGGTGGAGGCGTCCGCGGCCAGGCGATACTGTCGGCGCATGCGCGCGTCTTTCGCCATGTCGTAGGTGCACCAGGTCGAACGGCCGTCGATGGCATCCTGGGTGGCGGCCAGGGCGCGGCGCAGGGCATCCGGGGTACCGGCTTCGTCGAACGTCACCAGTCCGCCGTGACAGCTGGGCTGCAACGGCACGCCTTCCGCAAGCACGGGACGCCCCACTTCGGACGACACGCTCTCCAGAAGGTCGGCCACGCCCACGGCATCGAGCGGGGGCACCAGGAACGCGAAGCGTGCCACGGCGACGTGATAGAGCTCCGCATGGGGTCGGACGATGTCGCCCAGACGGAGCGCCACCTGACGGATGACGGCCTCGACGGGGCCCAGGCCCACGGCTTGCGCCAACTGGTGCGCGATCGGAAGGTCCATGACGTCCACCATCGCCAGCTGGCGATGGCCGGCAAAACCTCGCGCGGCGATGGCTGCCATGTCCACGTAGAACTGCTGGCGATTCAGCAGGCCGGTGACGGGATCGCGCCGCCCGACCATCTGGCGCAGCGCGATCTGGTCGAGCACCAGGGCGGCGAACGAGGCAAGGCGCTGGCGTGCCGCCTCGTCGAAGCGACGCGGCACCACATCCAGTGCGCACAAGGTGCCCACCGCATGGCCCGACGAGGTGACCAGGGGCACGCCCGCGTAGAAACGGAAGCCCGGATGGCGGCAGACCAGGCGGTTGTGCATGAACCGCGTATCCCTGCTCAGGTCTTCGACGACGAACACCTCGCGCTGTTCGATCGCCACCGAGCAGATGGAAGCCTCCCGCTCGGTGCCACCCACATCGATGCCGACCGACGAGACGAATCGTTGCGCCTCTCGGCCGACGAAGGACACGAGTACCGTCGGCATCGCGAAGGCTTCCGCGACCAGGGCCGTGATGCGATCGAGTTCCGGGGTGCTTGGGGCATCCCAGATATTGAGGCTACGCAACGCCTCCAAGCGGGCGATTTCGTGTGCATCGCCATCGAGCAAGGTCAACCCGCAGGTGCCGTACGCGGGCATGTTCGCGAAGACGTCCGTTGGGGATGACATGCTCAGTTCCTTCTTTCCATCGTCATCGAGCATGGCTCATAACTCCATGACAGTGCCCGGGTCACGGGACTCGCTGCCATGGTGTGCTCCAGGGAGGGGTTGTTCGGCTATCGGCCGATTCGGGCCAAACTGAAGCACTCGGACGCACGTTGGCCGCCCCTGTTCAGGAACGACCATCCTGCCGGGCAAGCGGCGCAACCGATCATCGCAAGTTCCTGCGATCTCGCGCGCATGGCAAAAATCGACATTTGTCACACACCGTTTCCACACCGGTTCGCGGAAGGTCGAACCTTCCCGCGGTGGACCTGAAATCATGCGAAACGACCTGTCGGACCGTACGACCTGCCTGCTTGTCGAAGACGACGACTCCGTAGCGGCCGCTTACAAGATGGTGCTCGAGGATGCCGGCATGCTGGTCTGCCAGGCGGTCGGATCGGAACCGGAAGCGCTCGACGCCATCCTGGCCGACCGTCCGGACGTGGCACTGCTCGACATCGACATCCACGGTGGCGATTCGCTCGGTGTCGCCACCACGTTGATCGCCAAGGACGTCGCCGTCGCCTTCGTTTCGGGCCATGCCCACGCCGATGTGCCCCGGCCGTTCTCGTCGCTGCCCTTCCTGCAGAAGCCGGTATCGCGCCGGGCGCTGCTGGACCTGGTGGAAACGCTTCGAAAGACTCGGACATAGGGAACGCTGCCGTCGCTTGCAGGGTGCGTGGGGGAGGAGGTGTTGGGTGGTCACCCTCTGCGCTCGAGCAGCGGCCGCAAGCGGCCGAACTCGCTCAGAGGATGACCACCCAACACCTCCCTGACGACTGAGGTTGCGGGCTGGGAAAGCAACACTCGCAACCTCGCGCGACGCGGGTATCCGGGCTTACCGCCCGAGGTGGCCAACACTTTGCTCTCCACTCAGATGGCCTCTGTCGTCGCAGAGGCGGCGGGTGGTTACGCTCTGAGCGAGTTCGGCCGCTTGCGGCCGCTGCTCGAGCGCAGAGTGTGGCCACCCGGCGCCTCGTCGCCGCACCATGCGAATAACGGCGGTTCCCGTAGCAACTTCGCGACAGGCCGCGGTCGTGCCTAAAGACACAAAAAAAGGCTCGCCAATAACGGCGAGCCTTTCCAGTCATCCCTGATTGCGCAGACTACGCGCCGACCGAACAGTCAGGCCAGCATGCGCACCTTCGCTTCACGATCGAAGAAGCGACCCTTCGCAGCCTCGACGAAGCCCGCTGCGTCGCTGGCAGCCACTACGCCTTCATCCGGCTGCAAGCCGGCGGCCTTGAACAGTGCACGCCCGCCATCGTCCAGCGCAATGGCCTTGAGATGTCCGAAGGCGTCGCGAACGAAGTCCACGGCAGCCGACTCCTTGACCAGCTGTGCTGCACCGTCGGCACTGAGCACGATGGCCACCGCATCGAAGTTGATCGAGGGCGTACCCGCCAGCTGACCGTCAGCGGCGAGTTTCTTGCCATCGGACAGCTTCGCCCCGCCGACCTTCGGTGCAACCAACTTGACCGTCGCGCCGGCCTTCTCGGCTGCCTTCGTCACGGCGGCCACGACCTTCGCGTCGGAGCCATCGTTGACCAGCACGCCTACCACGCGGCCTTCCAGCGTTTTCTTCATCTTGCCGATGATCTGCAGAGCCGGCGAAGCGGGCATCTCGACGACGCCGACCCGGGCCGGCGGTGCCGGCGGCAGGTTGTCCAGCGCAAGCCCTTCGGCAACTCGCTTCGCCAGCGATTCGTCGATGTGGCGAAGATGGCCCACCATCGCGTCACGAATGTGCAGCGTTTCGACCTTGGACAGTTCGAACACGAGGGCCGAAGCGATGTGCGCCTGCTCGTACGCCGTCTGGCTGATGTAGAACAGGCGGGCCTGACTGTAATGGTCGGCAAAGGTCTCGGCCCTGATCCGGCCGCGGACGCCCGATTCCTCGATGGCCGCCGAACGGAAACCGCGCGCCGGGTCTTCCTGCGGCGTGTCGCCCTGCAGCGAGCTGGGGCCATAGGCGACGCGGCCTTTGGGCACTTGGTGCTGCATGTGACCGTCGCGCTGGTGGTTGGCGAACGGGCACTTGGGTGCGTTGATCGGCAGCTGGTGGAAATTGGGCGAGCCCAGACGCGACAGCTGCGTATCCAGGTACGAGAACAGGCGACCCTGCAATAGCGGATCGTTGCTGAAATCGATGCCGGGGACCAGGTGCGACGGGCAGAAGGCCACCTGCTCGGTCTCGGCGAAGAAATTGTCCGGCCAGCGATCGAGCACCATCCGGCCGATGATCTTCAGCGGCACGGTTTCCTCGGGAATCAGCTTGGTCGCATCGAGGTGGTCGAACGGGAATGCGTCGGCCTCTTCCTCGGTAAACAGCTGCACGCCCAGTTCCCACTCGGGGAAGTTACCCGCCTGGATCGCCTCGAACAGGTCGCGCCGATGGAAGTCGGGATCGGCACCGGCCAGCTTCACGGCTTCATCCCACACCGTGGACTGCAAGCCCAGCTTCGGCCGCCAATGGAACTTCACGAAGGTGCTCTTGCCTTCGGCGTTGACCAGGCGGAACGAATGAATGCCGAAGCCCTCGATCATGCGCAGCGACCGCGGGATCGTCCGATCCGACATCGCCCACATGATCATGTGCAGCGACTCCGGAGTGAGCGAGATGAAGTCCCAGAACGTATCGTGGGCGCTGGCCGCCTGGGGGAAACCGCGGTCCGGCTCCATCTTCACCGCATGGATGAGATCGGGAAACTTGATCGCATCCTGGATGAAGAACACCGGGATGTTGTTACCCACCAGGTCCCAGTTGCCTTCCTTCGTGTACAGCTTCACGGCGAAACCGCGGACGTCACGCGGCGTATCGACCGAGCCGGCACCACCGGCCACGGTCGAGAACCGGGTAAACAGGGACGTTTTCTCCCCCACTTCGGTGAGCACGCGTGCGGTGGTGTACTCCGCCAGCGAGGCGGTGAGTTCGAAGAAACCGTGGGCGCCCGATCCACGGGCGTGCACGATGCGCTCGGGAATGCGCTCGTGATCGAAATGGGTGATCTTCTCGCGGAGGATGAAATCCTCCAGCAGCACCGGGCCGCGCTGCCCGACCTTCAACGAGTTCTGGTCGTCGCCGACCGTCAGACCCTGGTTGGTAGTCAACGGCGGATGCGAACCGCCGGCATGTTGATGGAGTTCGTCGCCGTTACCCCGTGCGTCTTGCGACGACGTGGGCGAAGGATTTTTCTTGCTGACCATGGCTGACCTCTGCTTGGTTGACTTCCCAAACATGCCCCGGTTCGTGTGGACACCGGGTGGTCGGATCGCAACGACATCTTCGTCACCGCTATGCATCTACTGTGATGCAATGGATATTGCTGCCTCGATCACGGATCTGCTGTCCCGCCGTTCGTCCGAGGCGTCGATCTGCCCCTCGGACGTGGCCCGCGCACTGGCCGACGACGAAACGACCTGGCGGGCCCTGATGCCCTCCGTGCGCGAGGTCGCCGCCGAGCTCGCCCGCCACGGCGTCATCATCGTTACCCAGGGAAAAAGCACGCTCGATCCTGCCGATATTGAGCATGGGCCGATACGTCTTCGCCGCGGCGAACGGTTTCCCCACAGCTAGCCATGGGCGCCCGGGCTCTCCCGGGCGCCCTCCCCTAGTGCGCGCGATCAGTCGCGCAGCACGCGTGCCGTGCGGTCGCGCAGGGCGATCACGTTGGACGCCTTGTAGAACGCGCGATCCACGGCGGCATGCGCGAACGCCGTGCCTTGCGGCATGTCCTGGATCGCGGTCTGCGCCACGCCCTCCCATTTGTTAGGCCGCAGCCATACCTTCATGCCCGTACCGCCGATGGCGAAACCGCAGCGCGTGGCGAGCACGTCGACGACGGTCGCCAGGGCTCTCTTGACCTCGGCCGTCGGCGTCTGCCTGTACGTTTTCCAGGCAGCCAACGCATCGCCCGCCGCCTTCTCCAAGGCAGCCAGCGCATCCGCCGACGGAACGGGAGCGGATGGCGCGGCCAGGAAGACATTGCCCGGTCGTGCCACCACCGTGCTGCATTCGTTGAGCAGGTCGGTTGCGATCTCGACGAAGAACGGATCGGGCACGACCACGTCCCGGCCGCCGTTGAGCCGCATGCCGTAGAGGTGGCGACTGAACCTGCTGGCCCCTGCGGTGCCGTCGGCGAACACCACATCACCGGAAAACGACCAGCGGGCGACCGACGGCATGCCGTTGTCGCCATCGCCGTCCAGCGGCAGGCCGAGCAAGCCCCACAGCAACAGGCTGACGTAGCCCTCTCGCGTCAGCAGCTTGCGTTTCACGTCGCCCTGGAAAGCGAGATCCACCTCGGGCTCGATCTTCAGCGGGTCGGCATTGACCCGGGTCAGGAAGCCCTGCGCCAGCGTGGGATACAGCGACGACGACCGCGGGTCCCTGATCGCGCCTTTGAGCTTGCACTCCCGCATGGACTTCAGCACCCAGTAGTCCTCCATGTTGCAGCCGGTAACACCGACTTTGGCGAACGCCTGTTTCTGCGCCAGCGAGATGAACCACGGCGAGGTGCCGCTGACTTCCGGTTTGACCGCGCTGCCGACGGCGTAGTTGGTCACCAGGGTCGCGATCACCGATTTAAGGGTCTGCCCCACGGCGATACCGGCTTCCTCCTTGCGGGTGTACGCCCGATCCACCTCGACCGCGCTGACCTTCAGGTTTTCGCATTCCGCAATGAAGTAGTCGTTGAGGGACGCGCCTTCGACCAGTCCGGGCAAGCCGAAGCGATAGATCCCGCCCTGGCTGCACAAGGCAACAGAGGGAACCCGCATGCCGGTGGCGTAGTCGTAGCCGACGTAGAGACTGGCACACAACGGCGACAGCGAGCCGGGGTTGTTCGCGGCGGTGGCACCGCCCTGGGCGCCGAAGCAGCTGATCCTCACCGGCCAGTCATTTTTCGCACCCGGATCGGCGATACGCGCCAGCTGGCTGGAAAGGGTGCCGATCATCATGAAGATGAATTCGATGTACGGCGACATCAGGTTCGGCTGCAGGCCCATTTCCGGCGAGCGGACGACGACGATGGGCGGCTGGTTGTTCTTCTCCTCACCCACGTCGAAGCGCACGACGGACAGGCACGGCCCTCGCCCGGCGAGCGGAACCTTCAGCTTCGCCGGGCTGGTCATGGTCGCCAGCGCATGCACGTCGATCCGGCGCAACACGTCGATGTTGCTCGCCCTCAGCTGCGCATCTCCCACGTCGTCACGCTCCAGGAAGACGGACATGGCGCGCGCCAGCATGCTTTCCACGCGGGCGTCCTCACCCGTCGGGCCTTCACCCTGCAGCGCCTCCGCGTGCGCGTACGCGATATGGCGCACGCGGGCGGCGTAACGGCTCAGCGGCCATTCGAGGATTGGACCGGCGGGACTGACCTCACCACGTTCGACCAGGATCACCGGCCGCCGTGTCGTGGCGTCGGCCTTCTTCACCTCACGGTCGAGCAACCCGTTGAGTACCGTATTGACCTCTTCGTCCATGAAACCCAGGTAGACGTCTATCAGCTTGTCGGACATGTCTTTCGCCTCGCTTGTCCCGGCACATGCCGGCAAGCCATGGTCGACAACCGCAGAGGTAGTCGCCCATCGGCGAAACACTGATTTTTGGTTCGTTGCGTAAACCGCCGGCGACTTGAGGCGGGCTAACCCTGGAGACTCCGCGTTGTGCGACGCCGGGGGCGTTGCTCTCCCCGCAACGCACCTCAGTCGTCAGGGAGGTGTCGGGTGGTCATCCTCTGAGCGAGTTCGGCCGCTTGCGGCCGCTGCCCGAGCGCAGAGGGTGACCACTCGACGCCTCCTCCCCGTCACGCACCCCGCGCTCCTACACAAACCGCATAACTCGCATAATCCCCGGCCTGCCCCACCCTTCCACCGACATCGCATCGCGCGATCAACCGAAGGTGGGGATGACCGGGAAGTCCAGCCGTGAGCCCGTATCAGTTACTCACCACAGGTAGTTCGATGTACGTGCCGTCCGCACCGCCCAGCGACACGGTCTGCGTAGCCATGCGGTAATCCGTCGGCTGCGCGAACAGGATGTTCGGCACGAAGGTCTGCGGATTGCGGTCGTACAACGGGAACCAGCTGGACTGCACCTGCACCATGATGCGGTGGCCGGGCAGGAACGCGTGGTTGGCATTGGGCAGGCTGAAATCATAGGCCAGTGGCACATTCGGCGTGATCGCCTTGCCGACGGTGAACCCTTCGCGGTAACGGCCACGGAAGATATCCATGGCGATGCCCAGCTGATAGCCACCCATCTCCGGCTGCGCCGCTACCTGGTCGGGATACACGTCGATCAGCTTCACCACCCAGTCGCTGTCCGTGCCGGTGGTGCTGGCCACCAGGTGCACCTTCGGCTGGCCGCTGATGCGCACGGGCGCGGTCAGCACGGGTGTGGTGAAGGTCAGCACATCGGGGCGCGACGACGCGTTGCGCTGGTCGCTGGTCAGCCAGTGCTGCCAGCCCGTGCCGGACATCGTGCCGACGGGCCGCGGACGGTACGGCACCGGGTGCGCCGGATCGGAGACGTACTGGGCCGTGCCGGCGGGCTCACTCGCACTGCGGCCGAGCACCAGCGAGCCGTTCGCGCCGGGGCGCAGGCGGGTGGGTGTCGCGGCGCCCTTGCCGTCCATCGGCCACGACGGCCCGGTTTCCCAGCGGTTGTCGCCGGTGACATAGGCGTTGACCGGGGCGGTGATGGCCGGGCCGTCCTTCAGGTACTGCGCAAGGAACGGCCGCAGGATCTTCTGGCGGAAATACAGACCCGTGTCGGAACCGAAACGCACGGCACCCAGGCTCGAGCCGTCGCCGACCTCCTGCCCGTGGAACCACGGACCGGCGACGAGGAACAGCTTGTGCGCGTCGTCGTGCGGCTTCATCGCCTTGTACACGGCGAACGCACCGTAGATGTCTTCCTGGTCCCACAGGCTGGCGACCAGCATGGTCGGCACGCTGACCGGCTCGCGGGCCAGCGCCTTGTCCACCGCCTGCCCGGACCAGAACGTATCGTACGCAGGATGGGCCGCCAGCTTGTTCCAGAAGCCGAGCTGCTCCATGCCGTACTGCTTCGCGATCGCCCCGGCGGAGACGCCCTCCAGGAAGAACTGGTAATCGTCCGCGTAGTTGGACCACCACTTGTGTGCATTCTTGCGCGAGGCGGTCTGCTCGTAGATGTATTCGAGGTTCTGCTGTCGGAAGGCGCCGTGGTGGAACCAGTCGTCGCCCATCCAGCCGTCCACCATCGGGTTCATCGGCACCGCGGCCTTGAGCGCAGGATGCGGGTGCACCAGGGCCATCAACGGCTCGAACCCGTCGTAGGAGATACCCAGGATGGCGACACGCCCGTTGCTTTCCGGCACGTGTTTCACCAGCCAGTCGATGGTGTCGTAGGCATCGGTGGAGTCGTCCACCGGCGTGGGATTGAGCGGACCGCGCAGGGGGCGGTTCATCACGTAATCGCCTTCGGAACCGTACTTGCCGCGGATATCCTGCACGACGCGGATATAGCCGTCCTGCACGAGCACATCGCTGGCGTCGTCGTCGTGGCTGACGGCCACGCCCAGGTGGCCGCTCTCCACCGCGCTGGTCATCTCGGTGGCGTCGTAGGGCGTGCGCGTGAACAGGATGCCCGCATGCGTGGCGCCCCGCGGCACCAGGATCACGGTGTGCAGCTTCACGCCGTCGCGCATGGGAATCATCACGTCGCGCGAATCGTAGTCGAAGGCGTCATGCACCGGCTTGAACGAGGCCGGTGTTTCGCTCGGCAACGCCGCGTAAGTACCCTTGGCCGGCGGTGTATCGCCGGCGATGGCGGGAGCGGCAAGCGCGATCGACAGGGCCACGGCCAGCAGGGAATAACGGAGCGTCGGGAGGGCTTTCAAGAAGGCGGGTCCTGGTGGGTTAGAGAACTATTGGCACGTGGCGGGCATGCGGCCTACCGCGTCGCGTATCTGCATGGCGGCGGCATCCGCCTCGCCGGCCTTCGCGCACAGCGAACGCACGCGCTCGCGGCCCTGGGCGCGCAGGCCCGCGCATTGCCACGCGCGGGGCGCATCCAGCGGCAGGACGGCGTAGGCCACCTTGCCACATTCGTCGCGCGCGCGGTCGGCCAGGGAACGGTTCGTGAATTCCTGCGGTATCACGACCATGGTCGGGTCGAAATAGCTGTCCGGAAACGCGGCGGCATAGCGCTCCGTATCCAGTCGCTGGGTAAAGTCGCCGATAGTCAGGTCGAACGGCCCGCTGCACGGCGCACGACCGGACACGTCACGCACCGCCGCAAGCAGGTAGGTGCGCCCTGTCGGTTGCGTGCCGATCGCTTCCGTGACGCCCGCGAGCATCGGCAACCGCGCCTGGGCCGCCATGGCAGCCAGCTCGTGCGCATGCGCAGGCTGGCACCGTGAGCGCAACGAGGCGACGACGAGGAAGATCGTGTCGTTGGCGAACGCCGCGTTCGCCTGCAGCAGGGGTCCCAGCTGTTCCGTCCCCGTGCCGCGGGCGATGATCGCGGGCGGAGGCATCGGCGGATCGGGCGGTGCCGGGCTCGCGGACGACGGTTCGACCGTCGTGGCCGGTGGTGTCCGCTCGCCCGTCCCCCGCTCGTCCGCCTGCCAGGACAGCAGTAAGGCCAGCGCCGTGGCCATGACGCCCGCCACCAGCATCCACACGCGACCGCGGCGAAGCGCCGTCATTCGAACGCGCGTCGCAGGCGCTCGTCGTCATCGTTGCGGTACGGCTCGAGGGTGGCGTCCTCCATCGTGTACGCGGACGAGGCCATGGCGTTCTGCGTCACCTGCGTGCGCATGACCCCCTTGAGGGTGACCGGGTCGTACAGACTGGGCGTATCGATACCCTTGCTCAGGCGCACGTGCACCAGCATGTTCGGCGGCGGGGGCGGCACGTGGATGCACGCGCCGTAGAACGGCACGAAGAAGAACTCGATCATCTTGCCGTCGTCGTCCGACTCCAGCGGCACCACGTAGCCCGGCAGGCGGATTTTCTTGCCTTCCAGCGCCGCCACGGTATGCAGCGTGCCCACCTGCTTCATCCGCTGGTTGCCGACGTGCAGCACCGGTGGCGCGTCTTCCAGCGCCTTGAAATCCTCCGGCGGCACCATCTTGCTCCAGTCGAGGTCGGCAAAGCCGTTTTCGTCGACGGGACCGAGCAGGCCAGCGCCGGGCGGCGCGCTTGCCTTCGCCACGCCATGGGCGGCGGCGTAGGCATTGGCGGCGGCGACACCTTCGGCGCCCGCTTTCGCGCGTTCCCGACGCCCCTGGTCCGCGGCGGCCTGCGCCTGGGCCAGGGCCGAGGTGGCGGTACCGGCGGGTGCGGATGCGGCGTCGTCGGCACCGCGCGAGCAGGCCGCCGTCAGCAACAGCACGGTGACGGCCAGGCCGCACGCACGCGCGATCACAGGCGCACCTGCAGGCCATCGGCCAGCGAGCGGCGGTAGGCGATCCATCCGGGTATGCATCCGGAGAGGGAGCCGAGTACCAGCACGCCCAGCAGCAACCATCCCTCCTGCGGCGCGGGCGTGGCGTCGAGCACCAGGCCGGCGTTGGCCAGCACGTAGTCGTGCGCAAACCCCGTGGCGACGAACAGCAGCAGGCAGCCGGCCAGCATGCCGGCCAGGGTCAGCAACGTGCTCTCGGCCACCAGCAGTGCGAACACGGTGCGGGTGGAGGCGCCCACCGCACGCAGCACGGCCATCTCGCGGCGACGTTCGTTGAGCATGCCGAGCAAGGCCGTGAGCATGCCGCACATGCCGACCAGCACCACCATGGCGCTGACCAGGCGCAGCGCGTTTTCCGCCGTGCCCAGCAGGTGCCACAGTTCACCCAGCGCCACGCCGGGCAGCACGGCCAGCAAGGCTTCGTCGGGGTACTCGTTCAAGGCACGCTGCACGGCGAAGGCGGACAGCCGCGAGTGCAGCCCCACCAGGCAGGCGGTGATCGCACGCGGGGTCAGGTCCATGTGGCGTGCCTGCTCGGCGCTGGAGGCCATGCCGGGCAGGCGTACGCCGGAACGCCAGTCCACGTGGATCGCCTCGATGGCTTCCAGGCTGACCGCGATGGTCGCATCCACCGGCGTGCCGGTCGGTGCGAGCACGCCGGCGATACGGAACGGCTTATCGGAGTGCATGGCCGTGGCGGGTCCGCCCAGGCCGTGCGCCAGCACGATCGAGTCGCCGACCGCGTAATGCAGGCGCCGGGCCACTTCCGCGCCGATCACCGCGTCATACAGGTCGTTGAACGGATGGCCGGATGCGAACACCAGTGGCTTGCGCGCGCCGTAGCGGTAGTGCACGAAGAAATCGGTGGTGGTGCCGGTCACCCGGTAGCCACGGTGCGAATCGCCCAGCGACAGCGGCACCGTCCAGGCCACCTCGGGCATGGCGCGGATGTCCTGGTACGTTTTCCAGGTAATGTTGTTGGTAGCCTCGCCGACATGGAACACGGCGTACAGCAAGAGGTTGACCGGGCCCGACCGCGCGCCCACCAGCAAGTCGGTACCGGACACGGTGCTGGCGAACCCCTGCCGTGCATCGGTGCGCACGCGCTCCACACCCAGCAGCAGGAAGACACTCAGCGCGATGGTGAGCACCGTGAGGGCTACGCCGGCGCGACGCTGGCGCAGGCTTTTCAGCGTAAGGCGAAGGATGTTCATCAGGCGACCATCCGGTGGGAGGGTGCGTCGCCGAGGACAAGCGCGCGATCGAAGTGCGTGGCCAGCGCCATGTCGTGGCTGACGAACACCACGCCGGTGCCGTGCCGCGTGCACTCGCTCAGCAGCAGCTGCAGGAACGTGTCGCGGGCCTGGGTATCCAGCGCCGAGGTCGGCTCGTCGGCCACCACCAGTTCAGGGCCGCCGATCAGCGCACGCGCCGCCGCGACGCGCTGTTGCTGCCCGACGCTCAGTTCCCCCGTCTTGCGTCGCGAGAGCGCGCGCTGGTCCAGCCCCAGCGCACCCAGCAGGCGCGCCGCCTCGAAACGCACCGCGCCAGCCCTCGCCGTGCGCGTGCGCGACCACGCGCAGCCGAGCAGCACGTTTTCGATGGGGTCCAGGAACGGCAGCAGGTTGAACTGCTGGAAGATGTAGCCGAGGTGGTCCGCCCGGAAACGATCGCGTGCCGACGAGCCCAGTGACGACAGCGGTGTGCCCAGCACCTCGACCTCGCCCGCGCTGGGCGTGAGGACACCGGCGATCAGGCCGAGCAGCGTGCTCTTGCCGCTTCCGCTGGGCCCGCACAGGAACAACCGCTCGCCGCGCGCCACCTCGAAGTCGTCCAGCATCAGCACCGCATCCGACGATGGCCAGGCGAATCGAAGCCCACGGCAACGCAATACACCATCCCACTGCCGCTCGCTCATGACGCCATCTCAATCTGTTATGTTATAACATAAGTTACATGACCTGCCTCGTACCGCGCCAGCCCTCCCGCTCATTCGATCGCTTTGCCTCTTTCTGGGCCATCGGCTGCGCCATCCATTGCCTGGCCCTGCCCCTGCTCCTGTTCGCGGTGCCTTCGCTTTATCTTGCGCTGTATTCCTTCCATGCCCCGCACCGGGCACTCGCCATGGCGTTACTGCGGTTGATCAGCCTGGAACCCTGGTTCGTGGGCACGGGCGCACTCATCAGCGCGCTGGCGATGGCGCGTGGCGCCTGGTACCACCGACGCGTCGGCCCGGCCTTGCTGGCGGCGGCCGGCATCCTTGCGTTGTTCGGCTCGTGGTATGTCGCGGGCGTCGGTGCCGGCTGGATGCATCCGCTGGGCGTCGCCTGCGGCGCCAGCGCCCTTGTGGTGGCGCACGCCTGGAACCTCAGGCATTTGCGGCCGTTCGCTGCGCGGAAACGGCAAGCGTTGGAAAACTGACGGCGTCCGTTGTGTTCGTACAGGATTTCACACGCACAATCGCCTGCACAGGTCGCGGCAGGGGCGACCGACGGGGGGCGCTGGCCCGCAGGCCGACGCCGTTGGCGAACCATGTAAGGAGACGAACGTGCAGGATGCGGAACCGAAACGGATCTCGATCGGCGCACTGATGGCCATCGCCGCGGCCTACGCCGCCTGTTACGAACTGACGCAACATGTCTCGTTTTCCCACTGGAACCTGTCGTCCGGCCTTCGGCTGTCCGCGTTGATGCTGGTGCCGCGTCGTTACTGGCCAGCGTTGCTGCTCGGCGAGACGCTGCCGGTCATCGAGCATGCCGTGCTGTTCGCGCCACGCTTCGGCCTGAACTGGGCGCTGGTCACGGGCATACCGGTGATCGCGCTATGCATGCCGGTCGTCGCGCTGGTGCGCCGGAAGCTCGCCCTGCATCGCGCGGACGGCTCGCTCAATATCGGCCTGATCCTGGCCACCACCCTGGTGTGCGCGCTGCTCAACGCCGGCCTGAACGATCTGGCGCTGCGTGCGGCACTGGCCGCCTCGCCCGGTGCATGGCCCGACCTGGATGCACGCACCTACTTCTTCGCCTACCTGTTGGGCTCCTACCTGGGCGCCCTGACCCTCACCCCCTCCATCCTGGCGCTGAAGACGGCTTTCGACGCGCCCGCGTCCCTGAAATGGCTGCACGGTGGCCTCCGCCCGCGCACGGCCGCACTGATCGTCGCGGCAGCCTCGGGCATGCTGGCGGTCGGCCTGCTGGCAAGTCACACACAGGACGGCCTGCTGATGGCGCTGCGCCTGAGCGTTGCGCTACCGGTGCTGGCTCTCACACTGCGCTTCGGCTGGCAAGGCGGTGCGCTGGCCGGCCTGGTGGCCAGCGTGGTCCTGGCCACCACGTCGACGACGCTGCTCGACCCACCGATGATCAACGCGCAGATCGCCCTCGCCTTCGTCCTCTCCGGCGCCTTGCTGATCGGTATCCCCATTGCCCGGATCAAGATGGCGCGGCTCACGCGCGCTCGCGCCCTCGACGATCCGGCCCACGGTGGGACGGCGGTATCGGACTGACGCCCGCCGCCCAGGTTCCGGTTCCGGTTTACTGAAAGGTGCTCGAGCACTCCGCGGGATTCTTGCAGTCGGAAGGCACGGCCTGCAGATACACGATGCCGCCCGGGCTGGTCACGACGGTGATCGTGATCGTGTCGTCGCGATACACGATGGTGCGCGTACCGGCGGGACGCATTGCCGACCGTTCGCTGGGCGTGGCCACACGGGCCGCATCCAGGCCGATCGGCAGGCCCACGATGTCCTTCCCTGCATAGGCGAAGGCGCCCCGCACATTGCCGTGCAGATCGTTGACCTGGACATAGCGCGTGCCCAGCCGCTCGAAAACGAAGACGTGGTAGGCCGAACTGGCACTCACGTCCGACGCGTTGGGCCACGCCTGGCCCAGGCCGGTGGAAGCGAACCCCTGGGCGAACACCGGTGCGGCGACGACCGACAACGCCGTGGCAAAACACAGCGGAAGCAAACGAAAAACTGAGCGCATGGCAGTCTCTGGCCGTGGAGGTGGGATTAGCCTAGCCCAGCCGAAAATCCCGATTGCGCGAATACGGCAGATCGTCCCGGGCGCCGCCTTACACCGAACTAACAATCGAAGGCGCATGGTGCAGTTACCGTCCGGCGCGCCGGGCGGCATCCCTCGCGCGTGATTTCGCCTGGTCGACCCAACGCCGCTTCTGGAATGTCATGCCCCCTCTGAAACCCGACAACCGCTTCCCCAAGGGAGCCCCGGCCGACCGTTCGTCCGCCGCCTTCGTTTCATACGTGTATTCGCACTCCCGCCGCGCGCCACTGCCCGAGGTGCCGCGTGCGCCGGCCAAGGCCCGCAAGGGCAAGACGGCCGGCCAGGCGTAGTTTCCCCACGCTAGAATCCCACCTCATACGCTGATGCATGAGGTGGGATACGTGACCGAGCCGACACTCCAGGAACTGGCCGCCGAAGAGGCGCGCCTGCAGTTCGATACGCTCACCCTCGCGCAGGCCTGGGACATCGGCTGCGCGCTGCGCGAAGCGGCGCTGCACCGCTCCGGCAAGGTGGCCATCGAGATCGCGCTGCGCGATCGCACGCTGTTCCACGCCGCCCTGCCCGGCACCGACGTCGCCAACGGGCAATGGGTACGCCGCAAGCGCAACACCGTGCTCGCCCTAGGCACCAGCACGCTGGCCGTCGGCATGAAACTGGCGAAGGCCAACCAGTCCCTGGAAGCACGCTACGGCCTTTCCGCCGCCGACCACGCCCACGACGGCGGCGGTTTCCCGCTGCGCCTGCGCGGCCTGGGTGTCATCGGCGCGATCACCGCCTCCGGCCTGCCCTCGCTGGAAGACCATCGTTTGGTCACCGAGGTGCTGGCGCGCTTTATCTAACCCTCGCGGTTTCCAACGCTCGACGTATCTATCCCTCGGGGTATCCACCGTCGCCGTATCCCTCGTACAAAACCTTTCCTTCGTTTTGCGCTCGGAAACGCCGGCATGGGGGTGGGGACGGCCTCTTTCGCCATCGCAACATTGAGGGTTCGCGCACGTGCGTGCGCTCCTACGTGGGCGTGTTGCTTGGGGTAGGAGCGCACGCACGTGCGCGAACGTGTTGCGTGCGGTTATCGGCGGCATTGTCGCGGGGGGCGCGTTTTGTCAGACTCGATGAACCGTCCCTGAAAAAAGATGTTGCCTGATGCTGACCACGCGCCCTGCCCTTCGTCCCCTCGTGACCGGCTCGTCGGTTGTGCTGGCGGCTTGCTGCCTTGCCCTCGTGGCCGGTCCCGTCGCCGCGCAGCAGGCACTGACGCCGGAACAGAAGGCGACGATCGCCAAGCGCGAGGATATCGAGCGGCAGCTCGAGGCCGTGGCCGTGGTGGATCGCAAGGTGATGGTGACGATGCGCGACGGCAAGCGCATGGCGGCCGACGTATACCGACCGAAGAACGCCACGGGCAAGGTGCCGACGATCTTCGTGCGCACCCCGTACAACTTCAATTTCTGGGACGTGAAGCTCGGCGCGCCCAGCGACATGAGCCGGCAGCTGACGGCGGTGAAGCACGGTTACGCGTACGTCGACATGAACGAGCGCGGCCACTACTTCTCCGAAGGCAACTACGAGATCCTCGGCGCACCCGTGAGCGACGGTGTCGACGCCGTGCGCTGGATGACCTCGCAGCCGTGGTCCAACGGCAAGGTGGGCACCACGGGATGTTCGTCCACGGCGGAATGGCAGATGGCCGTCGTCGCGCAAAACGAGCCGGGCCTGGCCACCTTCAACGTGCAGGGCTTCGGCGCCGGCGTCGGCCGGGTCGGCCCGTTCTACGAGCAAGGCAACTGGTTCCGCGGCGGCGCGGTGCAGATGCTGTTCCAGGCATGGATCTACGGCGAACAGAACCAGGTACGGCCGATGTTTCCCGCCAACACCTCGCAGGCGGACCTGATCCGCGCGTCCAAGGCGTTCGACCTGGACCCGCAGATGCCGCCGGTGGACTGGGACAAGGCGTTCTGGCACCTGCCCGAAAAAGACATCCTCAAGGCGGTCGACGGCCCCAAGGGTATCTTCGCCGATGCCATGGACGTGCCGACCGGCGGCAACATGATCGCGCGTACGCCCAACAGCCCGGCCTGGAACAAGGGTGGCCTGTGGCACGAGAACATGAAGATCGACCGGCCGGGCTTGTGGTTCATGAGCTGGTTCGACGTGTCCGTGTCGCCCAACCTGGCCGCGTACAACCGCGTGCGTGCCACGGCGTCGAAGGAGGTCGCCGACCAGCAGTACGCGATCATCGCGCCGGCGCTGCACTGCGGGTTCACCCGCGCCAGCGAGCACACGATGATCGGCGACCTCGACGTGGGCGATGCGCGCTTCGATTACGAGTCGCTGGTGTTCGGCTGGTTCGACAAGTTCCTCAAGGGCGTGGATAGCCCCGTGGTCGATAAGCAGCCCAAGGTGATGTACTACGTGATGGGCGAGAACAAGTGGCACGACTCGGCCACGTGGCCGCCGGCCAACGCGACCCCGCGCGACCTCTTCTTCACCAGCGGCGGCAAGGCCAACACGCTCTACGGCGATGGCAAACTGGTGGCCGCAGCCGGCGGCACGGACCAGCCGGACCGCTTCGTCTACGACCCGATGAACCCCGTGACCACGCTCGGCGGTGGCGGTTGCTGCCAGGGCACGGCCGTGAAGTTCGGCTCGTTCGACCAGAACCCGCAGCTGGCCCGCAACGACATCCTGGTGTACGACTCCGAGCCGTTCAAGGAAGCCACGGAAGTCAGCGGCCCGATCACCGTCACGCTGTATGTCTCCTCCGATGCGAAGGACACCGACTTCACCTTCAAGGTGATGGACGTGGGCACCGACGGCAAGGCCTTCAACCTCACCGAGAACATCCAGCGCATGCGTTATCGCGAGGGCTATGACAAGCCGCCGGTATGGATGAAGGATGGCGAGGTGTACAAGGTGACCTTCCAGCCGATCGACACCAGCAACCTGTTCTACCCGGGCCACAAGCTGCGCGTGGCGATCTCCAGCAGCAACTTCCCGCGATTCGACCGCAACCTCAACACGGGCGGCAACAACTACGACGAGGCCAGCGGGGTCATCGCGCACAACGCCGTGCACCACGATGCCACGCACCCGTCGAAGATCACCTTCACCGTGGTGCCGCGTAGCACGCCGGTCACCGCGCCGGGTAGCTCGCCCTGATACCCACGTCCGGCCGCGGGGGCCGGTTCATCAGACTCCCGCGGCGGGGAAAGACGATCAGGCGGGTTTGCAGGCGGGCGTCACCTCGCCCGGTTGTGGCGTGACGCACACGGAAAATCCGCCCGGCAAACGATCCACCAGCCGTTCCTCGCGCACGGCGAGGTCAAACGTACGCACCGCGTTCGCACCGTCGAAGACGGTGTAGTGGCACTGCCCGGAGTCGCTGGCCGCGCAGGCGAAACGCGCCCGCCCCATGCGCACGTCCGTGCGGCTGTCGAGCGTCACGTGGCCGTTGTCGCTGGCGGTCATCACCAGGCTGCGGTTCTGCGCGTCCGTGCAGCCGGCCAGGTTCATGAAGCAATAGACGATGGCGAGTAACAGTCGCATGGCGATACTCCTTGGGTCACATGGCCCGGAAGATGGCCATGAACGGCTGACTGACACTGAGGGTTTCCGGTCGCCCGCGCAGGCGAAGGCAGCCCTTGCCGCTGTCGTCGCGTTCCACGGAAGCCACCTGGCGCAGGTTGACGATGGTGGACCGGTGGATCTGCCGGAACGTGCGCGAGTCCAGCTGGCGCAGCAGGTCGCGGATGGGACGCGACACCAGCGCGTCGCCCTCGGCCGTGGCCAGCAGCGTGTACTTGTTGTCGGCGCGGAAATAGATCACGTCGTCCACCAGGATCAGGCGCGTGGCCTTGCCCGCACCGGCGGTGATCCAGGTCAACGGTTCGGCCGCGGGTTCGTCGAAGCGCGCGATCAGGTCGCGAGCCACGTCGCCGGTGCGGCGGGCATGTCTTTCCGCATCGTCCGCCAGCCGGCTGCGCAGCCGGGCCACGGTCTGCGCCAGTCGCTGGCCGACCACCGGCTTGAGCAGGTAGTCCACCGCGCCGCGTTCGAACGCATCCACGGCGTACTGGTCGTAGGCCGTAACGAACACCACCAGCGTCGCGGGGCTGGCATCGGCGGCCGCCGCGGCCACCTCCATGCCGGTCAGGCCGGGCATGCGGATATCGAGGAAGGCCACGTCCGGGCGATGCGTGGCGATGGCCTCCAGGGCCTCGCCGCCGTCCTCGCACACCGCCACCACCTCCAGTTCCGGCCAGGCCGCGGCCAGTTCGCGCTGCAACGCGGTGGCAAGCAGTTTCTCGTCCTCGGCGACGATGCACTTAGGCATGATCGAACGCTCCTTTCACCGGCAGCGTGAGGGTCGCTGCCACACCGTTGGGAAAATTGTTGCCGATGGCGAAGCTGGCGGCGGCGCCATAGGTCAGCCGCAGGCGTTCGCGCAGGTTGCGCAGGCCGATGCCCGTGCCGGCCCCTTCGCTGCGGAAGCCCAGGCCGTCGTCGGCCACCGTAAGCACCAGCGACGCGCCGTCGACGCCGGCACGAATCCAGATGCCGCCACCACCGGGCTTCGGTTCGAGGCCATGCTTGATCGCGTTCTCGACCAGGGTCTGCAACATCATCGACGGCATCGGCGTATCCCGCAGGTCGTCTGCCACGTCCACATGCACGAGGAGGCGCTCGCCCATGCGCAGCTTCATGATCTCCAGCCAAGCGGTGGACCGTTCAAGCTCCTGGCCTACCGTGGACAGCGAGCCGTCGGTGCGTGGCAGCGAGCGGCGCAGGTAATCGATGAGGTGACCGAGCATGCGATCGGCACGGGCCGGATCGGTGCGTACCAGCTCCTGTGCACTGGCCAGCGTGTTGTAGAGGAAATGCGGTTCCACCTGCGCCTGCAGCAGCCCGAGTTGCGCCGCGGTCAGCTCCTTCTCCATGGTCGTCTGGCGCACGTCGGCCCGCTCGCGGTTGCGTCGTTCCGCCAGCCGCTGGGTGGTGGAACGCACCAGGGTTTCCGCATATTCCAGCGACGCGCCGCCGTCGGGATTGAACCAGTCCGTCCAGGCACCCGCATCCGGCTCGCACACGAACATGACGCTGCACGATCCATCGACCGGTGTCACGGTGGCGGTGATTCGCGTATTCAGGTCGAACGGAAGCCGCGGAAGCCGGCGGCCACGGAAGCGCGGCCGCTCGTGATCGGGCTCGCGAATGATCGCCCGTACCCTCAGCCCGGCACGTGTGGCCGACACATCGTGGACATGCAGCAGATCGCGCACCACGCTTTCGACGATCTCGTAAGCTTCATCGGCTGCGTAAGGCACCTCGACACGGCGTCGCTGGCGATTGGACAGCGTCTCGGTATCCAGCCGTCCGGCGATGGTACGCACACGGTACAGATGCGTGACGCCGCGCCCCAGAGCGATCAACAAGCCGACGAACCACGCGAGGGAGAACAGCAGCGGCAGGTCGTCGTGCCAGCCCACGTTGCTCCACACCACCTCCAGCACGCAAAGCGCAGCGATCCACGCCATCACGATGCGACCGAGAAACCGGATGCTCATGCGCTTTCCCATCGTGCGTACCCCGTCCTGAAAGTGGGGCGAGCATACGACGCGCACGCCACGTGCCGAAGACGAATCCGACGAAACGGCCGCTGGGCCGACGAAACGCCCCTCCTGCGCCGCAGCATGACCTGCGCGTGGGAATGGGCCATGCTCGGGAAACGGCCTGGCGATGGGGATCGCCGGCCACGACAAAGACAAAGGGGTTACTGCATGGCCTTGTTGCTCGTCGTTTTCGCTGTCGCCGTTCTCGCGATCTTCCTCGGCATCAACATGCTGCCGAAACACCATCCCGCCAACTGGCTGCTCGGCATCGTCGGCGGCGCCTGCCTGGTGCTTGCCTGGTATGCCATCTTCCGCCCGATGCTGATCGCCTCCGGCGGCGGCGATCCGTCACTGGTCGCGGTGGGCCTCACGGCTGCCGGCATCGTGTCCTGCGTGCTGGGACTGGTCTGCCTGGGCGTGTGCGTGTGGCGCGACCCCACGCGGTTCTGGATGCTGTCCGTCGTCTTCATCGGCGTGATCGGCGCCACCCAGGTCACCGCGTTGTCCTAGGCCTCGCCTTCCCGCGTATCTTCGCCCGCGTAGCGGTAATCGCGGGCGGAGAGCGTGGCTTCACCATCGACGACACGCAGTTCGGCGCTCGCGCCGAAGGGCAAGGTGACCTTGTCCGGCCCATGGCCGAACCGGAGCCCGCGCACCAGCGGTGCCTCGGACACGGCGGCGAAGCGATCCAGCGCGTGTTCCATGTCGTAGCCGTTATCGTATTCGCTTACCCGGTGGCCGCCGAGGCTGCCGATCAGGATGGCCGACTGGCGATCGATGACGCCGGCCAGCTTCAGCTCGTAGAGCATCCTCTCGATGCGATAGGCCTGCTCGCCGCTTTCCTCGATGTAGAGGATGCCGCCGTCGATATCGGGCAGGTAGCCGGTGCCGGTGAGGCTGCACAGCGACGACAGGTTGCCGCCCCAGAGCACGCCGCTGGCCCGCAGGTCGGTCTGGCTGTCCGGGCAGCTCCAGGTGAAATCCGCCCGCGGCGCCAGCACGGTCTGCCAGAACTCGCGCCAGGTGCTTTCGCGCAGGTAGGGCGCACCGAAATCATGCAGCAGCATCGGCCCGTGGAACGAGCCGATCCCGCTGCGCGCCAGCAAGGCGCATTGCACGACGGTGAAATCGCCGTGGCCTACCAGCGCGCAGGACGCGTCGGCAAAGCGCGCGGCCAGTCCGGCGTAGTCGAGCCGGTCCAGCAGCGCGATCGCCCCATAGCCACCGCAGGTGGCCATGACGATGTCCGGCAGGGGGCGGCCGGGCTCGGCGAGGCGGTTGATTTCATCGGCGCGTGCGGTGTCGCTGCCGGCGAAGCGCAGGCAGACCCGGTCGAGCACGTCGGTGCCCAGAATGGTGTGGCCGGCGGCCTGGAGACGTTCGATCCCACGCTGGCCGGCAGCGCGGTCTTCCGCATATCCCGAGGGAGCGATGAGCCGTATATCGAGTCGTTTCGGCATGGGAGGCAAGGTAAGGACGCCCTTACCAATACCGCTACGCCGTCAGGAAGGCAACCCGAAATGGGCAGGAAGCCTTCCTGGCAGCCGGTGGCGCCCCTACCAGCCGTCGTATTCCTCGGCCGCAGTGAGCTCTTCCGCCGGTGCACTGCGGGTGAGCGTCTCACGCGGTTGCTCGCCGAAGACGCTGCGGTATTTCTCCGCAAACCGCGAGAGGTCCCACATGCCGCAGCTGAGCGCCACCGACTTGACCGAACGGCGCCCGGCTTCGGCCGTGACCAGGCTGCGATGCGCGGTGCACAGGCGCAGCATGGCCAGGTAACGGTTGGGCGGGATGCCCAGCAGGTCGTCGAAGGCGTAGCGCAGGCCGCGCTCGCTGGCGCCGGCGGCCTGGCACAACTCCTGGGAGTAGATGTCCCGGCGCAGGTTGGCCCGCATGAAGCGTTCCGCGCGGCGCATCACCTGGTAGTGCGCACGGCGACCGCGCGAGGCCACCGGACGGTCTTCCGAGGACGAGCCCAGGGCCACGCGGATGTGCTCGTCGAGCAGGTCTTCCACGGGGCCGAACGCGGTATCGACCGGCTCGCGCACGCGTTCCGCAATCTGCCGGTAGGCCCGCTTCAGATGATCCGAGGTAACTGAGAAAAGCCTCAAGCGCTGGGCGGCCATGTCCACGTCGGCATGGTCGGACGCCAGGAACCGCGAGCGGAAGCGGGCATACGGCGCCACCACCAGGGTGAACCGGGTACCGCGCTCGAACATGAAATCGGTGGGTGTGCCACGCAGCAGCGTCACCGCCATTTCCGATTCCACGCTGATGCCCTGGCACCAGCTGCGCTCGCCGGCCTCGTGCAGGTACACCAGCATGCAGGCGTCTTCGGGCACGGTCAGTGCCCCGCGCACGTCGAAATCGATGTGCGCCGTGACATAGGTGACCCCGTCATGGGTCTTCGTGGACAGCGCGGCGCGAGGGCGCGCCGGGCTCAACGTCAGCAGGTCGACATCGCACACGCCCAGCGCGGCGCCGAGCGTGACAAGGTCGTAATCTTCAAGCCCCTGTGCATCCGTGAGACGACTCATGTCGGCTCTCCCGGGTGATTTTTCTTAGTCATCTGTTCAACCCCCACGTTCCAGGGGCAGGCACTTTGCCCACCCGCCGAATCCCCCTCGACCCGTGCTCACCCATACCGGGGATGACGATGTCAGGACATATAACTACTCATGTAAGGCAAAAAATGCCAGTGAAGTGTGAATTTGCCGAATCGGCATAACGACCGCTCAAGCTTTTGATGAAATTGGCAAAAGCGCCGCTTGAGCCAGGCCCGCGACCACGCCGAGCGACGGATCGCCATGCACGACGGGCACCCCCGGAAAGCTGGCGCCGACCCGTGCGCGTACCTGCGGCGAGCGCGACGTACCGCCGGTCAGGAAGACGCTCGCGGGTGCCTCGTCCAGATCCGCGCCGGCATCGCGAAGCAACCGCGCCATGCGGTCGAGGAAGTCTTCCGACGCGGCGTCGAAATCCGCCGAAACGGCGTGGATCTGCAGACCTGCCTCGATAAAATCCAGTGAAGCGGTGGTCGCGTCCTGCATCGACAGACCGATCTTGACCCGCTCCGCGGACTGGTTCAGCCGCGTGGTCGAACCGGTGCCCTGCAGCGCCTGGAGGCGCGACCGGAACGGTTCGTCCACGAACCGGTAGTCCTGCTTGCGGAATTCGCGCTGCTTGGGCAGGTTGTGGACGCTGGCGGCTTCCACGAAATGGTGCACGGGCACGCCCGTGATGTCCTTGCCGAACAGGGGCATGAAGCTGTGCAGGCTCACGCCCACGTCCAGGTCCGTGCCGCCCCGGGGCAGGCCCCAGCTGCGATGCATGATCGGTGTCCGCCCTGCCCCAAGCTCCGCGTAGGCCACGTCCGTGGTGCCGCCGCCGATATCGACGATGATCGCGCGCTGCCGCTCGCCGAGGGAGAGGTGGTAGTGCATGGCCGCCGCGGCCGGCTCCTCCAGGAAATCCACCGCGTCGAAACCGGCGATGCCGGCCGCCTCGCGCAGGATCGACAGGGCCTGGTCGCCGCCGGCCGGGCCCATCGAGCTGCGAAACTCCACCGGCCGGCCGATCACCGCCTCGCGCACGGGCGTGCCGAACTGACGGGTCGCCACCAGCCGCACGTGCTCGAGGATATGCGCCGCGATGCTGACGATGGTCTTGCGCACGCGCGGGTCCAGCTTGTAGCCGAACATCGACTTGGGCGACTCGATCAGGTTGCCCGAACCCTCTTCCAGATAGGCCTCCACCGCTTCCTCGCCGAACAAGGCGTCCTGGAAGCTGGCGACCGACGCGGACGCCTCGCGCGTGCGCTCCTCCATCCACTGCCGGCGCACCACGCGGATCGCATCGCGGCGCAGGTCGCGGTCCGAGCGCGGCGTGCGGCCGGCCTGGCGCTCGTCGGCACGGGTGGCCCGCACGAAGGCGTCCACCTGCACTTCGAGCAGGGGCGTCAGCACGAAGTCGTCGACGTTCGGCACCACCTCGGGAAAGAACACCGCCGTGCGGAACTGCTGGGCGTCGCCGAAGCGGACCAGCTCGAGCTGGCCGTCGACCACCGCGGCGGCGGCCGAATAACTGGTACCGAAATCGATGCCGATGCGCATGAGGAGGTTTCCGTGACGGCAAACGTTCCATTATGACCACGTAGGCGCCGGGACGACAGGCCCGGGGATGCGGCTACACTCGGGGGCCACCTTCCGCTACCCGGGGATACCCGACGATGCGTCGACTCGCGCTTGCCTGCCTGACCGCCCTCACCCTGGCCGCCTGCCACTCCCACGACGAGGACAAGGCCGCCGCGACGCCTCCGGCGGCGCCAGCTCGCGCCACCACGTCGCCGCCGCCCCCGCTGCCGGCGGTGGCCAACGAACACCATGAGTTCAGCCCCGAGATCACGGCGGGCGATTTCGCCTCCCACTTGCGCACGCTGTCATCAGACGAGTACGACGGGCGCAAGCCGGGCACGCTGGGCGAGCGGCTGACCACCAACTACATCGTCAGCCAGTTCAAGCGGATGGGCCTGGAACCGGGCAACAAGGGTGACTGGCTGCAGACCGTGCCGGCCGTGTCCACCACGCTGAACCATCAGGACACCCTGACCCTGGACATCGCCGAGGGTGGTGGCAAGGAAGCCTTCGCCTTCGGCAAGGACATGGTCGCCGGCACCCTGCAAGCCAAATCCGACGTGGACCTCAAAGACTCCGACATCGTCTTCGTCGGCTACGGCGTGGACGCTCCCGAGGCCCAGTGGAACGACTTCGACGGCGTGGACGTCAAGGGCAAGACGGTCATCATCCTGGTCAACGACCCGGGCTGGAACGCCAACGATCCGAAACTGTTCAAGGGTCGCGAGATGACCTACTACGGCCGCTGGACGTACAAGTTCGAGGAAGCCGCCCGCCAGGGCGCCGCCGCGGCGTTCATCGTCCACCAGACCGAGCCGGCCGCCTACGGCTGGAACGTGGTGCAGAGCAGCTGGACCATGCCGCGCCTTGACCTGCCCGAGGACGAGTCGCCCGCCCCGCGCCTGCCGGTGGCGGGCTGGCTGACCCACGAGGCGGCGCAGCGCCTGTTTGCCAAGGCCGGAAAGAACTTCGACGACCTGGCCCACCAGGCCGACGTACGCGGCTTCAAGGCGGTACCGCTGGAGGCGAAGGCGTCGATCCACCTGGACAGCACCATCGCGCACTCGCTGAGCAACAACGTGATCGGCATGGTGAAGGGCACCGACACCCCCGGCGAGGCGATCGTCTACACCGCGCACTGGGACCACCTGGGCCACGACCCCGCGCTGCCCGGGCACGCCATCTACAACGGCGCGATCGACAACGGCACGGGCGTGGCCGCCCTTCTGGAGATCGCGGGCAAGTTCGCCCAGGACAAGCCGAAGCGCAGCGTGGTGTTCGCCGCGGTGACCATGGAGGAATCCGGCCTGCTCGGCTCGCAGTATTACGTCGCGCACCCGCCCTTCCCGCTGGCGAAGACGGTGGCCGACATCAACATGGATGCGCTGCCGATCACCGGGCCCACGAAGGACATGGAAGTGACGGGCCTGGGCCGGGGCACGCTGGAAGACCTGTTCGCCGACGTGCTGAAAGCCGACGGCCGCGTGATCAGCGGCGACGACACGCCGGAGAAGGGTCACTACTTCCGCTCCGACCACTTCAACTTCGCCAAGGCCGGCGTGCCGGCACTGGCCGCCGGCGGCGGCATCGACATGGTCCAGGGCGGCAAGGCCGCCGGTAAGGCTGCCGCGGAGGACTACAACGCCCACCGCTACCACCAGCCCACCGACGTCTACGACATGCGCTGGAACTTCGATGGCGTGATCCAGAACGTCAAGGCGTTCTATGCGCTGGGTGAGAAGCTGGCGGACAGCGACCTGTGGCCGGAATGGAAGGACGGGAGCGAATTCAAGGCGGCGCGGGAGCGTTCGCAGACGAAGAAATGAGGAATTGCCCGCGTTAGAAATCGCCCACATCGTGGGCTCCTACAACCGCATGCCACGTCGCATCGTTTGTAGGAGCCCACGATGTGGGCGATCCCCCCAGGTCCGGCGATCAGGCAGGAGCCCACGATGTGGGCGATTCCACGCCCCTACCGCCTAATAATTCACCTGCAACTGCACCCGCAACAACTGCCCGTCGATGCGCGGATACGGAGCGGCCGTGACATCGGTGCGGCGCATGTTGGCCCAGGCCACGGCCAACTCCACGGCGCTGGACGGCTGCCACTCGACGCCGGCCTCGGTCTCGTCCACCGACATCCTCGGCGCGTTGGTGTCGAACTTGGCCGCGCCGCGATAGGTCTGCCACTTCACGTACGGCATCAGCGAGCCATACGCGTCCCCGTCGAACTTGTACATCACCTGCGCATAACCGCCACGCAGCGACTTCGTGCGCACGGTGCGCCGCGCGACATCCAGTTCCGGTCCCTTGCCCACCGTCCATTCCGCCTGGAAGCCGAACGGCTGCGGGTAGTACACGACGTGCGCGGCGACACGACGATCGGTGGACCCCGCCACCGGTGCATCCACCGACGGCGTGAACGTGCGACCGTCGATCGTCGCCGCGGCGGTGCTCACCTTGTAGCGGCCGGTGTAGGCATCCGCACCCACTTCGAGGAACTGGCCGTTGGCGAACTTGAACGGGTAGGACACGTGGATGACCGAATGCAGCTGGTCGTTGCGATCCGGGCGATTGGCACCCTGGCCGTTGTACACGCCGACGCCGAACACGCCGTAGTCGCCCGACCCCTTGAGGCCGGATTTCACGAGGTAGGCGTAGCGTTCCTTGATCTCTTTCGGTGTCCAGTAGAAGAACACGCCCAGGTCTCGCTCGTCGCGGACGCCGGAGTTGAGCGCATCGGCGCGATCCAGGGCGAGGCGGTTCTGGCTCGATTGCAGGTCTTCCCAGCCGTAGGGGATCTTCGACTGGCCCGCGCGGATGCGGAAGGTCTTGTCCTTGTCGAGCCACAGATCCGCGTAGGCATCGCGCAGCTGGGCGAAGTTGCCGGTGCTCGAACCCGACGGCGTGCTGGCAAGGTCGGGCTGGATGTAGATCGACATCCGGTCGGTGACATCGCCGCTGATGACCACGCGGGCGCGACGGATACCGAAACCCTGCTCACGCCCGATGTAACGGTCGCCGGGTGACTTCAGGTCCTTCGCGTCGTCGCCGAGCTCCTGGTTGTAGCGCATCTGCACGTAGCCACGGATGCCGATGCGGTCGTACCAGGCCTTCGCGGACGAAGGCGCTTTCGTGTGGCCCGTGGCCGATGCCGCTCCGGTCGGGCCACCTGCCGACGCCACTTGCGTCGATGTCGACGTCGACGGCACGCCGGTGCCCGAAGCCGCGACGGCGCCGGCCGTCGTCCCGCCCGGGGCCGTGGACGTACCCTCCTGCACCTGGGCGAACTTGCCCAGTCGCGTCCGCCCGGGACCCGGTTCGGCAAAAATCTGCCGCGTCGCGGTGTCTACGTACAACTCGATGGCGGCCTCGGGCACACCTTCGGCAGCCGCGGTACCGCACAGGGTCCAGAAAGCCGCTGCCAGGGGAAGTCTCTTCATGCCACCGCTCCGAAAGTCTTGAGAAAATGCTCAAACGTCGCCGATAAAGACGCTTCATGCTGCCAACGTCGTTTTCACGCTCGACGGGCGGCAAGGTATCGGTGGCAGGTTTCACTTCCGTGACACGGCGCGATTTCTTGCGAATGGATGGATTTCTGCACTGCAACACTTTCGTCATGCGGACGTAACAAGGGATAATTCGCGGCGACGCGCCCTCGCCAGGGGATCGGCTCGACGGATTCGGCGAGGCACTTCCATCCCAGGTACACCCAGGCGGAACCCAAACCATGTCCTTCGCAAGCACGCGCACGCCGCGACGTCTCGTCATTGCCCTGTCCATCGCCGCCTCCCTCGGCGCCGTTCCGGCCTTCGCCCAGGACACGGCACCGACGGCACCGCCGGCAGGTTCGCCGGGCAAGACCGCCACGCTGCAGACGATCAGCGTCACCGCCGAAAAGCGCACGGAAGACCTGCAGAAGGTGCCGATCTCGATGACGGTTGTGACCGCCGAGAAGCTGGAGGCCTTCGGCCAGGCCGGCGACGGCGTGCTGCAACTCGCCTCGCGTGCGCCCAGCGTGTATGCCGAGACGTCCTACGGCCGCGAGTTCCCGCGCTTCTACATCCGCGGCCTGGGCAACAGCGATTTCGACCTCAACGCCTCGCAGCCCGTGTCGATGGTCTACGACGACATCGTGCAGGAAAACCCCATCCTGAAAGGCTTCCCGCTGTTCGACCTGGAGCAGGTGGAAGTGCTGCGCGGTCCGCAGGGCACGCTGTTCGGCCGCAACTCGCCGGCCGGCGTGATCAAGTTCGAATCGCGCAAGCCGACGCAGGAAACCGAGGGCTATGCGCGCGTCTCATACGGCTCCTACGGCACCGCCAACGCCGAGGCCGCGCTGGGCGGCAAGCTGAGCTCCAGCTGGTCCGGCCGCGTGTCCGCCGTGGCCCAGCACCGCGACGGCTGGATCGACAACGACTACACCGGCAAGAAGGACGACCTGGGCGGCTACAACGACCGCGCCATCCGCCTGCAGGCCCTGTACAAGGCCACGGAGGACTTCGACGCCCTCATCAACGTGCACGGCCGCTGGCTGGACGGCAGCGCGATGGTCAACCGCGCCAACGCCATCACCCTGGGCAGCAATCAGTTCGTGCCGGGCTTCGATCGCGATTCGGTGTCGCAGGATGGCGACAACAAGCAGCACCTGTTCACCTGGGGCAGCAACCTGCACCTGAACTGGCACTTCGGCGACCTCAACTTCGCCTCGATCACGGGCCTTGAGCGCGCCACGACCTACAGCCTGGGCGATGTCGACGGCGGTTACGACGCGTCCGGCACGCCGGCACGCGCCAGCGCCACCAACCGCGTCACGCCGTTCCCCTCCGAGACCGCCGACGCACTGCCGAAGGATCGCCAGATCACCCAGGAATTCCGCCTGTCCAACGACACGTCGGACCGGCTGAAGTGGCAGGTGGGCACCTATTACTTCGACGAAGACATCGCGATCAGCAATTTCTCCTACGACACGCTGAACAATCACGTGCTCAACGGTTGGGTGGACCAGAGCCAGCGCACGAAGGCATGGGCGGTGTTCGGCTCGGCCGATTACAACGTGACCGACAGCTTCGACGTGCGTGCCGGCGCGCGCTGGTCGCACGACAAGCGCGAGTTCAGTGCCGAGCGTTTCCTGGGCTTCACCGGCCCGGTCGGTCCGCTCACCTCCGACCCCACCGACTCGCGCTGGAGCGGCGACCTGACCGGCACCTGGCAGCTGACCAAGAACGCCAACGTCTATGCACGCGTGGCCAACGGTTTCCGCGCGCCCAGCGTGCAGGGTCGGATCAACTTCGCCAACAGCATCTCCACCGCGAAGCCGGAGACGATCACCTCGTACGAAGTGGGCTTCAAGTCGACCACGGACGACCAGAAGCTGCGTTTCAACGCGGACATCTACAAGTACAACATGCACAACCAGCAGCTGACCGCCGTGGGGGGTGCCACCAACGTCACGCAGCTGATCAACGCGAAGAAGACCGAAGGCTACGGCGCCGAGTTCGACCTGGAGGCCTACCTCACCCCGCAGTTCTACATGACCGCCGGCGGCAGCTATAACCACACCGAGCTGAAGGACCGCAACCTGGCCATCGCCCCGTGCGGCGGCGGCTGCACCGTGCTCGATCCGCTGAACCTCGCCGGCAACGCGCTTATCGACGGCAACACGCTGCCCAACGCGCCGAAGTGGATCGGCACCTGGACCGCGCGTTACGGCATCCCCTATGGCGAAAGCGGCGAGTTCTTCGTCTACACCGACTGGAACTACCGCAGCGAGGTGAACTTCTTCCTGTACGACTCGGCGGAGTTCAAGAGCAAGCCCTTCCTCGAAGGCGGCATCCGCGTCGGCTACAACTGGGACTTCGGCAAGCGCGAGGTCGCGCTCTACGGCCGCAACATCACCAACAAGAAGGTGATCACCGGCGGCATCGACTTCAACAACCGCACCGCCTTCGTCAACGATCCGCGCGTCGTCGGCATCGAGTTCCGCGCCGAACTCTAAGCCACCCCCGCGCCCCCGCAGGGCGCCCCGCACACCGATCGCCCTCGCGGCCGGCCCCTCCCAGGGCCGGCCGCTTCCACATCCAGCCGCCTCGTCCCGCCTTCTCGCCTTCTCGCCTTCTCGCCTTCTCGCCTTCTCGCCTTCTCGCCTCCCCGCATCCCCGCCTCGCCCGGCCTCTCCGCCGCCGCGCTCACCTGGCCGCTCCACCGCCGCGTAGGAGCGCACGCACGTGCGCGAAATCCCCCCGCGACACCCTGCCCGATCGCACTCACACAGCCCCGCCTTAAACCCTATCCCCCGAACCCGCATCAGACCGTGTGCCCGCCGCCCACCTCACCAGCACAGCGCGGCACGGCCTAGGCCACAAGTCATAGAAGAATCCCGAACGATTCCGCTTGACGACTAAAAATCTGGTGTTATAGTTCACTACAACACCGGTCACCCACATCACCGCAGGAGCAACACCATGAAAACCCCGAACCTCGTCGCTGTCGCCGCATCCGTCGCCCTCGCCGTCGCCAGCCTGGCCGTCTTCAGCAGCACCTCCACCTCCGCCGCCCCGGTCTCGGTCATCAACGGCAGCAAAGTCACCAACCTGGCCCCGATCGTCGTCTACGCCGACGCCGCCCCCGTCGTCGCTTCCCTCTAACCACAACCACAACTACACCTGCACGGCGCCACGCCGGCAGCACGTCCTCGGAGTCGTCCCATGAAAGCGCCGAACCTCATCGCACTGACCGTCTCTGTCCTCATCGCCGGAACCAGCGTGTTCGCCCTGCGCTCCTTCGACGACCGTGTTGCCGCCCTGGCCAGCGTGCCCGCCTTCGTCAACGGCGTCCGCGTCGTCGACCTGCCTGCCCTGAACGTCCGCCCCACCGCCGCCGATGTGCGCGAGGCGGCCCTGGGCAGCGAAGCCAACCTGGACTCGGCAGCTGCCACCCTTCGTCGCAGCGCGGAGGATCGTGCCGCCGCACTGATCGGCGCACAGATGGCCATGCCCTACTATTCGTTTGGAAATGCATTGCGCCGCACGGCGAAGGAATGAATTACATGTCCATCACCTGGAACGACAGCATCCCGATCTACCGCCAGCTCCGCGAACGCGTGGTGGCGATGATCCTGGATGGCGCCTTGAACGAGGGCGATCCGCTGCCGTCGGTACGCCAGGTCGCGGGGGATTTTCAGATCAACCCGCTGACCGTGTCCAAGGCGTACCAGGAGCTGGTCGACGAACAACTGGTTGAGAAACGGAGGGGTCTTGGCATGTTCGTGATCGATGGGGCGCGCGACGCGCTGCTGAAAAGTGAAAGGGAGCGCTTCCTGCGCGAGGAATGGCCGGCCTTGTTCGCCCGCCTCCAGCGCATGGGGCTCGACATTAAAACCCTGATGCGTGAAGCCCACGGCTCCACGGAGGATCCATCATGACCGCGGTCGTTACCGCCACCGGCCTCACCAAGCGCTTCAAGTCGTCGCTGGCCCTGGACGGCGCCTCGTTCCAGATCGGTCCGGGCCGCATCGTCGGCCTCATCGGTCCCAACGGCGCCGGCAAGACCACCGCGCTGAAAGCCATCCTCGGCCTCACCACCTTCGAAGGGCAGCTGGACGTCCTGGGCATGGATCCCCGCCGCGAGCGCGGCAAACTGATGGAACAGGTGTGCTTCATCGCGGATGTGGCGGTGCTGCCACGCTGGCTGAAGGTGCGCGACGCCATCGACTTCGTGGCCAACACGCACCCCCGCTTCGATCGCGCCAAATGCGACGCCTTCCTCGCCCGCACCAAGCTGCAGCCGGGACAGAAGGTCAAGCAGATGTCCAAGGGCATGATCGTGCAGCTGCACCTCGCCCTGGTCATGTCGATCGACGCGAAGCTGCTGATCCTGGACGAGCCCACGCTGGGCCTGGACATCCTCTACCGCAAGCAGTTCTACCAGACCCTGCTGGAAGACTATTTCGACGAGCAGAAAACCATCGTGGTGACCACCCACCAGGTGGAGGAGATCGAACACATCCTCACCGACCTGATGTTCATCCGCGACGGCAAGATCGTGCTGGACACCGACATGGACAGCCTGGGCGAGCGCTTCGCCGAGGTGCTGGTCGGCGCGGAGCACGCGCAGGCCGCCCGGGAACTGGGGCCGCTGGACGAGCGCCAGGTGTTCGGCAAGAGCATCTTCCTCTTCGACAACGTGGATCGAGCGCGGCTGGAACAGCTGGGTGAGGTACGACGTCCGTCGATCGGCGACCTTTTCGTCGCCACCATGAAGGGCACCTACGTATGAAAACCTTCTACTGGCTGGTCAAGCGCGAGTTCTGGGAACACAAGGGCGGGTTCTTCTGGGCCCCCGTGATCTCCGGCATCGTCTTCCTCGCGATCAACCTCATGGGCATCGCCGTTGGCGAGATGTTCGGCAACAACGGCCGCATGGGTGGCTTCCACTTCGACGACATGCACCTGCAGGGCGGCATGAGCCTCGAGGATCTGCGCAACGCCGGCGCCGCCATCGACATCATGCTCTACGCCGTGGCCGGCATCATCCTGGCGGTGGCCGCCATCGTGATCTTCTTCTACTGCCTGGGTGCGCTGTACGACGATCGTCGCGATCGCAGCATCCTGTTCTGGAAGTCGCTGCCGGTGTCGGACACCTCCACCGTGCTGTCCAAGGTAGCCAGTGCCGCGGTGCTCGCCCCGGTGATCGCGATCGTGGTCGGTGTCATCGTCGGCTTATGCCTCGCCCTGGTGGTGGCCATCGTCGGTCAGGTCCACGGCCTGAGCGTCTGGCGGCTGCTGATGGAAGCGCATCCGGTGGGCGTGGTGCTGAAGATGGTGCTGCTCATCCCGCTCTACGCCATCTGGGCCCTGCCGACCATCGGCTGGCTGCTGCTCTGCTCCGCCTGGGCCCGCAGCAAACCGTTCCTCTGGGCGATCGCCCTGCCCCTCGGCGCCGGCGTCATCGTGTCGTGGTTCAACCTGATGGGTGCCGCCGGCATGGAAAGCGGCTGGTTCTGGAAGAACATCGTGGGACGCCTGCTGGGCAGCCTGGCCCCGGGTGGCTGGGTCACCAAGTCCTCCACGCTGGTGGTCACCGGCCACGACAACCCGGCGGCCCTGCTCAACAGCATGGACCTGGCCTACCACTACAGCGCCCTGGCCAATCCGTCCGCCTGGATCGGTGCGATCGCCGGTGTAGTCATGATCGCCGGCGCCATCTGGTTCCGCCGCTGGCGCGACGACAGCTGAGCGCGAACGACAACGGCCCCCACGGGGGCCGTTCATTGCAGAACGACAACGGCCCGCAAGGGCCGTTTTTGTATGGTGTAGGAGCCCACGATGTGGGCGAACCCTCAACGTAGCTACAGCGAAAGACGCCGCCCGCATGCACAAGCGAGCGTCTTTAGACTCCCCTAACGCGGCTTTAAGGCGCTTTAAAAGCCGCTTCGTTCAACACATGGAAACGCTGGCACGGATGCGGCGCATGGCTTCATTCGCTGCACGTAGGCTGAGGGTTCGCCCACATCGTGGGCTCCTACACAAAGACCATGCGTGCACGAAGACCATGCGTGGGTGCAGGAAGAGCATGGGTGGGTGCACGAAGGCCATGGTCGGATGCGCCCGATCCATGGGCGGTTACACGAAGAGCATCGTCGGTGGGGGATGCATCAGGAAATGCTGGTGCGAGATGTTCCACGCGTACGCGCCGGCGAGTGTAAACACCAGCCAGTCGCCGGGGGCCAGCGTCGCGAGGCGCTGGTCGCGGGCCAGCACGTCCTTGGGCGTGCACAGCTGGCCGACGAGGGTGACCTCCTCGTCGGCGACCACGGGCGCACCGCCGCGTCGCACCGTCACGAACGGATGGTCGTGTCCCTGCGCCGCGGGCGTGCGGAAGTGATGCGTGCCGCCGCGTGCGATGGCGAACCAGCGGCCATGGTTGCGCTTGATATCCAGCACCTCCATCGCGTAGAACCCACATGCGACGCTGACATAGCGCCCCGGCTCGAACCGCAGTGTCATCGCCGGATACCGCGCAAGACGCTCGTCCAGGCCGGCGCAGAAGCGGGCCCAATCGAACGAACGTGATGGTTCCGCATAGTCCACACCGAAGCCGCCGCCGACGTTGACTACCGTCGTTTCCACACCGTAGGCCTGCCTCCAACGTGCCACCGCGGCCAGGCAGGCATCCACCAGGGCCAGATGCGTATCGACATCGGGCTGATGCGACATCAGGTGGAAGTGGAAGCCCTGCAACGCCAGCCACGGCGATGCCCGCAGGCACGCCAGCGCATCGGGCAACGCGTCCTCGTCCAGCCCGAACGGCGAAGGCCGGCCGCCCATCATCAGCCGCGTGCTGCCCAGCGCGGGCAAGGCGATGTTCATGCGCAGGAAGACCGGCACGCGGCGCTCCGCCCGCTCGGCGATCGCCGCAAGCCGGGTCAGTTCACCCACGCTTTCCACATGGATGGCGCAGTCGGGCAGCGACACGGCCAGTGCCAGTTCCTCGTCCAGCTTGCCCGGGCCGCCGAACAGCAAGCGGCTGCCGGGCTCGTGCTCGTGCAGCCAGCGCAGTTCGCCGCCGGAGGCCGCCTCGAAGCCGTGGACGATGGGGCGAAGCGTCCGCAACACCGGCGGCTCGGCGTTGGCCTTCGCGGCGTAGAACACCTCGCAACGCGCTGGCAACAGCGACATCATCCACTCGGCATGACGACGCAATGCATCCAGGTCGTACACGTAGGCACACACCGGCTGGTCCGCGTCCGCACGCAGCCGGTGCAGGGCCTTCATGGCCCGGGTCGGATCGGGCGCCAGGCTCATGCCGCAGCCCGCGGGATAGCCCGATCGATGAGCGGGCTGGGCAGCGCGGTGTAATCCGACTCGCGATCCGCGCGGCGGAACAGGCGGGTACGCAGGTTGTTCTTGCTCGGCAGGTCGGCACCGTCGACCAGCGCGTCCAGCAACGACTCCGCGCCGAAACGCTGCCCCCAGCGTCGGGCGATACCGCCGACCACCTGCCACAGGCGTTGCTCCAGTTGATCGAACGCGGCACCGGCACCCGCGCCGGACGCGATATGGAAGATAGCCTCGCCGAGATTGTTGATGAGCGCGCAATAGGCCACGCGCTTCCAACCCAGGTCACGCGGATAGAGCAGCGAATCGCGGGCACGCGGCGACATGTCCGCCAGGCGCGGCCCGGCCCAGGCATCGTCGCTGAGCTTGGTGCCTTCCAGGTCACGCACCCAGACGCGCGTGGGCAGGCCATTCTCGAAACCGAGCACCGTGTTCTGCAGGTGGGGTTCGAGCACCACGCCGTGGTCGAAGAACGCCAGCCACACACCATCCAGAAGCAGCGCGGCATAGCTGTCGAACCAGCGCTCAGCGGCCGCGGCGTAGTGCAGGCCGGCCCGTTCGGCATGCTCGCGCACCATGGCTTCGCACGGCCGCTCGCCGTGACGGTCGGTGGCGAACAGCGCACCCGCCACGGCCGGGCGATACCGCGTGCGCGTGGCGCCGTCCAGCGTGTCGCGGTAGAGCATGCCGAAGCTCTCGGTGAGTTCACGCACGGCGTCGGCATCCTCGCTGGCCGCACCGAAATCCAGCGTCGTGGCGGCGGGTTCGGTGAGGACATCGAAACCGCGCACGCGCCGGCGCACGTCGGCCCATACCGGCGCCAGCAGCCGGGTCAGCGCCACCGCACTCTCCAGTTCGTACCACGCGTTCTTGCGCACGCAGTTGGTCAGGCGGACATGGATGGACAGCTTGAGGAAGTAGTCGAGGTCCGCGTGGTACATGGTGCGCACCGACGAGGTGGGACCCAACGCCAAACCACGCTCGCCCACCGGCTCGATCAGCCCCTGCGCGCGTGCGGCCTGGAACGCCGGGTTGGCGAGCACCCGTTCCACCTCCCAGGGATGGCAGGGATACAGCGCCTCGCCGCCCGCGGCGCGCAGCAGCGTCGCGTCCACGTCGATCCCGTAGCGCTTGCGCAGGCCCGCATCGACACGGAACCAGTACAACGGAAACCGCGTGCCTGCCTCGGGCGAACAGGCCAGCACGTCCTCGACGGGTACGCCTTCGCGGCTTTTCGGGGTCGGGTGCATGGCATGGCCCCAGATCATGGCCTGCTCCGCATCCAGCAGGCTATCGCCGCTGGCCACCTTGTCCAGCCCGCGGGCCAGCAGGCGCCGCGTGATGTCCACGCTGTTGACGCTCTGCGCCAGCAGTTCGGCGTTGAAGCCGACCGCGGGTGCCACGCGCTCGAGCAGGAAGTGCACCAGGCTGGTGGCATCCGCGCAGCGCCAGGGCTCACCGGGACGCTTGAGATACGGCGCCGACACGTAATCGCAACGACCGAGCCGGCTCATGCGACCTGTACGCACGGCGATGGCGTAACCGGCTTCGGGAAACCGGATGCGCAGGCATTGGCCGCCTGCGTGGCCGAGCGCCACGGGATCGTCTGCATGGGACGTATCGATATCCACCTCGCCCGCGGGCAAGGCGAACTCACGCAGGTAGCAGTTGAGCCAGCACGCGATGGCCTGGGACTGGGCCAGCGCGTCGTACCACTGGTCACGCATGACGTGGGGGGACATGGACGTTTCTCCGTGTGGCGGGAAGATAGACGGCGACGGCGAGCAACCAGGCCACGCCGGCGGTGATCGCGGCAGCCACGAAGGGCATCGCCAGGCCGTAGCGCGCCACCAGCGAACCGGCGACCACGCCACCCAGCGCACCGGCCCACTTGCCGGTGGCGTCGAAACGGCCGAACAACGTGCCCGCGCCGCGCTCGTGCGACTGCGCCGCCATGGCGCGGTTCAGCCCGACGAAGGAAAGCAGCATGCCGGCGCCGTAGGCCAGGCGCATGACCGGCAGCCAGGTGTCCACGGTGAGCACGGCATGCCCGACGCACGCGAGCGCGAGCACGGCCAGCCCCGCCAGCAGGGTCAACGGCGAGGTGCCCATCCGCCGCAGCCAGGGCATGGCGACCAGGTAGACCAGGTGCGGCAGGCTGTAGAACCAGCCCGCCACGCCGTCGTCGCGTACGCCGAGGTGCTCGCTGTACGGCAGGAAATACGGGAACGTGACCACCATCGCGAAGCAGAACAGGAACTGGATGGCGAGCAGGCCCGCGAGGACCGATGTGGGCGAGATGTCCCCGGCATGAGGCATGCCGGTGATGGCTGGCGCCGGCGGCGTAGATGCAGCGGCTTTCGTGGACGCCACAACGCGTGGCACATCGCGCGGCAGGCGCGAGGTGACCAGCAGCGCGAGGCACGGCAGCACGGCCAGGTAGCCGTACAGCTCGTGGGTCAGCCCCGTGCGCGTGGCCAGGCCGAGCAGGATCGGTGCGGTCACCATGGCCAGTCGTGCGGAATACTGCGTCCAGTCCAGCGCGCGCGACAGCGTGCCGGCCTTCGACTGCGTCGCCAGATACGCATTGGCTGCAGCCAGCGAGCCCCCGAACGTGCCCTGGATGACCAGCGCCACGACAAACACCGGAAGGTTGGGCGCGAAGCCGGCGATGAGGAAACCGACGGCCAGCCCCGCCTGCGCGCGCAGCAAGGACAGCCGGCGGCCGTGCCGGTCCGCCCAGCGCCCCCACGCCGTGGCGGTCAGCGCGGTGCAGACCGTGGGCAGGACGTACAGTGTGCCCACCAGCCAGGTCGGTGCGCCGGGAGCCAGCACACCCAGTACCCGCGGCATGAACAACGGCATGCCCAGTGCCGTGAATGCCGCGAGATAGTGCGCGAACAGCACCGGGCCGAGGATGCGCATCAACCCGCACCCTGCGCGACGAACGCACCGGCAAGCCTGTCGTCACGCGTATCCCGCATGAAGTTGGGCCCGCTCTCGCCGTAGAACTTGTTGATATCCGCCGCGCCGCTGGCCGCCTTGCTGAGCAGGCTGCCCGCGCTGAGCAGGTACTTCACCGGCAGGCGTGGCGCATCGAGCAGGCGGCGTGCCGGCGCGATATCGACGCCCTCGCCCGACAGCACACGCAGCATGTGTTCCAGCGCGTCGCGCAACACCACATACATCGCATCGCGAAGATCGGCGCGCTGTTCCGCCAGCCCTTCGATCACCGCGACCAGGCACAGTTGCAGCGTAATCGTGCAGAACATCCGTGCGAGCGCCGCATCGTCGTCCACGGCGATGCGCGCATCGCGCAGCGGCCCGTACGCCTCCAGATCGCCCAGCGTGCCGCGCAGGCGCGGCAACAGGACGCGCGCGGCATCGTTGTCCTTCATCAGCAGACGCAGCGGATGGCCCGCTTCGTGGATCAGCACGGCGTTCTGCTGGTTGGATTCCAGCGCGATGCCGTGCACCAGCCACAGGCGCAGGTGCACGTCGCACAGCAGCCCGGCATACGCCGTCCACCAGGCCAGGACATCACCGTCGTACCACCGATCCGCCAGGTGCATCGCCATGGCGCGCCCGTCGGGCAGCGTGGCGCACAGCGCCGCGACGGGAACGAGGGTGGCGTCGTCCAGGGCGGGGTAGCGGCGCACCAGCCAGGACAGATGGCGCGCTTCGTCCACATGGCCGCCGTGCGATTCGTCCACGTGCACGTAACGGTCGCGCAGCGCGTCGTCCACCTCGGCCACGCGGCGCAGCACCCGCTCGAACCAGTGCCCGTCGTACAACGTGGACGGCTTGATGAGACGCAGGTTGAGCGCCCCCAGCGTCCGCATCAGCAGGGGCAGCTTGAGGTGCTCGCGCGGATGATCGACCGGCACCACGGTGCGTACGGACAGCGTCGGCCGCACGGTCAACCACGCGTGCGGCGCGCGATGAGACCCGTGCGGCAACGCCAGTCCCTCGGCCTCGCCGCCCTCGCCCAGGCGCGACCACGTGAGCGGATGGACCGGCAGCAGCGCGTGCGTGGCATGCAGCGCGGACGGCAGGCCCACGTCCGCCATCGACGGCCAGAAGCCCGGCGGCGGCGTGGTCATGGTCACGAGCGCCACCGGCACGGCCAGCCAGCGCAAGGCGAACGACGGATCGTATTCCGGCGCATAACGGCGCAGGTCGTCACCGTCGAAGCCGGACTTGGCCCGGGCGGTCGGATAGAAGGGATGATCGCGGAAGCTGGCCAGGCGATCGCAGGCCAGCAGGCGTTCGTCCCACGTCGGGTGGTCCAGTGCGTGGGCCAGCACCGCGGCATCGCGCTCGAACGCCTCGCGCGCCAAGCCGCGATGGGCGACGGCACAGGCCGCCTCGTCGGCATACGCACGGTGCAGGGCCACGGTTTCCTCGTCCAGCCCGTCCGACAGGTGCGCCAGCCAGCAAGCCGCCCCACCCTCTTCCACCACGCCCGTGCCGTCGTCGCGCAACCAGCGCGACGCATCGGCGCGCACATCCTGCATCGCGTCGTACTGGGCCGCCGGCAACCAGATCACGCCGGCCGGCAGGTGATCGATCCGCCACCACCCCTGGGGCGACGCGCCGCTCCAGTGCGAGCGGACGGCTGCGGATGGTTGCGCAAACGCGCCGCGACCGGCGATGCCGCGCACGTCCTCCCGCAGGCAGGTATCGATGATCCGGCGCACGATGTACGCCTCGTCCGTCATGTGCACAAGGCCGCTCATCCGTGCGACTCCATCGGAGCGATGTGCCAGCGCAGGCCGGACTCGATACGCGACAAGGCGCGGGCCAGATCGTCGTCGTTATCGGCCACCAGGCTCAGCGCGCCCAAGTAATCCTTGTTGGAACGGGTGAGGCGGATCTCGTCGCCGGTCTTGCGCAGGGCGCGGAACACCCCGTGCGCACCGTCACCGGCTTCCTCCCGATCGGTCGGCGAGGCGGATAGCGTGCCCTCCTCCGTGGCCACGTAATAGCGCACCATCGCGCGGCGCTCGCTGGGCACCGCATCTTCCAGCGGATGACCCAGGTGCAGGCGCAGTATCCGCTCGAACCAGCCGTCCGGCTGCAATGCATCGAGCATGAACTCCCGGCCGTCGCCGATGCTGCGGTAGTTGATCTCGATCAGCACGGGACCCTTCGGCGTGGCGACGAACTCGCTATGGCACACCCCGAAGCCGACGCCGAAGGCGATCACCTGGGCCAGCGCCTGCTCGCGGCAGGCCACGCCATGCGGCCCGTTCCAGTGCGCCTCGCGCTCGATGAAATCAGGCGGCGGCGACAACGTGACGTCGAAGCCACCGATGGCCTGCACGCGATGCCCGTCACCCAAGGTCTCCAGCGTGAACAGCGGGCCCTCGATGAAGGCTTCCAGCAACACCGCACGCTCCGGCCCCTGGCGGCGGAAAGCCTCCAGGTACGCCAGCAAATCCTCGGCAGAGGCACACAGGCGGACATCCAGGCTGGCGACACCTTCGCGCGGCTTCGCGATCACCGGATACGGCGTGTCCGCCGGTGGCTGTTCGCCCGGCGCCAGCATGTGGAACCAGGGACACGGCAAGCCGCGTTCGCGCAACCGCTCGCGCATGGCGGCCTTGTTCTTCGCCGCGTAGCACACGCGCCAGTCCTTGCACGGCACGCCGAATTCCGCCGCCACCAGCGCGGTGGCGGTCTGCAGGTGGTCGCTATTAGAGAACACCGCCGCCGGCCGGATGCCTTCATTGCGCAAGGCGTCGATCACGGCCAGCGGATTGAAGACGTCGCAGGCCACGACCTCCACAGGTGTGTCGGTCGCGCTCAGGCGCTCGAGATGGTCCAGCCGCCGGTCCGTGGCGATGACCACGCGCAGGCCGAGGCGGTGCGCGGCGGGGAGGAAGCCGTCGAGGACGGCGGGATGCGCGATGTGCGCGAGGATGACGAGGGGGGAGGACACCATGGGGGAAGTTCCTTGTAACGTGGAGCGTTAGAAAGCCAGCTCCAGTCCGAGGGTCACACTGCGACCCGGGGCCGGCTGGCGACCCCACGGACTGGTATCGATTCCCCTGTACCAGTACTGCCTGTCGAAAAGATTGTTCAGCGCCAGCGACCCGGTGAGCACCGACGTGCCCTGCGTGAGCAGGGTCTGCGTCCACTGCGCGTTCCACACCGCGTACGCGGGCAAGCGGCCCACCGAGGCGATGGCGTTCTCGGCCCGCGTGTTGGCGGTGTCCGTGAAGGCGCTGCTGAAGTAGTAACCCGACAACGCGACGGTGGTATGACCGCGCGTGTACGACGCGCCCACGTTCACCTGGTTGCGCGAGGTGTACGGCACGCGCAGGCCTTCGAAGGCGCCCGAGCGCTGCTCGGCGTCGAGGTACGCGTAGCCGGCGGTCAGCTTCAGCCCATCCAGCGCTTCAGGCGACCACGCCACATCGGCCTCCAGGCCCTGGTGGATGGTCTTGCCGATGTTGCCGTAGGTGCGCGTGGTGTTGTCGAGCTGGATCTGCTTGTCGAAGTCGATGCGATACAGGTCGGCATGGATGGCCGTCCGCGCGGTGGGCTGGAAACGCGCGCCCAGCTCGTAGTTCCAGGCCAGCTCCGAATCCAGGTTGTCGCCGAACACGATCTGCGTGACCTGCGGCGCGCGCAGCGAGCGCTGCGCATCCGCATACACGTACCACGCATCCGTGGCCTTGAAGCCCACGGTCAGGCCCGGCAGCGCGTTACGCACGTTGTTCTCGAAGCTCACGCCGTTGGCGAGGTTACGATAGGTAGCGTCCAGGTGCTCGTAACGCACGCCGGGGGTCACGGTCAGCCGGTCGTCGGCAAAACCGATCGCATCGCTGACATACGCCGCCCAGGCACGGTCGCGGAACTGCCAGTCGCGCACCAGCGTGTACACGCCGTTGTCGAGGCCGGTGTTGCCGACCAGGAAATCGATGTCCTCGTGCACCGCACGCGCGCCCACCGTCCACTGCTGGGTCACCGGCCCGTCGATGTGCAGGCTGAACTGCGGTTGCGTGCCGTACACCTTGAAGCCGCGCGGCGCGCTTTGCAGCAACTGCGGGGGCAGGTCGGAACGCCAGGTCTGCGCGGAGGAACGGCGCATGCCCACGATGAAATTGCGTTCGCTGTCGGAGCTGAAGTTGCTCCAGCTGAACTTGGAGGTGTCGAACAGCCACCAGGCGCCCAGGTCCTGCTCGTAGGTCAGCGATGCGCGGGTGGTGGTGCCGTGGAAGCGATCCAGCGGCCGCGTGGCCTGCCGCGGGTCGTCCTCGTAGTCGGCGACCGACAAGGCACCCGCCATGTCCATGCGCGCGACGTAGCGCTGCACATCCGCCTTGAGCAGCTTGTCGTCGCTGATCCACCACTCGGTACGCAGGCGGACGTTCTTGACGTTCGTACCGCTGTGCCCACGGAAGTATTCACCCTTGAGGTAATCGGCATCCAGCTGCATGCCGAAGTTCGGCGTGAGGTAGCCGCCGGTGGACACCGAGGTGTCGCGCAGCATCTGGCCGCGGCCATACGCGGTGATGCGCTCGCCGACCGTGGTGCGCCACGTATCGGGAATGGGCTTGCTGACGAAGTTGATGACGCCGCCCACGTTGTTCGGACCGTACTGCACGGCCGCGCCGCCGCGCACGATGTCGATGCGATCGATCTGGTTCAGCGTCACCGGGAACAGCGACAGGCTGGTCTGCCCATACGGCGCCAGCGACAGCGGGATGCCGTCCAGCAGCGCCTGCACGCGTCCGCTGCGGCTTTCATACAGCCCGCGCAACGCGATCTGCGGCAGCACGCCGGTGCCCGTCTCGTCGAAGACCTTCACGCCCGGCACGCGCTGCAAGGCATCGTCCAGCGAGCGATTGGCACCGGTGGCCAGCGCCTCGCGATCGATCACCTGACGGCTGCCCGCATACGTCTTCACGTCCTCCGCCCGCGATGCGCCCAGCACGCTGCCGGTGACCGTCACGGCATCGAGCTTGCGCGCCTTGTCCGGCGGCGTGGCCGTGGTGGAGGCGGTCGTGGCGTCCTGTGCCGACACGGCTTGCGCGAGCACGGCAAGGCCCAGCGCGATAACGATGTGCCGCTGGCGGAGGCGGTGCTTCATGGAACGTTTCCTTGGCATGAATTAAGAGGGATTACGGATCACGCAGTTCGCTGGCCCGTGCGCGCAACGCGCCCTGCAACAGGCCACGGTCTTCACCGGCAAGCAGCCACGCCCCGCCGTGCGCGAGCCAGTAGGCACGCTGCTCGGCCGTGCGGGGGTTGGCGCAGAATGGGATGTCGTGCGCAGCGCAACGCGCCGCCAGGTACAACAGGGCGTCCCATACGTCAGCGTGCAACGGCTGGGGACCCAGGCCCATATCCAGCGACAGGTCGAGCGCGCCTTCCATGACCAGCGATACGCCGGGCACGGCAAGGATCTCGTCGATGGCCTCCACGCCCGCCCTGCTCTCGATCATGGGAACGATGCGGATATCGCGGTTGGCGCGCTCGATATAGGTATCGAGCGGTTCCCGGCCGAAGCCGGTGACGCGGCCGCCGGTGATGCCGCGACGCCCCAGCGGCGGAAAACGTGCCGCCGCCACGGCATCGCGTGCCTGTGCGGCGGTTTCCAGGCGAGGTATCACCACGGCCCGCGCACCGGCATCCAGCACGCGGCCGATCAGCTTCGCATCGACTTCGGGTACGCGGACCCACGGCTCACAACCCACCACCTCGCAGGCGCGGATGGCGTGCATCAGCTGATCGGGGGAGACCAGCTGATGCTCGAGGTCCAGCACGACGAAGTCGTAACCGGCCCTGCCGATCATCTCGCAGAGCAACGGTGAGTGGAGCGAATTGAGAATGCCGATCTGGCGTTGCATAACGTCCTGTCGAGCCGGGAAAGGATCGACGCGAACGATAATGCGAATAGTTCTCAATAACAAGCCTAACCGATCACACTCCGCTTACAAAAACTTGCGAATCAGCCGCCGCCACCGCCACCGCCACCACCTCCATGAATGCCGCCCTTGGTAAGCGCCGCGGGATCGAGCAGTTTGGCAAGCTCCGCCTTCGACAGGCCCGTGGTTTCCAGGGCCACGTCCATGATCGGGCGCTTTTCCTTGTACGCCTGCTTGGCGGTCGCGGCGCCCTTCTCGTAACCGATGACGGGATTGAGCGCGGTGACCAGGATCGGGTTTTTGTCCAACGCTTCGCGGATGTGTTCCTCGTTGACCTTGAAGCCCGCGATGGCTTTGTCCGCCAGCAGCACGGTGACATTGGCCAGGATCTCGATCGACTGCAGCAGGTTGTATGCGATCACCGGCAGCATCACGTTGAGCTGGAAATTGCCCGACTGCCCCGCGATGGCGATGGTCGCGTCGTTGCCGATCACCTGGGCCGCCACCATGGCCGCGGCCTCGGGAATCACCGGATTGACCTTGCCCGGCATGATCGACGACCCCGGCTGCAACGCCGGCAGTTCGATCTCGCCCAGGCCGGCCAGCGGCCCGGAGTTCATCCAGCGCAGGTCGTTGGCGATCTTCATCACCGCCACGGCCAGCGTGCGCAACTGGCCGGACAATTCCACCGGTGCATCCTGCGCCGCCATGCCGGCGAAGTAGTTGGCCGCGGACTCGAACTTCACGCCGGTCAGCTTCGACAGCTCCGCCGCCACCGCCGGGCCGAACTTCGGATCGGCATTGATGCCCGTGCCCACCGCGCTGCCGCCCTGCGGCAGGCGCCGGGTGCGTTTCAGCGTGTCGCCGATCCGCTCGATCGCGTCGTCGATCTGCGCCGACCAGCCGGACAGCTCCTGGCCGAAGGTGATCGGCATGGCGTCCATCAGGTGGGTGCGCCCCGTCTTCACCACCTTCTTCAGCTCCTTTGCCCGGCCGTCGATCGTCTTGCGCAGGTGCTTCAGGGCAGGCAGCAGCGTTTCGGTGGTGGCCAGCGTGGCGCTGACCAGGATCGCGGTGGGAATGACGTCGTTGGAGCTCTGGCCCGCGTTGACGTGATCGTTGGGATGCACCGTGCTACCCGCCGCCTCGGCCAGGTGCGCGATCACCTCGTTGGCATTCATGTTGGAACTGGTGCCCGAGCCGGTCTGGAAGACATCGATGGGGAAATGCGCGTCCACCTCGCCCGCCGCCACCCGCTCCGCCGCCGCGCGGATGGCCTTGGCCGACGCCTTGTCCAGGTGGCCCAGCTTGACGTTGGCCTCCGCGGCGGCCGACTTGATCAGCCCCAGCGCGCGGATGAACTCGCGCGGCAGGGTCAGGCCCGAGATGGGGAAATTGTCCACGGCGCGCTGGGTCTGCGCCCCATAAAGGGCCTTGGCAGGCACCTTCAGCTCACCCATGCTGTCGCGTTCAGTACGGAACCGGGCCATAAGAAACCTCCAATAAAACCATGTAGGAGCGCACGCTGTGCGCGAATGCTTTACCCGAACGGTATACTAAAGAACTGACCGAAACGCCCCAGGAACGCCTCCATGTCCCACGCCACGCTCACCGCCCTTTCGCCGCTGGACGGCCGTTACGCCGCCAAGGTGGAGCCGCTGCGCCCCATTTTCAGCGAATTCGGCCTGATGCACCGGCGCGTGCACGTGGAGATCCACTGGCTGCTGGCCCTGGCCGCCCACCCGGGCATCGTCGAGCTGCCGGCCTTCCCCGCCGAGGCGGTCACCCGCCTGCTGGCCATCACCGACGGCTTCTCTATCGAAGACGGCGAGCGGATCAAGGCGATCGAGGCCACCACCAACCACGACGTCAAGGCGGTGGAATACCTCATCAAGGAAAAGATCGGCAACGATCCCGCCCTGGCCCAGGCCAAGGAATTCGTCCATTTCGCCTGCACCAGCGAAGACATCAACAACCTCGCCTACTCGCTGATGCTGCGCGACGCCCGCGAGTCCGTGCTGCTACCCGCCCTGGACCAGGTGATCGCCCGCTTGCGCGCCCTCGCCCACGAACACGCCGGCCTGTCGCTGCTGTCGCGCACGCACGGACAGACCGCCTCGCCCAGCACCATGGGCAAGGAGATCGCCAACGTCGTGGCGCGCCTGGAGCGCCAGCGCAAGCAGCTGGTCGCCATCGAGATCCCCGGCAAGATCAACGGCGCCGTGGGCAACTACAACGCCCACGTCATCGCCTATCCCGACGTGGACTGGCCGTCGCTCGCCGCGCACTTCGTCGATGGCCTGGGCCTCACCTTCAACCCGTACACCACGCAGATCGAACCGCACGACGGCATCGCCGAATTCGCCGACGTGCTGCGCCGGATCAACATCATCCTGATCGACCTGGCGCGCGACGTGTGGGGCTACATCTCGCTGGGCTACTTCCGCCAGGCGTTGAAGGCCGGCGAAGTGGGTTCCTCCACCATGCCGCACAAGGTCAACCCGATCGACTTCGAGAACGCCGAAGGCAACTTCGGCCTCGCCAACGCCCTGCTCGGCCACTTCGCCGAGAAGCTGCCGATCAGCCGCTGGCAGCGCGACCTCACCGACTCCACCGTGCTGCGCGCCCTCGGCACCGCGTACGGCCATTCGCTGGTCGCGATCGAGTCGCTGCTCAAGGGCTTGGGCAAGCTCAACGTCAACGCCGAGCGCGTCGCCGCCGACCTCGACGCCAGCTGGGAAGTGCTGGCCGAAGCCGTGCAGACGGTGATGCGTCGCTTCGGTTTGCCGGAGCCGTACGAACAGCTCAAGGCGCTGACGCGCGGCCAGGGCATTACGAAGGACTCGATGCGCGCCTTTATCGACGGGCTGGATCTGCCGGCCGATGCGAAGCGGGCGCTGGCGGAACTGACGCCTGCTTCGTATATCGGCCTGGCGGATAAGCTGGCTCGCGATATCTGAGTCTCTGTAGGTTGCGTGGTCATGGAAACCCGGCTCGGGTGAGTCGGGTTTTTTTGTGGGGTCTTCTTGCATGGCCCGGGCTTGTCTCGAAGCCGCTATGCCGGAGCCGCGGTTGCTCGCATGGTGCGGCGACGAGGCGCTGGGTGGTCACACTCTGCGCTCGAGCAGCGGCCACAAGTGGCCGAACTCGCTCAGAGCGTAACCACCCAGCACCTCTACGAATACAGAGGTAAACGGGATGGAGGACATGTTATAGCTTGTCCCACTCCATCTTCTTCTGTGCGTGCGCCACGCATTGCACGCTCATCGACACCAGTGTCCCTACGGCACCCAGCGCCAGCATCGTGCGTTGGCGGTGCAGAATGTCATCGTCTTCGAGTGATTCGACCAGCAAGCCGGTGACCCCGCCTGCGTAACGTAGCCATGCATGCGCATCGTTGAGCAGCATGTTGACGCTGACGTCAGCAGCGATCGCCATGCTGCCTTCACCCGTGTGTCCGTTCTCGTCCATGGAGTTCTCCTTGATGCCGCCGTGTTGCCGAGTCGTGGCACGCCATGGGTAAGCACGTGCCACCATCGCTCGCACGATGAGTCTCATCGGCCTGCCCGTGACCGGGCGCCGGGCGGCGTGATTGCAGAAGTGGATGCAGCGTCAGCCGTCGACCGTCGGACACGCGGCAACGCGCCGTGTGTGCTCGGCACGAATCGTCTCAGGACAACGGCGAGCGCCGTGGTTCTTCAACCGTGTCTGCAGATGCGGCAGACGGCCCGGTAACCGTTGAGGGAAGCGCCACCGGGAAGCGGCGCGCGTGAGAATGCCTTAAGCTTTGGCGTAGCCATGGTCAACCTTGTTCGTTGATTAGGGTCAGCGGACCTTGTGGTGCTGTCACACCCCTGGTCCGCGCTTCTCACCGCTTTCGAGCGATGGTTGCCTGCGGGGTGGATAGCGGGTCCGCAGGCAACGGGGACAACCTAGCAAAAAGGTTGGGGGGTTGTCTTGAGAATGTGGCGGCTGGTTTCTCTGTAAGGTTTCCCCTACAGACACAGAGTCCGAGGCGATTTACTCTCGCGCCCGTCGGGGCGGTACGGCCCCTCAGGGGAATACCATGGATAAGTCCACCCGCCTGCGGGCACGCCTTGGCCGGCTTTGCATAGGCCTCCTGCTGATGTGCCTTTGGGGCCTCGCGGAAGCTGGACACGCACCCATCATTTTCTACAACGTCCCCGACTGGTACAACGGCGGGTGGGACCAGATTCGATACCAGACGCCCTACGATGCATTTGCAGAGGACTGGGGCAAGCATGCGCCTTATTGTCAGAATGGCTCACTCCAATGGGTGTTGCAGTCCGTGGAGGCAGTCCACTCGAGCGACTATGAAGACGGTGACTTAAACAGAGCCAAGAAAATAGCGAATCACTACGACGATTGTTCGTTTTTCGAAAACGACTACTACGCTTCGCTTGCTCGACGCTGGGCAATGTGTCCCGGTTCCACTTGGGGACCCTACAACGCCGATGCGTGGGGCGGTCGCTGCCCGGGCATCATGCCAGACCCCGATAAAAGCCGGGGTGCCCCCCAATGCCCGGTTTGCGCAGTCGGTGACCCAGTCAACCCCGCGACAGGAAATAAGTTTGAGTCACTGACTCTATTTTCCGGGCAGGGAACGTTTCCCGTCCGTTTCGACATCACCTACTACGGTGGACAGAGTGTGCCTATCCTGAGCCCTGTCCAGCTTTCGCTTGGTGCGCGGCGGGTGCACAACTACCAGATGCGGGTGGTTGTCGAAAGCAATTCGACCCTTACGTCCGCCTATGTGCTTCGCCCTGACGGAAAGGTCTATGGGTTTGATCAGAATGGTACATCGTGGACCGGCGACTTGGACGTCGTCGATACGCTAGAGTCGACCCTTGACGCATCGGGAAACATCGCGGGATGGACTTACACGCGCAGCGACAAGACGCGCGAAACCTATGATTCGACTGGTACGCTTAGATCCATCATTCGTCAGGATGGAATGACGCAAACCTTTGCCTATGATTCGCAAGGTCACCTGAGTTCCATCACGGATCCCCAGGGCAGGAGCATCGTCTTTACCTGGGACACCAGCAACCGTATGGCGGGAATGCAGGACACCGCAGGTGGAAACTACACGTTCTCATATGACGCGAATAACAATCTGGTTACGTTGACGTACCCGGACAATACGACGCGCCGGTATGTCTATGGCGAGAACGACGGGTCGACCAATTTCGCGGGCGTCAACGACCTGACGGGACAGCTGGACGAACTTGGCACGCGCGTCGACACGACAACGTATGCCCAGTATCACGCGACCGTAAGCAGCACGGTGGGTGCCGCAGGTTCGAATCCAACTGCAGTCATTAATGACCCGCATGGCGTACAGAACAGCACGCAGTACGCTGTCGTCGATAGCTTTGGCGCAACTGAAACGACCACCGTGTCTTACATGTTTGGCGTCAGCAAGCCGATGACGGTCACGCGGACCTGCGATGGCTGCGCGGCCCAGACCACGACCTATACATATGACGCCAACGGCCGCATTGCGTCCAAGGTCGATGGCAATGGAAATACGACGTCTACCACCTACGACGCCAATGGCTTGTTACTGACGAAGGTTGATGCCAAGGGTTTGTCCGAGCAGCGCACGACGGACACGACGTGGAACTCATCTCTGCGTGTACCCCTTGTGCGCACGGTCAGGGACAGTTTGGGCAAAGTGGTCAGCAAGGAAGGCTGGGCGTACAACACAGCCGGACAAACCACCGCCCAGTGCCTCATCGACCCGGCAACGGCCCCGTCTTATACCTGTTCTCCGAGCAGCACTGCGCCAGCCGGCATCCGACGTACGGTGATGACCTACTGCACGGCCGTCAACACCACGACCTGTCCCCTGGTCGGCCTGCTGCTGAAGACCGACGGCCCGCGCACGGATGTCGCCGATACCCTGTCCAACAGCTACTATCTGACCACGGACGAGTCGGGCTGCGCCACGGCGGGTGGTACCTGCCATCACCTCGGTGACCCCAAGTCGACGACGGACGGTGCCGGCCTTGTCACCACCTACGTGTCGTACGACAAGGCGGGGCGGGTGACCCGCATGAAGGACCCGAACGGGGTCTTGACCGACTATACCTATACGGCCCGGGGCTGGCTCGCAACCAAGACCCTTCGCGCCAACGCCTCCGGGGCGGCCTCGACCCTTGATGCGACCACCACCATCGCCTATGACCCGACCGGCACGGTCCATTCGGTCACGGATGCGGATGGCGTTGTGACCACATACACCTACGACGCGGCCCACCGCCTGACCGACGTCACGGATGGCGTTGGCGCGCGAATTCACTACACCCTGGACAACGCCGGCAACCGCACGGCCGAGCAAGTCCTGAGCCCGACGGGAACGGTGGTTCGGTCCCTCGGCCGTACGTTCAACAACCTCGGCCAAGTGACCGCCTTGACCGATGGCCTCAACCGGACGGTGTTCAACGCAGGCTTTACCGATAGCTATGACGCCAATGGCAATCTGGTCCACAGCCAGGATGGCCTGTCGGTGCAGCAAAAGCAGGTTTACGACGGGCTCAACCGCCTCGTCAGCACCTTGCGGGACTACCAGGGCAGCAATACCGCGACGGCCAACAGCCAGTCAGTATCGAGTTTCGACGCCCTTGATCGGCTGACCGGGTTCAGTGACCCGGATGGGCTCAACACCACCTATGACATCGATGCCCTGGGCAATGCCGGGGGACTGCACAGCCCGGATACGGGCACGACCTCGCAGACATTCGATATCAGTGGCAACCCGGTCACCTCGATGGATGCGACCAATGTATCGACTGCCTCGACCTTCGACGCGCTCGGACGGCCGACGGCCAAGACCTATGCCGACACCACGCTCAACGTCGCCTACAAGTTCGATGAAGCCGACTCCGTCACTGGCTGCACTGGAAGTGTCGGAAAGAGCCGCCTGACCCGAATCATCGAGGGCAATGGCGGGCTGGTGTACTGCTACGACCGGCGCGGCAACGTGGTGAAAAAGCAGCAGACGGTTGGCACTGATACCCGGACCACGATCTACACCTGGACACCCGGCAACCGGCTCAAGTCCCTAACGACCGCCAACGGCACTGTGGTTGCCTACGCCCGCGATGCGGCGGGTCGTATCATGTCGGTCACGGCCACCCCATCTGGCGGCACCACGACGACGGTTGCCAGCAACGTCGCCTACCAGCCATTCGGCCCGGTGGCGAGCTACAAGCTCGGCAACGGCCAGACGGTCACCCGCACCTTTGACGCCACGGGTCAGCTCACCGACATCGCAAGCACCGCGTTTTCACTGCATCTGAAGCGCGACACCATGGGTAACATCATTGCCCTTGGCGACACGGCAGGTGTGGCGACTCCTGCGGAGACCTACGGCTACGACGCGCTTTATCGTCTGACCGGCGTCAATGCTGGGGACGGCACGGCGGTGGAGGCCTACACATATAATAAGACGGGCGACCGGTTATCGAAGGTCGCACCCGGCATGCTCACCGGCACCTACACGTACAAGGCGGGTACGCACCAGCTGACTGGCGTCGGTACGACCAGCCGCCAAGTCGATGCACGAGGCAACGCCACCGCGAATGTGCTGGCCTCCGGAACCTATGGCTTTGGCTACAACCAGCGCAACCGGTTGACCGTGGTTCAAAACGGCGGCGCGACGGTCGGCAGCTATGTACTGAATACCTTCGGGCAGCGGGTCCAGAAGGTAGCTGGCGGGCTAACCACGCGATTTGACTACGACGAAGGCAGTCACCTGCTGGGTGAAAGCACCGGGACAACCACGCGTGACTACGTCTGGGTGGATGACTTACCGGTCGGCATTGTTGACCGCAATGGCACGACAGCGACCGTCAACTTCCTCTACGCCGATGGACTCGGGTCTCCCCGCGTCATCACCAACAACAGCGGTGTCCTGCTCTGGCAATGGGCGTATGCAGGCAACCCGTTTGGCGAAAAGGAGCCGGTATCAACGAGTGGATATGTAAACAACCTGCGCTATCCAGGCCAGTATTTCGACCAGGAGTCAGGTTTGGCGTACAACGTAAAGCGGGATTATGAGGCCGCAACGGGAAGGTATATCCAAAGCGATCCGATTGGGCTTCTGTCCCGGCAGGCAAGCACCTATGCCTACGTCCAAAGCAATGCGCTACGCGGCATAGACCCGCTCGGGCTCGCTGAGTGTGGCGGGCACTGGGTTCAAGTTGGCTCGGACATGCTGAATCTCGACATTCTTGGCGACCTAGGCACGTTGATTAGTAACAATGTTTGTCATTGCTTGTGGCTATGGGTCAATACGTCGGGACCCTATATGTGGTCCGGCGACCTTAACGACCCGACTCTCACGAGGACACGCGGTTATCCTGTGGGGATGGGAGGCGACCCCTCTTTGGACTACGACCATGAAAAAGGTCATTCGTTGACGCCATCCCCGAGTAACTGTCTCTGCTCACCGCCACCTGCCAAGGACTAGAAATGTTAACTAGACAGAGAATAGGCCTACTAGTTGTTCTAGCTGCTATGGGCACTACAGCCTGCTCCAGACAGCACAACCAGTTGGAGGCCATGGTTCCAGCTGGAGCCAGCAGCGTCTCTTACATACATCAATCCGATCTGAGCGATGGCGTGAGCTTCCACCTCATCTCGGAGCCCGAATCCTATCGGTACGTTGAAAGCATTCGACATGCCCTGCGTGCGCAGGGGTTTTCACTCTGCAAGAAGTCAGCGATTAGCGGATGGGCAGCGAAGCCGCTTCAATCGGGAGAAGCATCTCATGGCGAATTCTGGCTCAGTGAACTGTATAAGAAGGATGGCCTTGGCAAGTTTTTTATGATTCGTGCGGACGGCACTCCTGTCGATGGTGGCGCTCACTGGCGTCAAGGTTTCCTTTTGGCAGTCCAAACCGTTCCAGAAGGTCGTCAGGACATGGCATCTATCAAGAATTTCTGTGAGTGAATGTCGATTCCAACCCGCGCGGTGCCAGGCTTGATGCATTTGTTGCCGGGATGCAATCTCAGCTGTTCGGTAGTCAAGGACCCTCCGACACACACGACGTGGCGATGATGAAAAGCATCTTCTTGATCTATCTTCGTATTGGCAGTGATAGTTGTGAACTTGACGTTTTTGCCGAGCAATTTTCATCGCTGCTTGGCGGAGAGGTTAAGACACGCTTGGGTCGCGGCGCGCCAATTAACAACATTTCTGCTAAGTACTGGCGATCAGAATATTTCTTAACTTCTTTTGAGGAAATTTCAAGTGACTTGATAGCTCTTCTGGCACTCATTCCAAACAACGTACTGAAACCGTTCGCGGGACATATTTCAATCTGTCTGGTCGAGCGATATCAAGCAGATGACGATCGCCATGGATACTACCTTTCCATGGATGTGCTCAGAGCGATGGCATCGAGTGGTGCTGACTTCGATCTTGATCTGGCAGAACAGGACGGATTTGATGCTGGCAAGTTCAGACCTGTTCCGAAGGGTGAACGGAAAGCGTCGCGAGGATGAGTTCAAGATCGAAGCGTTGATGCAGATGACCGGGCACGGCAGGCCCGTGCTCGAAGTCGCCCAGCCTTTGTGCATCACGAGCCACAGCTTCGATGCCTGAAATGAAAACATTCACCAGTTCACCCTTTGTACTCCGTGTCGAGCTGGATCAGAGTGGCGAGGTTTCTACTGCCCCGTACTGAAAAAATCTGGGAGTAACCTGATGAAGTATTGCGATGGCCAAGTTTGCCAGCTAGGTGACATCGTCTCTTTAAGTGGAAAGACAGGCAACGTAGTCGTCGATATCGATGGCGACCAATATGGAGGTAATCTAGAATATTCGGTTGAGCAATGGACGTATCTTGGAGCGGGCGTCATGATCAACTTCGAAAGTTACGGCCTCATCCATTACACCGAGCCCGAGCAAGATTTGATCCTTCTCCACCGCACAGGTGAAACTGACTAGCTAAGACGTATTTCGCGGACACGGATTGGGACCCAGTGTCGATGCCGAATTCGCTTGGGAATCGACTTATATTCACGTCTCGAAAGACACATGCCCGAATTGCGAGAAATGAGCAGCATCAATCTATTTATCGCAGTGCCTGTGGTGCTCTTGTGCCTTGTGACCACCCTCGTGTGGTGGTCGCATCGGACAAAAGTGGGGACGAAAAGGACACGAGCTGCTGACTTTATGTTTCTGTGGCCGTTTGTTCTTCGGCAGCGACGTAGCCGTAGGGAAAACCTCTTCCTTGTATTCGGTGTGGTCATCGCGATCACTCTAATCTGTTGGTCTTTTACGCTTCCAAAGTCGTAAAGCATTCGATTTCTGTTAGATCAGTACTTCGACGCAGAGTTACCTGCCTTACAACGTCAGCCGGGATACGAGGCGGTATCAAAACGACCAAGCAGCGGGAAAAAATTCAACGTGACGCCCTCTATTGGAACATGTCGAATCCTTCTGGCGAATGGCCCACATCCACAGTTCATCAATCACGCCGAACAATACTCGCACCAACCCATGCGAACCCGTCGATGACTGCCAAACGTCTAACCTCCCTCGCACTTGCATCCCTGCTGACCGTGGCCGTCCCTGCTTCCGTCCTGGCGCAAACCTCGCCCGCGCCGTCGGGCACGATGACTCAGGCGCCCGCATCCGCAAGCGCACCATCCAAAGACGCCCTTCTCCAACGCCTCACCGCAAGAGCCAAATCCCTCTCCGCGCAAATCGCCACCGCGGAAAAATCCGGCCACCTCTCCCATCCCGAGAGCACCGCCCTGTCGTCCAAAGTCACCCAGGTCGTCAAGAAAGCCCGCGCCGACCACGCCAGCCAAGGCTTCCTGAGCGCCGGCGAAAGCGCCTCCTACATGCGCGAACTCGACCAGATCCAGTCCACGCTCGGCACGCCCAAAAGCACCCAGCCCAAGACCTCATAAACGCAGCGACGCCCCAAAGCTCTTCCCCCAAACCTCCACACCGTACGCAGGCGCGGCCGGGTCGGATCTTGGGGCCGCCTGAGCTGAGGGCCGCGCACCCTGATTCGAGCACAAGCGCAGCGACGGCCCGCCCCGAAGGGCAGCGTCGAAGGCCCCAAGGTCCGACCCGGCCGCGCCCCCCGCCACGCGCCGGCCGCGCCCCCGCCGCACGCCACGCTACAATCCCGCCCCATGGCCATCCCAACCCCCACCCGCAAACCCCTCCCCATCGAAGTCCGCGGCACGTCCACCCATCCCCTGGGTATGACCCCCGCGCACTTCCTCCGCGACTACTGGCAAAAGCGCCCGCTGCTGATCCGCAACGCCTTCGAGAACTTCGACCCGCCCATCGAGCCCAACGACCTCGCCGGCCTGGCCTGCGAAGAAGGGGTGCTGGCCCGCCTCATCGTCCACGACGAGAAGCGCGACCGCTGGACGGTGAAAACCGGCCCCTTCGAAGAAGCCGAATTCAGCAAGACGCCCAAGCGCGACTGGACGCTCCTCGTCCAGGACGTCGACAAGTGGGACGCCGATGTCGCCGCGCTGCTCGACCACTTCGCTTTCCTGCCCAGCTGGCGCGTGGACGACGTGATGGTCTCCTACGCCGAGGACGGTGGCGGCGTCGGTGCGCACGTGGACCAGTACGACGTGTTCCTGATCCAGGGCATCGGCCAGCGTCACTGGGCCATCAGCGACGACCCGGACGCCCCATTGGACTTCCGCACTGATGTGGAGCTGAAGCAGCTGAAGGACTTCCTGCCCACCCACGAGTGGCTGCTCGAGCCCGGCGACATGCTCTACCTGCCGCCCGGCGTGCCGCACGACGGCGTGGCCCTCGGCGACTGTATGACCCTCTCGGTCGGCATGCGCGCGCCCTCGCAGGCGGAGCTCACCGGCGACCTGGCCGACTTCCTCGCCGAGCGCATGCCCGATGAACTGCGCTACACCGATGCCGACCTCGCCCCGGTCAAGCGCATCGGCGAGATCGACACGGCCGCGCTCAACCGGCTGCGCCAGGCGCTGCCCTTCGCCGGGGCGCTGGACCGTGACCTGCTGGCCGACTGGTTCGGGCGCTTCATCACCCGCTACCGCAACGCCCAGTCGCCCGCCGCCCCGCCCAAGGCGACCACCGCCGCGGCGCTGGACAAGGCACTGGCCGCCGGGGCCGGCCTGGTTCGCCATCCGTACGCCCGGCTGGCCTGGGTCGGCGGCAAGAAGGCCGCCACGCTGTTCGTCAGTGGTAACGCCTATGCCTGCCCGGCCGAGCTGGCCGAGCGGCTGGCCGCCGAGCGCGACGTCCGGCTCGACCGCGCGCCCTCGCCGGCCGAACGCGAGCTGCTGCTGGCCCTGGTCAACGAGGGCGCCCTCGCCGTCCGCAAGGGCCGCCGTCGGTGAACGGGCCGGCGGACACGGTGCTGGCCGCGGACGATCGCGCCAGCCTCGAGCTCGCCCAGATACGCCTGCTCAGCCAGGCGCGCTACCGTGCCGCGCTGTACCTGCCGAGGATGGCCGTGGGCGAGCTGGACAGTGAGGCGATTCTCACCGAACTGCGCCGACTCGCCACCAGTGGCCGACAGGCCCAGGTCCGCATCCTCACCCACGATGCGGAGCAGGCCCACCGCGACGGTCACCGGCTGGTCGCCCTCGCCCAGCGCCTGCCTACGGCGGTGTCGATCCGCGTCCCGCTCGACGAGGTGCACCTCGCCTACGCATCGGCGTTCATCTGCGATACGAAAAGTGGCTACCTGTTCCGGCCGGTGGCCGGGCGCTTCGAAGCCCGTGGCGACCTCGACGCACCCGGTGAGACCTCTCGTCTCATGGCCTATTTCGACGAGGTCTGGGAGCGGGCCGAGCCCGCCTGGCAGATAAGACCACTCGGGATCTGAAAGGCATCCCCTACGTGAATTCGGGTTGGCGCCGTGTAGCGCCACGGGGCTATACTTAACGGATTCTTATGCCGCGGCGCGCCCCCTTGCGCCCAGCGGCAACCCGTCTTTTTCGTGTGTGCCGGTGGTGACGTGAGCGCAAACCTGATCCGCGAGTTTTCCGAATCCTCCCAGCTCGCCGGCGGCAACGCCGACTACGTAGAGCAGATCTACGAGGCCTGGCTGGCCGATGCCGGTTCCGTGCCGTCCGAGTGGGATGGCTACTTCAAGGCGTTGAAGGGCCGCGAGGCTGGCGATGTCCCCCACTCCGCCGTCATCGCCCGCATCGAGGCCGCGCAGAAACAGCGCCGTGGCGCGGTCGCGGCGCCCGCCGCCGGCTCGGCCGACAACGCGTATGCCCAGAAACAGGCCGGCGTCCTGCGCCTGCTGACGGCGTACCGTTCGCGCGGCCACATCGCCGCCCAGCTCGATCCGCTCGGCCTCACCGTCCCGGATATCGACACGCCGGACCTCGGCCTGGCCTTCCACGGCCTGTCCGACGCCGACCTGGATACCGAGTTCGACGCGGGCACCTTCGCCGGTGGCGGCCAGCGCATGAAGCTGCGCGATCTGCTGGCGAAGCTCAAGCACATCTATACCGGCACCGTTGGCGCCGAGTTCATGTACATCTCCGATTACGAGCAGCGCTCGTGGATCTACTCGCGGCTGGAGAAAGCCGCCGGTTCGCCGGGCCTGGAAAAGGCCGAGAAGGTCCGTGTCCTGGAGGCGCTCACCGCCGCCGAGGGCCTGGAGCGCTACCTGCACACCAAGTACGTCGGCCAGAAGCGCTTCTCGCTGGAAGGTGGCGACAGCCTGATCCCGATGGTCGACGACGTGGTCCGCGCCGCCGGCGACAACGGGGTCAAGGAAGTCATCATCGGCATGGCCCACCGCGGCCGCCTGAACGTCCTGGTCAACATCCTCGGCAAGGCGCCCTCGCAGCTCTTCAACGAGTTCGAAGGCAAGTTCGAGCACGACGACAGCGCCATCCACACGGGTGACGTGAAGTACCACATGGGCTTCTCCACCGACGTCAAGACACCCAACGGCGGCGTGCATGTCGCCCTGGCGTTCAACCCGTCGCACCTGGAAATCGTCAACCCCGTGGTTGCCGGCTCCGTGCACGCCCGCCAGTCGCGCCGTCGCGACACCGCGCGCGACAAGTCGCTGGCCGTGCTGATCCACGGCGACGCCGCCTTCGCCGGCCAGGGCGTCAACATGGAGCTCCTGCAGATGTCGCAGGCCCGTGGCTTCGCCATCGGCGGCACGCTGCACATGGTGGTCAACAACCAGGTGGGCTTCACCACCTCCAAGCGCGAAGACGCCCGCTCCACGCTGTACTGCACCGACCTGGCCAAGATGGTCAACGCGCCGGTGTTCCACGTGAACGGCGACGACCCGGAAGCCGTGATCCAGGTCACCCGCCTGGCCTACCAGTTCCGCAAGCAGTTCAAGAAGGACGTGGTGATCGACCTCGTCTGCTACCGCCGCCACGGCCACAACGAGGCCGACGAGCCGGCGGCCACCCAGCCGCTGATGTACCAGGTCATCCGCAAGCGGCCGACCACGCGCGATCTCTACGCGCAGTCGCTGGTCGCCGCCTCCACCATCGGCGCGGACGACGGCCAGAAGATGCTCGACGATTACCGCGCGCGCCTGGAAAAGGGCGAGCCGCTGATCGCGATCAATCCGAACCCCACCCGGGACATCCCGGTGGACTGGAGCCGTTTCCAGAACAACAAGCTGTCGATGTCCGTGGACACCGGCGTGCCGCGCGAGCAGCTGGGCAAGGTGCTCGACGTGCTGCTGGACATCCCCTCCGATGTCACGCTGCACCCGCGTGTCGCCAAGATCTACGACGACCGCCGCAAGATGGCCGCCGGCGAGATCCCGGGCGACTGGGGCTTTGCCGAGAACCTGGCCTACGGCACGCTGATCGCCGAAGGCAACGACCTGCGCGTGGTCGGCCAGGACGCCGGTCGCGGCACGTTCTTCCACCGCCACGCGGTGCTGCACGACCAGAAGAGCGACGACGTCTACCTGCCGCTGTCCAAGATCCGCGCCGACGCCCGCGTCGACGTCATCGACTCGCTGCTCTCCGAAGAAGCCGTCATGGCCTTCGAATACGGCGAAGCCACCACCTCGCCCGACCAGCTCACCATCTGGGAAGGCCAGTTCGGCGACTTCGCCAACGGCGCCCAGGTCGTCATCGACCAGTTCATCAGCTCCGGCGAAGCCAAGTGGGATCGCTTCTGCGGCCTGTCGCTGTTCCTGCCGCACGGCTACGAGGGCCAGGGTCCGGAGCATTCCTCCGCGCGCCTGGAGCGTTTCCTCCAGTTGTGCGCCCTGGACAACATGCAGGTCTGCGTGCCGACCACGCCGGCGCAGGCGTTCCACATGATCCGTCGCCAGCAGGTGCGCCCGGTGCGCAAGCCGCTGATCGTGATGACGCCCAAGTCGCTGCTGCGCCACAAGCTGGCCGTGTCCTCGCTGGACGAACTGGCCCGCGGCCAGTTCCAGCTGGTGATCGGCGAGCACCGCGAACTGCCGGCCAAGAAGGTCCAGCGCATGGTGCTGTGCTCGGGCAAGGTCTACTACGACCTGCTCGAGGACGCCCAGAAGCGTGAACTGACCGACGTGGCCATCGTCCGCGTCGAGCAGCTCTATCCGTTCCCGCGCCCGGAAGTCACGGCCGAACTGGAAAAATACCCCTCCGTGAAGGAAGTGGTGTGGTGCCAGGAAGAACCGATGAACCAGGGCGCCTGGTTCCAGATCCGCCACCACCTGCAAGCCTGCATCGGGCCGAAGCAGAGCCTGTCCTACGCCGGACGCTCGCGCTCGCCCTCGCCGGCCGCCGGCCACCTCAATACCCATATCGCCGAACAGACGGCGCTTGTCGAGCAGGCGCTCGTGGCGCCCGTCGGCACCGATCACGCAGCGGAGTAAGGCAAGCATGTCCATCGAAGTCAAAGTCCCGGTCCTGCCGGAATCGGTCTCCGACGCGCTCATCGCCACCTGGCACAAGAAGGCCGGTGACGCGGTCAAGCGCGACGAGAACCTGCTGGATCTCGAAACCGACAAGGTCGTGCTCGAAGTGCCCTCGCCCGTCGACGGCGTGCTGAAGGAGATCAAGTTCCAGGAAGGCTCGACGGTCACCAGCAGCCAGGTCATCGCCGTGATCGAGGAAGGCGCCGCCGCTGCCGCGCCCGCCCCGGCGCCGGCCGCTGCCGCCGCTGAAGCGCCCAAGGCCGAGAAGGCCGAGTCCAAGGAAGCCCCGAAGGGCGTCGACGAACTCTCCCCCGCCGGCCGCCGTGTCGCCGTGGAAGACAACATCGATCCGTCCAAGGTCGCCGGCACCGGCCGCGACGGCCGCGTGACCAAGGAAGACCTGGTCAACGCCGGCAAGGGCGGCGCCACCGCGCCAGCCGCTGCCGCCGCGCCCGCCGCCAAGCCCACCCCGGGTTCGCGTCCGGAAGAGCGCGTGGCCATGACCCGCATCCGCACGCGCATCGCCGAGCGCCTGATGCAGTCGAAGAACTCCATCGCCATGCTCACCTCGTTCAACGAAGTGAACCTGGCCGAGGTGGTCAAGCTGCGCAAGGCTCTGGGCGAGCAGTTCGAGAAGGCCAACGGCGTGAAGCTGGGCTTCATGAGCTTCTTCGTCAAGGCCGCCACGGAAGCCCTCAAGCGCTACCCGGTGATCAACGCCTCGGTGGACGGTTCGGACATCATCTACCACGGCTACCAGGACATCTCGATCGCCGTGTCCACCGAGAAGGGCCTGGTCACGCCGGTGCTGCGCGACGTGCAGGACATGTCCTTCGCGGACGTCGAGAAGGGCATCATCGGTTACGCCAAGAAGGCGCGTGACGGCAAGCTGGGCCTGGACGACCTCCAGGGCGGCACGTTCACGATCACCAACGGCGGCACCTTCGGTTCGCTGCTGTCCACCCCGATCGTCAACCCGCCGCAGAGCGCCATCCTGGGCATGCACACCATCAAGGAGCGCCCGATCGTCGAGAACGGCCAGGTGGTTGCCGCCCCGATGATGTACATCGCCCTGTCGTACGACCACCGGATCATCGACGGCCGCGATGCCGTGCTGTTCCTCGTGGACATCAAGAACCAGCTGGAAAACCCGCAGCGGATGCTGCTCGGCCTCTGATGGTCGGTTGATTCAGTCACGTGAAAACGGGAGTCGAAAGACTCCCGTTTTCACGTTCCGACCCCATATATGGCGGCAGCACCCTTCCGCCGTTTCATCCGGAGCAAAGCAATGAGCGACAAGTTCGACGTCATCGTCATCGGTGCGGGCCCCGCGGGTTACGTGGCCGCGATCCGCGCCGCGCAGCTGGGCCTGAAGACCGCCGTGGTCGACGCGTTCGTCGGCAAGGACGGCAAGGCGGCCCTGGGCGGCACCTGCCTCAACGTGGGCTGCATCCCGTCCAAGGCGCTGCTGGATTCGTCCAAGCAGTTCCACAACCTGACGCACAACTTCAAGGATCACGGCATCACCGCCGAGAACCCGAAGATCGACATCGGCACGTTCATCGGCCGCAAGGACAAGATCGTCAAGCAGTTCACCGGCGGCGTGACCATGCTGTTCAAGGCGAACAAGGTCACCTCGTTCTTCGGCAAGGGCAAGCTGCTGAAGGGCAACGAAGTGGAAGTCACCGGCAACGACGGCACGGTGTCGACCATCTCGGCCACCAACGTCATCCTCGCCTCGGGCTCGGTGCCCATCGAGCTGCCGTTCGCCAAGTTCGACGGCAAGCACATCATCGACAACGCCGGCGCGCTCGACCTCACCGAGGTGCCCAGGCGCATGGGTGTGATCGGTGCCGGCGTGATCGGCCTGGAGCTGGGCAGCGTGTGGAAGCGCCTCGGCGCCGAGGTCACGGTGCTGGAAGCCCTGCCGAAGTTCCTCGCCGTGGCCGACCAGGACATCGCCAAGATGGCCGCCCGCGAGTTCGCCAAGCAGGGCCTGGACATCAAGGTCAATGCGAAGGTCACCTCCGCCGAAGTCAAGGGTGACGAAGTGCACCTGGGCTACACCGACAAGGACGGCGCCGCGCAGACGCTGGTCGTCGACAAGCTGCTGGTCGCCGTCGGCCGTCGCGCCTACACCGCCGGCCTGCTGGCCGACGACACCGGCGTCAAGCTGGACGAGCGCGGTCGCATCGTGGTCGACGAGCACAACCACACCGGCGTCGATGGCGTCTGGGCCATCGGCGATGCCGTGCGCGGCCCGATGCTCGCGCACAAGGGTTCCGAGGAAGGCGTCATGGTGGCCGAGCTGATCGCCGGCAAGCCGGGCCACATCAACCTCGACACCGTGCCCTGGGTCATTTACACCGAGCCGGAAATCGCCTGGGTCGGCAAGACCGAAGAGCAGCTCAAGGAAGAAGGCATCCCCTATAAGACGGGCGCCTTCCCCTTCGCCGCCAACGGTCGCGCCGTGGCGATGAACGAGGGCATCGGCCAGGTCAAGATGATCGCCCACGCCGAAACCGATCGCATCCTCGGCGTGCACATGGTCGGCCCGGTGGTCTCCGAACTGATCCACGAGTGCGTCGTGGCGATGGAGTTCAAGGGCTCGTCGGAAGACCTGGCCCGCATCGTCCACGCCCACCCCGCCTTGTCGGAAGTGGTGCACGAAGCCGCCCTCTCGGTCGACAAGCGCGCCATCCACAAGGGCAACTGACCTAGCCCGCGCCACCGAAGCCCGCCCCTGCCCCAAGCAAGGGCGGGCTTCGTTGTTTGTACGCACGTTGCCGGAATGTTGCCGGAACACCGTAGGAGCGCACGATGTGCGCGATTCACGCCGCGACACGCCCAAACCCGGCGCACAGGCTCACCGGTTCGGCCTCAAAACATGTCGCGCACATCGTGCGCTCCTACACGCCTGGCCGGTTCGCGCACATCGTGCGCTCCTACGCGCCAGACCGGTTCGCGCAAAGCGTGCGCTCCTACAAATACATCGGAGACTTCAACCATGCGTGAGATCAGATCCCTCTGCGTCTACTGCGGATCCAACAGCGGCTCGCATCCGGCGTATGTCGAAGCGGCCACGGCTTTCGGGCAGCGGATGGCCCGCGAGGGCATCGCCCTGGTCTACGGCGGGGGCAAGGTCGGCCTCATGGGCACCGTGGCCGACGCCGTGCTCGCCGCGGGCGGCCGCGTCATCGGGGTCATTCCGCGCCAGCTGGTGGAAAAGGAGGTCGCCCACACCGGGCTGTCCGAGCTGCAGGTGGTCGAGACGATGCACCAGCGCAAGACGCGCATGTACGAGCTGTCCGACGCCTTCGTCGCGCTGCCGGGCGGCTTCGGCACCATGGACGAGATGTTCGAGATGCTGACCTGGGCCCAGCTGGGCCTGCACAGCTACCCCTGCGCCTTCCTGGACGTGCGCGGGTTTTACCAGGGCCTTGCGGCGAGCATGGACCACATGGTGGCCGAGGGCTTCGTCAAGTCGACCCAGCGCGACCAGGTGTGGTTCGGCGACGACATCGACGCCCTGTTCAACTGGATGCAGCACTACGAATCCAGCTACACGCCGAAATGGATCACCGCCACATCGGTCGATACGGGCGGTTGAGGGCGGCATTGGCCGTGTTAAGTCGCTGTCGAGGCAGGTTTAATCCGCCCGGCCATTGATACGGGCGCATCGGTCGGTAGAATGGCCCATCGCCAGAGGCGCAACGCGTGACGGATTACCGTCACGCGTGGTTATCGAAGATGCCCGCCCGGATGGCGGGGGTCACCAAGGAAACACATCGGGCTTTGCCCGGGGGAAAGTGAATGGCTCGCATCCTGATCGTCGACGATTCGCCGTCGCAGCTGCTGGGAATCAAGCGCATCGTCGAGAAGCTGGGCCACGAGGCCATCACCGCCGAGGACGGTGCCCAGGGCGTCGAAGTCGCCAAGCGCGAGATCCCCGACCTCATCCTGATGGACGTCGTCATGCCCAACCTCAACGGGTTCCAGGCCACGCGCACCATCAGCAAGGAAGAGGCGACCAAGCACATCCCGATCATCCTGGTCACCACCAAGGACCAGGACACCGACAAGGTATGGGGTCTGCGCCAGGGCGCCAGGGCCTACGTGGTCAAGCCCATCAAGGAAGACGAGCTGATCGCCGCCCTGAAGGAACACCTGCCGGCCTGACCGCCGGGCCGGACAACGTCTGGCCGCACGGACGATGTCTGTAGGAGCGCACGATGTGCGCGATGGGGCTTGCCGAACCTTCGTGGCTTGCCTCATCACCGCTTTGTCGGCTTTTCGCGCACATCGTGCGCTCCTACACACACCCCGCGACGAGTTAGCGACGGGGGTCGAAGCCGCTGAAGGCGTCCTTGAACTCCGCGTAGGCCGCTTGCTCTTCGTGCGTTTCCGGCACGGGGACGCGAATCTCCAGCACCACGATCTGGTCGCCGGGCTCCGAGCCCGGCAGGCCACGCCCCTTGAGGCGCAGCTTGCGACCGGACTGCGAGCCGGCGGGGATGCGCAGGTCCACGTGGCCGCCAAGGGTCGGCACGGGCACCGTGGCACCCAGCGCGGCTTCCCACGGGGTGATGGGCAGCGTGTGCGTGACGGTACGGCCGTCGAGGCGGAAGCGCGCATCGTCGCGGATGCCGATCTCCAGCAGCAGATCGCCCGAGGGGCCACCACCGGCGCCCGGGTGGCCCTGTCCGGCCAGACGGATCGTCTGCCCGGACGCGATGCCCGCCGGGATCTTCACTTCCAGCGTTCGCTCGCCGCCGTTCGAGTCGTTCAGCACCACGCGCGTCTTGCCGCCGGTGAAGGCGGTCTGCAGGTCGGTCTCGATCCTGGCCTGGATATCCCGGCCGCGACGCGCCTGGGCCTGCTGCTGCGGCCCCCTGCCCCGCCCGGCACCGCCGAACAGGCTTTCGAAGAAGTCGCTGAAGTCGCCGCCACCGCGGCCACCCATGTCACCGAAGTCGAAGCCACCACCGCCCTGGCCGAAGCCCGGGGGCGGACGGAACTGCTCGCCCTGGCGATAACCGCCGGCGCGGATCTGGTCGTACTGGCGGCGTTTCTCGGGATCTTTCAGGGCCTCGTTGGCCTCGTTGATCGCCTTGAACTTTTCCTCGGCCCCCGGCTCCTTGTTCTTGTCGGGATGGTATTTACGGGCAAGCTTGCGGTACGCCGCCTTGATCTCGGCGTCGGTCGCATCGGGCTTGACCCCTAAGGCTTCGTAGTAATCCTTGAACTCCACAGGCTCTCCCGGGCTTGTGTCGACAACCAAAAAACGAAATGCCCGCGGCGGAACGTGTCCACCGCGGGCCAGGCTTCCAAGCTTAGAGCGAATCAGCCCGCGGCGTTAACTACAATACGACGTGGCGCACTCTGGGCCTTCTTCGGAATGGCGATTTCGAGCACGCCGTTGGCGCCGGATGCCGTGATGCCCTCGGCATCGGCGCTCTCCGGCAGCGTGAACCGGCGCTTGAACGCACCCGCCGCACGCTCGACGCGGCTGAAGCTGCCTTCGGCCTCGCTGGCGAACGCCTTGCGCTCACCCGAGATGCTCAGCACGTTCTTTTCCATCTGGATCTCGATACCGGCCAGGTCCACCCCGGGCACGTCGGCCAGGATGAGGAATCGCCCGGCTTCTTCACGGATATCCACGCGCGGCGCCCAGGCGCTTTCAGTGCTGGCCGTGGCTGCGTTCGCCGGGATCTCGGCGCCGAAGAACTGATCGAACACGTTGCGGACGTCGCTGGCGAACACCGGCGCACGACGGAACGACACCTGACGAAGCTGGTTCATCTGTTTGACTCCCAAGAAGTTTTTCGGCCCGCTGGCCGTCTGGGATGAAACATATGACCGCCGCGGCGCGATTCAAGAGCACGCGGGCGACGGTTGCCGTCGCTTCAGCAAAAGCGCCTTCCCGTACACTCGGCACTTCCATCACCCCAAGGACCTTGCCATGACCATTGCCGTCGGCGACCGCATTCCCGAAGCCACGCTCGCCGTCTTCCAGGACGGCATCCAGACCGTCTCCAGCACCGACGTCCTCGGTAAGGGCAAGGTCGTGCTGTTCGCGGTACCCGGTGCCTTCACCCCGACCTGCTCCAACAGGCACCTGCCCGGCTACATCCAGCACCTGGAGGATTTCACGGCACGTGGGGTCACGGTTGCCTGCCTGTCCGTCAACGATGCCTTCGTGATGCACGCCTGGGGCGAATCGCAAGGGGTGCCCGACGGGCTGCTGATGCTCGGCGACGGCAATGCCACGTTTGCCAAGGCCATGGGCCTGGAACTGGACGGCACCAAGAATGGCATGGGTATTCGCGCGAAGCGTTTCGCCCTCTACGCGGAAGATGGCGTGGTCAAGGTGCTGAACGTCGAGGCGCCCGGCGAGTTCCGCGTGTCGACGGCGGAGACGATGTTGCAGGCGATCGACGGCTGAAAAAAAACCCCCGCGGATACCGCGGGGGTTTCTCGTGACGCGTCGATCTGTTTACGCGTCGCTCGGTTCGGTGCCGTCGTCGTCCACCGGACCGCTTTCGACCGGCGGCATGTCCGCCGCCGCCTCGCCGCCGATCATGGCGACATCGTCGGCAAGTTCGCCGTCGATCTCCAGCTCCTCTTCCGCTTCCAGGCGCACGATGCCGATCAGCGTCTCGTCCTTGGGCAGCTTGATCAGGGTGACGCCCTGCGTATTGCGGCTGAGCTGCGAGACTTCGGACACACGCGTGCGCACCAGCGTGCCCTGGTCGGAGATCAGCATCAGCTGCTGCGTCTCGGTGACCTGGGTGGCGGCCACGAGCTGGCCGTTACGATCCGAGCACTGAATGGCGATGACGCCCTGCGTGCCGCGGCCCTTCTTCGGGAATTCCTGCAGCTCGGTGCGCTTGCCGTAACCACGTGCCGTGGCGGTGAGGATGTCACCCTCGCCCTTGGCTACGATCAGCGAGACCACCTCGGAACCGTCGGCGAGGCGCATGCCGCGCACACCGGTGGCCGTACGACCCATCGAGCGGACGGTGCCTTCGTCGAAGCGTACCGACTTGCCGTTGGACGCGAATAGCAGCACGTCGCTTTCGCCGTTGGTCATGGCGACATCGACCAGCGCATCGCCCTCGTCGAGGTTGATGGCGGCCTTGCCCTTCTGCAGCTGGAACGCGAATTCCGTGAGCGGTGTTTTCTTCACCGTGCCCTGTCGGGTCGCGAAGAAGACGAAGCAGGTCGGATCGTACTCGCGCACCGGCAGCAAGGCCTGCACCTTCTCGCCCTCGCCCAGCGGCAGGAGGTTGACGATGGGCTTGCCGCGCGCACCCGGGCCGGCTTCCGGCATCTGGTACACCTTGAGCCAGTAGACGCGACCGGTGCTGGTGAAGGTGAGCAGCGTGTCGTGCGTGTTCACCACCCACAGCTGCTGCACCACGTCTTCGTTCTTCAGCGCCGACGCCGAACGGCCCTTGCCGCCGCGCTTCTGCGCACGGTAGAGGCTGGCCGGCTGCCGCTTGATGTAGCCGGTGTGCGACAGCGTGACCACGACATCCTCGGGCGCGATGAGGTCGAGGACGTTGAGGTCTTCCTGCGAATGCTGGATCTCGGTGCGACGGGCGTCGCCGTAGTCCGTGCGGATCTGTTCCAGTTCCTCGCGGATGACTTCGAGCAGGCGCGCCGGGTTTTCCAGGATATCGATGAGCCCACGGATGGCCTCGAGGATTTCCTTGTACTCGTCGGAGAGTTTTTCCTGCTCCAGGCCGGTGAGGCGATGCAGGCGCATCTGCAGGATCTCGGTGGCCTGGGCTTCGGACAGCTGGTAGCCGTCGTCACGCAGGCCGTCGCGCGGGTCCATGTCTTCCGGACGCGAGGACGATGCGCCGGTGGCGGCGAGCAGCGCCTTGACCAGGCCCGGCTCCCAGCGACGCGCAACCATGCGCTCGCGGGCTTCCTGCGAGGAGGCCGACGTGCGGATCAGCTCGATCATCTCGTCGATGTTGGCCAGGGCGACCGTCAGGCCTTCGAGGATGTGCGCGCGCTGGCGTGCCTTGCGCAGGTCGAAGATGGTGCGACGGGTGACGACTTCGCGGCGATGGCGGATGAACGCCTCGAGGATGTCCTTGAGGTTCATCAACCTCGGCTGGCCGTCGAGCAGCGCGACCATGTTGATGCCGAAGGTGACCTGCAGCTGCGTCTGCTGGAACAGGTTGTTCAGCACCACGTCGCCCATGGCGTCGCGGCGGATCTCGATGACCACGCGCATGCCGTCCTTGTCGGACTCGTCGCGCAGCTCGCTGATGCCCTCGAGCTTCTTTTCCTTGACCAGCTCGGCGATCTTCTCGATCAGCCGCGCCTTGTTGACCTGGTAGGGAAGCTCGTGGATGAGGATGGTTTCGCGACCGTTGGCCTCGGTTTCGATCTCGGTGCGCGCGCGCACCAGGATGCGGCCACGGCCCGTGCGATAGGCCTCGACGATGCCGGAGGAGCCGTTGATGATGCCGGCGGTCGGGAAATCCGGACCGGGGATATGCGTCATCAGTTCGTCGACGCCGAGCGAGGGTTCCTCGATCAGCGCCAGCGTGGCGTTGATCACCTCGGTCATGTTGTGCGGCGGGATGTTGGTCGCCATACCCACGGCGATGCCCGCGGAACCGTTGACCAGCAGGTTGGGCACGCGCGCCGGCAGGACCAGCGGCTCGCTTTCGCTTTCGTCGTAGTTCGGCCCGAAGTCGACGGTTTCCTTGTCGATATCGGCAAGCAGTTCGTGCGTGAGGCGCGACATGCGCACCTCGGTGTATCGCATGGCGGCGGCGTTGTCGCCGTCGACCGAACCGAAGTTACCCTGGCCGTCGACCAGCATGTAGCGCAGCGAGAACGGCTGGGCCATGCGGACGATCGCGTCGTAGACCGACGAATCGCCGTGCGGGTGGTATTTACCGATGACGTCACCGACCACGCGGGCCGACTTCTTGTAGGCACGGTTCCAGCCGTTGCCCAGCTCGTTCATGGCGAACAGAACGCGTCGATGTACCGGCTTGAGGCCGTCGCGCACATCGGGCAACGCGCGCCCGACGATGACGCTCATCGCGTAGTCGAGATAGCTCTGACGCATCTCGTCTTCGATGTTGACGCGAATGATTTCTTTGGCGAGTTCTGCCATCAAACGGCTTCCTGGATGTCCATCAAAATGCCCCCGTCGCCCGCATGTGTCGCGGTATCGCGACGCGGCCGACCCAACCTGTCGATAGTATCACAACGGGTGTCGAAAAGACAGCTAAAAACGGCGTAAAAACAATTACTTACGCGGCTGTTTTCCGGCTGCGGAAAAGCAGGGTCCTGGCGAAGAGGAAATTGGCCGTGGCGCCGACCGCGGAGCCCGCCGCCACGGCCACCGCGGGCCAGGGGCGCAGCGCGGGAAACGCCTCGAGCACGATGAGGTAGACGCCGTTGTTGACCACCGCGCCAGCGGCCATCAGGCCCATCCAGTGGAGCCATTCCGCGCGCGCGCTGCGCCCGGACTGGCGGTGCGCAAAGGTGTGCCGACGGTTCCACCACCAGGTGGCCGTGGCGGCCGACAGGAACGACACGATACGCGCGGTGTAGATGTTCCAGCCGGCGAAGCTGACCAGCGACTGGGCGATGCCTGCGTCGACCAGCAGGCCCAGCACGCCACCCACCGCGAACAACAGCAGTTCGCGGCGGACATGGCTCACGGGAACAGTGTCCGCATCTGCGTTTCGTCGGGCTTGAGGATCACGCCGCGCTCGGTGACGATGGCGTCGATCAACGCCGCGGGGGTCACGTCGAACACCGGATTCCATGCGTCCGCGCCTTCGATCACGGTGCGGGTGCCGGACATCGACAACAGTTCCGCCGCGTCGCGCAGTTCGATCTCGATGTCGTCGCCGTGGGCGGTGGCCATGTCCACCGTGGTCGACGGGGCCACCACCATGAATTTGACCCCATGGTGCCGCGCCGCGATGGCGAGCTGGTAGGTACCGATCTTGTTGGCGGTGTCGCCGTTGGCGGCGATGCGGTCCGCACCTACGATCACCCACTTCACCTTGCCGTCCTTGAGCAGGTGCGATGCGGCGGAGTCGGCGATCAGGCGCGCGGGGATGCCGTCGCGCACCAGCTCCCACATGGTCAGGCGGGCGCCCTGCTGCCAGGGCCGTGTTTCGCCGGCGTAGACCTGTTCGATGTGCCCGGAAGCGACGCCCGCGCGGATGACACCGAGCGCGGTGCCGTAACCGGCCGTGGCCAGCGAGCCGGTGTTGCAGTGGGTGAGCACGTGCGAGCCCGGCTCGATCAGGGCGGCACCCAGTTCGCCCATGTGGCGGTTGGCGGCGAGGTCCTCGTCCTGGATGGCCTGGGCCTCGCGCGTCAGTGCGTCGGTGTCGGCACCCTCGGCGATGCGGCGGTTCATGCGATCCAGCGCCCACATCAGGTTGACCGCCGTGGGCCGCGCTGCGCGCAGCGTGGCCAAGGCGGCCGGCAGGTCCTGCCCTGCCCGCGCCGCCAGCACCACGCCCCAGGCGGCGGCGATGCCGATCGCGGGTGCGCCGCGCACGGCCAGGTCACGGATAGCGGTGGTGACGTGCTCGGCCGAGGTGCTGTCGAACCAGACTTCTTCGGCGGGAAGCCGCCGCTGGTCGAGCAGGCGCAGGCGATCGCCGTGCCATTGCACGGCACGAATGGAATCGTGGGAGGCGTGGGTGTTCATCGGCGCATTATCGCATTGGCAATGGGGGTGGCGCATCGCGGGGGTGTTTCGCGCGCATCGCGCGCTCCTACCGGGCGGCCAGCCACGCGTGGATGGCGGGGGGAACCTGCTTTTGCGCGCGGCCGGAGACGTAGATGCCGATGTGGCCGCCCTGGAAGGCCAGGGCCGTGTAGTCGTTGCTGCCGATCGCCTCGCCCATGGGCGTCGACGCGGCGGGCGGGACCAGGTGATCCTGTTCGGCGTAGACGTTGAGCACGGGCTGCGTGATGCGCTTCAGGTCGACCCGGCGGGCGCCGATCATCGCCTCGCCCTTGATCAGCAGGTTTTTCTGGAAGAAATCGCGCGCGAATTCGCGGAACGCCTCGCCCGCCTGGTCCGGCGAATCGAATATCCACTTTTCCATGCGCAGGAAGTTTTCCACTTCCTTCGGGTTGTCCAGGATATCGACCAGGCTGACGTACTTCTGCTGGTTGAGGCGTACCGGTTTCAGCGTGAGGTAGGCGAAGTTCATCAGGTCGGCGGGGATGTTGCCCATCGTGTCGACGAACAGGTCGATGTCGATGTTACGCGCCCAGTGCGACAGCATGTTGTCCGGCGTATGGAAGTCCACCGGCGTGACCATGGTGACGAGGTTGCGCACCTTTTCCGGATGCAGCGCCGCGTAGCACAGCGAGAACACCCCGCCCTGGCAGATACCGAGCAGGTTGAGCGCTTCACCGTCGTGGCGTGCACGCACCGCGTCGACACACCGATCGAGATAGCCGTCGATGTAATCCTCCAGCGTGAGCCAGCGGTCGGCGCCGTCGGGGTAGCCCCAGTCGATCAGGTAGACGTCCTCACCCTGCTCGAGCAGGTTACGCACCATCGAACGGTCTTCCTGCAGGTCGACCATCCACGGCGTGTTGACCAGCGCATAGCAGATCAGCAACGGGGTCGTCGCCGTTGGCGTCCTGCTGCCCTTGAAGTGCCATAGGGTGAGCTTGTCTTCCGTATAGACGGCTTCGCGCGGCGTCGTGCCGAGTTCGATCGGGCCGACGTGTTTCAGCGTTTCCATGCCGGCTTCGAGCTTGCGCCGGAAGGCTTCCACTTCGGCCTGCGCACGGGCGGGGTCGAACGCGAACGGGTGGTCGCTCATCGTTTAGTGCCCCGGGTAGCCGGCTTCTTCGGTTGAGCCTTCTTCACGGCGGCCTTCTTCACGGCGGCCTTCGTCACGGCAGCCTTCTTCACAGGGGCCTTCTTCACAGGGGCCTTCGTCGTACCGGCCTTCTTCGCCGGAGCGGGCGATCCCGCAGGTGGCGAGGCCGCGCTCGAACCGCGCAGCGCGGCGATGTCCGCCTTCAGCGCATCGACCTCGGCGGCCACACCCTGCAACTTGCGCAACTCGCGGCGCATCGATTGCAGGCGCTCGCCGAGGCTGTCGACCTCGGTCCGGGTGGGCATGCCGGCCTGGACGGCGAAACGCTCGACCTGTTTCTGCTGCAGCCGCTTCAGCCGCATCTGCGCGTTGACCAGGGCCGCGTAGACGTCCTTGAATTCTTCCGACAGCGCAGCCTCGCCATAGCTCTCTTCAGCGAGGTTGACCCAACGGTCGTACACCGAGCGCATCGAGTCGGTATCGGTGGGCGGCGCCTGCTGGCGCAACGCCGCCGTCGCGCGATCCTGCACCCCTTGCAGCAGCGTCTGGTAGCGCTGGTAGTGCTCGGCGTAGTCGATCCACGCGCGTAGCAGCGCCTGCTGTTCTTCCTGCTGCTCGCGGGTCAGGCCGAACGCCGGCATCGACAACGCTTCGCGCGCCACGCGGGCCCAGTCGTCGAAGTGCTGCGTGCCCGGCGAAGCCGTGGCGCCGGGCGGCGCGCCATAGCCGAACGGCCCCGTGCCAGGGGCGCCCGCCATGAACGGCGGCATGCCCGGGCCGCCTGGTCCGAACGGCATCGGGCCGGGACCTGCCCCGCCGAAGGGCGGCGTGCCACCCATCGCGAAAGGCGCTGCCAGCGGTTCGCCGGCGGTAAACGAGCGCATCCAGTCGCCGTAGCCACCGAGGCCGGTGAACATGCGGGACATGATGTCGGCGGGACCGACCTCGCCCACCGCCTCGGCCTTGGGGTCGAACTGGCGCGACCAGGCCTCGAGCCCGTCGCGGACCAGGGCCTGGTACTGATCGATGAAATCGTGGGGTTTGTCAGCCATGCCGCTATGGTACGGCACTCACGGCGTCACCTCGAATACGGCTTCACGGTCGGCCGTGGAACGGCCGCCAACCCACACCGTGTAGCGCGTCGGCTCGACCACCTGGACGCTTTGGCGGTTCCAGAACGAGAGCTCGGCAAAGCCGAGCGGGAACGTGACCTGCTTCGACTCGCCGGGTTGCAGGCTTACCCGCTGGAAGCCCTGGAGGCTACGCACCGGCTGTTCGAGGCTGGCACCGAGGTTGCGCACGTAAAGCTGGACGACTTCCGTGCCCGCGCGCGAGCCGGTGTTCTTCACCGTGGCGGACACCGTGACGAGATCCTTCGCACCCGGTCGGTTCGCCTCCGCGAGTGGCAGGCTTGCACGCGAGACCCGTACGTCCGAATAGCCGAACGTGGTGTACGACAGGCCGTGACCGAACGGATAGAGGGCTGCGTTGGGCGTGTCGATATAACGCGACACGAAGGTCGTGTCGTGCGACGGAGGCTGCCGCGTATCGGCGTCACCCGCAGGGCGTCCCGTCGGGAACGCGTTGTAGTACAGCGGCTCCTGCCCTTCCGTATACGGGAAGCTCATGGTCAGCTTGCCGCTGGGCGCCACGTCGCCGAACACCACGTCAGCCACCGCGTTGCCCGCCTCGACACCCGGGAACCATACGGCCATGATCGCTGGCACGTGCCGGTCGGCCCAGTCGAGTACGAGCGGACGACCGGAGAACACCAGCAGCACCACCGGCTTACCGCTGGCCACGACCTGTTCGAGCAGCGTCTGCTGGTTGCCCGGCAGCCCCAGGTGCGCGCGGGCGCCCGCTTCGCCACTCATGTGCGCGGCCTCTCCCAGCGCCATGATGACAACGTCCGCGCGTGCGGCCGCCTTCAGCGCGTCGGCGAAACCGGCCTCCGAGGCGCCATCGATTGCCGTGCCCTGCGCGTAGATCAGCTCACCGCCGTTCGCTTTCAGGCGATCGGCAAGTCCCTTGCGCAAGGTGGTAAAATCATCGAACGTGCGCGCGCCACCCCACGGGCCCTGCATCTCCTTCGCCGCATCCGCCAGCGGACCGATCAAGGCAACGTGTCGTACATGGGCGTCGAGCGGCAGCAATGGCGTGGCCCCGACCGTGCCGTTCTTCAGCAGCACGAACGATTCCTCCGCCGCGCGGCGTGCCAGCGAACGGTTCGCGGCCGACGGCCCGGCGAGCTCGACGCCACGCGCGTACGGGTGCTCGAAGAGGCCGAGGGCGAATTTCACCCGCAGGACACGGCGCACGGCTTCGTCCACCGTGGCCATCGACACCGTGCCCTGGGCCAGCAGCGCGGGAATCTGCGTGTCGTAGTAATGGCTCATCATGTCCATCTCCACGCCCGCCTGCAGCGCTTTGCGCGTGGCGGTGGCCGCATCCGGCGCAATGCCGTGATGGGTCAGTTCCATGATCGCCGTGTAGTCGCTGACGACGAAGCCGTTGAAGCCCCACTCTTTCCGCAGCACGTCGGTCATGAGGTACGGATCGGCCGTGGCCGGTACACCGTTGAGCGCGTTGAACGCGCTCATCATCGTCGCCGCGCCCTCGTCGACCGCCGCGCGATACGGCGGCAGGTAGACCTGACGCAGACGCACGTCGGACATGTCGGTGGTGTTGTATTCCCTGCCCGCTTCGGCGGCACCGTACGCAGCGAAATGCTTGACCGACGCCGCCACGCTTTCAGGGTCGGCCAGGTCGTTGCCCTGGTAGCCACGGATATACGCGCGGGCGATGGCCGCGCCCAGGTACGCATCCTCGCCGGCGCCCTCCGCCGAGCGGCCCCAACGCGCGTCACGCGAGACATCGACCATCGGCGAGAACACCCACTTCACGCCGCCGCGGGTCACTTCAAGCGCGGCCATGCGTGACAGGTCCTGCACGAGCTGCGGATCCCACGTGGCCGACAGCGCCAGCGGAATCGGATAGATGGTGCGATAGCCGTGGATGATGTCCGCGCCAAACAGCAAGGGGATGCCGAGGCGACTCTTCAGCGCGGCCTCCTGGAAGGGCCGCGTCTTCGCCGCGCCGACCAGGTTGAGCACGGAGCCCAATTCACCCTTGCGGGCGAGCGCCATCGTGTCGACCTTCGTGCGTGTTTCCGGGTTCGGCGCGAACGCATCGGTGTCCGTCGCCGTCGATCCGCCCTGGGCGGCGTACTGCGAAAGCTGGCCGACCTTCTCCTGCAACGTCATGCGCGCCAGCAGCGCATCGACCTTCCTTTCGATGTCGGGAGACGCGATCTGCGCGTTCGAAGGCGCGGCGGCCGTGTCGGTGGCGTGCGCGGGGCAGACCGCGACGGGCACCGCGGCGAGGCCGAGCGCGATGCAAAAGCCAAGGCGGATGGGGTGCGGCATGGTCGGCTCCGAGGGCGCGATAACCCGCCGAGACTGCCAGCGAAACGTTTACATCGCCATGGGTATCGGTCACGGATGGACGCGCTCAGCGCGTGCCGATGCCGTCCAGGAAAACGCCCACCAGATGATCCACGCGCGATGTCGTCGTGACATCCTGTTCGACCGACAGGCAGATGGCCATCACGACGCAGACCAGGTCACCCACGGTCACGTCGCCACGGATCACGCCCGCCGCCTGTGCGCGTTCGAGCAGACGCTGCGCTTCTTCGCTGCTGGCCTGACACCCCGCAGCGCCGCTCTTGAGCACGGCGCCCAGCGACGCAGCCAGCCCGCGGTAATGGGTGGTGTGGCCGACCAGCTCACGGACGAAGCTGCGCACCGACGCTTCCTCGCCAAGGGCATCGCGCGTCCGGCTGGCCTCGGCAAGCTCGAGCAGGCGCGTGTCGCTCAGCGCCGCCAGCAGCTCGTCCCGTGTAGCGAAACGACGATAAAGCGTGCCGATGCCGACCCCGGCGCGCTTGGCGACCTCCTCGAGCGAGGCGTCGGCCCCACGCTCGACGAACACCGCCTCCGCCGCCTCGAGAATCCGCTCGCGGTTACGCGCGGCATCCGCACGAAGCGGTGTCTCGTCAGTGACGAGCTTTCGGTTCATGAACTCCCTCCATTGATAAGTGGATGATGCCTCCATATACTAAGTGGAGCAATCCTCCACTTCATAAGGACTCTGGTATGGCACAGCGATTCGAGAACAAGGTAGTCGTCATCACGGGCGGCAGCGAAGGTATCGGGCTGGCGACGGCCAAAGCCTTCGTCGCCGAGGGAGCCACGGTCTACATCACCGGCCGCCGGCAGGACCGGCTCGATGCAGCGGTGCGCGAGATCGGCGCCGGCGCCATCGGCGTCCAGGGCGACGCCTCGCGTCTGGACGATCTGGACCGCCTGTACGACATCGTCAAGCGCGACCACGGCAAGGTGGACGTGCTCTTCGGCAATGCCGGTATCGCTGAATCCGACGCACGTCCCCTGGGTGAGATCGATGAAGCCGCCTTCGAACACATCTTCGGCCTCAACGTGCGTGGCCTGATCTTCACCGTGCAAAAAGCGCTTCCGCTGATGGCCAAGGGCGGCGCCGTGGTGCTCAACGGTTCGGTCGCCGGCAGCAAGGGCTTCCCGGGTCAGTCGCTGTATAACGCAAGCAAGGCGGCCGTGCGCTCGTTCGCCCGCAGTTGGACGTCCGATCTGAAAGACCGCGGCATCCGCGTCAACGTGGTATCGCCCAGCGGCACCGAAACGAAGCTGATGCGCGGCTACCTGGACACGCGGCCGGGCGTGGAAGACATGTTCAACCAGGTGGTGCCCCTCGGCCGCCTGGGGCAGCCGGATGAAATGGCCCGCGCCGTGCTGTTCCTGGCGTCGGACGAGAGCAGCTACATCGCCGGTACCGAACTCTTCGTGGATGGCGGTCTGCTGGCTGTGTGACAAGGCTCATCGTGGATTGCCGTGGAGGGGCGCTCGCCTGCGGCATCGCGTTGGGCCTCGAGCCTTGGCGGCTTGGAGCAAGAGCCGGCGGGTGCCACCCTCGGGGCCACGCCTGCGGCGACCCGCTA